>JANQMY010000177.1 GCA_028279895.1 Alphaproteobacteria bacterium
GACAACACTCCTTCCACGGCACCTTGCTCTCCTCGCAAAGGCCGAAAACTGTTACCTATGTCTCCGGTATAAAGTGCAACCCATCTCTCAGGAAGCACAGATGATTGACACGACCGCATTTTTGAGACACCCGAGCACACGGCGTGCCGTCCCGAAGTGACGGGCCCGCGGACAGACCTTGCTCGTGCCGCTCGTCTTGCTAGGTTTTCGGAGCGATTCGCGGGAATAAATCGAGGTCATGTACCGTCTATTCCGTACCGGCCCGTCAACGCATAAGGGGATTTTTTCGATGTCTCACGTTGGATTCAGACCCTGGGCCATCAGCGGGGCAGCGTTATGCACGCTTGCCTTTGCGTCGCCGGCTCAGGCGGACCGCCTAGACGCATTGCAGCGCCAGATAGACGCGCTCCGTGATCAGGTGGCGGAAATCGAAGCCAATCAGGTGTCGCCGAAAAACGATGACCAATGCGTTGAGTGGAAGTTCGATCCGGCCCCCCAATTTGCCAGTTGTGACGGCAAATTCGAAGCCAATCTTCGCGGCCGGCTTCAAGTGGATGCGGGCTTCGTCGAAGACGATCTCGGCAATCTGGATGTGGAGGGGACAGAGGCGCGGCGCGCCCGGCTTGGTATCCAAGGGCGCGCTTGGAAGGTCATAAAATACAAGTTCGAGGCGGATTTCTCCGATAACGATGTCTCGGTGGAAGATGCCAACATTCAGTATGCGGGCGATGCGCTTGGGGGTGTGAAGGTTTTGGTGGGCCAGACCAAAATTCCCAATTCATTGGACGAGCTGACATCTTCGCGGTTTACGACGTTTGCCGAGCGTGCGGCCTTTACGGATGCCTTTGCGCTGACGCGCTTGCTCGGCATCATGTTGAGTTATGACGGTGAAGTTAACAATGTGGGATACGCGATCGATTTAGGGGCGTTTCGTGGCGGCTTCAACGACGATGTCGCGCAACCCCAAGAAGGGCGAACCCTGGCCGGTCGCTTGGCCACTTGGACGCGCGTGAATGACAATCTGTTTCATCTGGGCGGGTCGGTACGCAGCCGCGCCTTGGGCGATACGGATTCGGACATCGATTACGAACAACGCCCCTTCGTCCATATCACCGACGACGAAATCGTTGAAACGCAGCAGATCTTAGAGGCGAATGACGAAGATCTGTTCTATGGCATTGAAGGGGCTTGGCGCTGGGGCGGGCTGCATGTTCAAGGCGAATGGGGCCAGGTCCAGGTCGATACCTCCGCTGACGACTTCACCTTCAACGGCTGGTATGTGGATGCGGGCTATTTCCTCGGTGGCCGCCGCACCTACAGCAAGGGGAAGTTTGGGCGGCCAAGGGTCGATAATCCGGTTGGAGCAGGCGGCTGGGGCGCCCTGCAGATTGCCTATCGGTACGACACGCTGGATCTGTCGGACGGCACGCAGCAGGGGGGCGAGCTTACCCAGCATATTGTGGCGCTCAATTGGTGGCTGAACCGGCATACCTTGCTGAGTTTCAACTACGCAAATGGCGATGTGAAAAATCAAACCTTGGGGGATGCCGATATCGGCGCCGACGCTAATGGCAATAACGGGTTTGATGCCTTTAATGTCCGCGCGCAAATAGACTGGTAGCCGTAAGACCGGTGCCGCGTTGCCCTTTAGGGGAGGGGGTTCTAGGACACGCGCGGCATTACTTTGTGCGCAAGCCAGTTGCGTGCCTCGGCGAAGCGAATATCCGTATCCAGAATATCGTCATCGATTCCTTGGCGCCAAGCAATGTCGGTTCGTTGGGGTGTTTGGTGCAGCGCCATCCAGTCGCCGATAAAGGCATCGGCGCTTTCAGATCCGCTGAAGTGTCCATCGTCGATCAAACTCTGTTTTCGTCCGGCGGCCAGGTGGGCCATGTAGTCCAGCGTAAACTCCGGGTGATATTGCACGGCCCAAAAAGATCCACCCGCATGCTCGATGTCCAGAGCTTGCACATCGGTCATCTGGTTGGAAGCTAACAAGCGGCTTTGGGGAGGCAGCGTTTCCACTATGTCGTAATGTACGGTGAATGCATCGAATGCGGACGATTTGCCAAAATACATAGGGTGAGATCGGCCTGCTTCGGTAAGGTGAACCTTCCTTGATAATCCGAATTCCCGCCCTTTCGGATTGGCGCTGCACACACCGCCTGCCGCGGCGGCGGCGATTTGCGCGGCCCAGCAACTGCCGAACTGGGGTACGCCTGAAGCATAAATAGCGCGCGCATAGTCGATCTGGCGCGTCACCCGAGGTTCGTTCTTATGAATGGTGAGGCTTGATCCGGTCCACGCCACCCCATGATACTTCCGCAGATCTTGTCCCTGAGGCAGGGCTGTGTCGGCGTCGGCGGGGTAGGCGATGTCGGTCTCGATCGTCACGTCCGGGGGCAAGCAGGCGGAAAGCATGTCCCGATACAGCGGTGCCGCTTGCGCGCAACCGAAGCTCTCCAATTCGGCTCTGCCGGGTTTGTCGTATCCGTCAACGATCAGAATTCGAATCTGTTTACTCACGAAAGCAATCACTCCCCAACCGGCTGTGGTGACATTGGTCCCAACTCCTATCCCGGCTCGGGGGCAATTGCCAGACCGGGCTTTGTCGTCTGGCGGCAATGCGCAGGGTTCGTTTCGAGCAAGTTTGTCTTGGACGGACGTTTGGAAAATGTGTGCTGGGGCCGCCTCAATAGAACTGTTGTAACTATATGAGAATATTGGGTTTCTTCGGACTCTTGCAGTCCAGCCGGACAACCATGATAACATGAAACAATTGGGGATGGTCTCGCCACGCTTCTCTTGTGGGGGGTGGACGGAGAAGGTGGATCCATGGCGCAGAAGTCTTGGGCGAATTGGTCTGGGTGGGTGAAATGCTCGCCCAAGAAGGTCGAGACGCCGACGTCGGAAGAAGACCTGAGCGGCATTGTTCGGCGCGCAAGGGGGACGGTGCGTGTCGCGGGCAGCGGCCATTCTTTCACGCCATTGGTCGAGACTGACGGCACGATCATCAAAATGGACGGCCTTACGGGCGTCGAGCTGTTCAGCTTCGACAAGCGCCAGGTGGATGTTGCCGGCGGCACCACGATTAGCGCTTTAGGGCTGCCCTTGAAGGATTATGACCTGGCATTGGCCAATCAAGGTGATATCGACAAACAGACCATCACCGGCGCAATTGCCACGGGCACCCATGGAACCGGGCGGGCACTGGGCAGTTTGTCTACGCAGCTTGCTGCCTTTCGGCTGGTAACAGCCAATGGTGATGTGCTGCGCTGTACGCCTGACGAGAACACGGACGTGTTTGAAGGCGGGCGTGTATCGCTTGGCGCTCTGGGCGTGATGTCACAAGTCCGATTGCGCTGTCGACCGGCTTACAAGCTGGAGGAGCATGTTTACCCGATGGAGGTTGGGCATTGCCTCAACAGGCTTGATGCCTTCGACGATGCCAACCGCCATTTTGAGTTTTTCTGGTTTCCGTATGCGGATCATGTGATTGTTAAGACGCTCAACGAAACGCAAAAAGGGGCGCCGGACCCGCGGCCGCCTGAACTGCGTTCTATGCGCAGCGCCGAGAACAAAGTCATGCAGCTGGCCTGCGAGGCCGGACGTTTCATCCCGTTCCTGCGGGCGTCACTTCAACGTTACCTCACCACGGCTTCGGGGGAATCGACACGGGTGCGGTGGAGTTGCGAGGCCTTTCCAAGTCCCCGGACGGTTTTGTTCAACGAGATGGAATATGCCATTCCGGCCGAACACGGCGCGGATTGCGTGCGGGAGATTGCCGCCTTCATCCGCGGTCGGCGTATTAATGTCATGTTCCCGATTGAGTTTCGGCGGGTTGCCGAAGACGACATCTGGTTAAGCCCGTTTTATGGCCGGCCGAGCGTTACGATCTCGGTCCACCAATACGGCAAGCAACGCTACAAAAAACTGTTCGACGGCTGTGAAGCCATCTTCCGCGCCTATGGAGGACGGCCCCATTGGGGCAAACTGCATAGTTTGACAGCGGCAGACTTTGCGGAACTCTATCCGCGGTGGGACGATTTTTTGGCTTTGCGACAGCGGTTGGACCCGGACGGCAAGTTCCTCAACCCGCATCTGAAATCCGTCTTCGGTGTTTCCTAGGCGGCGGGCTACTCGAAGATCGCCACGGTTTGCCCTTCTTTGACCGGGTCCCCTTCGGCCACAAGAAGTTCCACCACCTTGCCGTCCGATGGGGCGGATACCGGTATTTCCATTTTCATGGACTCAAGAATGACGATGGGGTCTTCTTCTTCCAAGGCGTCTCCTGCTTTGGCTTCGATTTTCCATACCTTGCCCGTGACATCGGACTTCACTTCTACGGCCATACAATTTCCTCGCGGTGTTAAGACTCATTGAGTGAATTCATAGCCCATTGATGGGGCCGTGCAAGAGGACTAGCCGTCGGCGATCAGAGCGTTTTCTTTCGCTTGCCGGCTAAAGCAGCTTCTTGTGCCCAGGTGGCAGGCCGGGCCCGTTTGGTCCACGGAAAGCAAGAGCGTGTCGCCATCGCAATCGATGCGGAAGCCGACTAATTTCTGGAAATGACCGGATGTTTCGCCTTTGCGCCAAAACTCTTTTCGCGACCGGGACCAATAGGTGACCCACCCGGTCTGCAGGGTCTGCGCAATAGAGTCCGCGTTCATCCAGGCGAGCATCAAAACCTCGCCATTATGGGCGTCCTGCGCGATGGCCGGGACAAGGCCATTGGCGTCGAACTTGATTTCTGCAAGGGCCGCTTCCGGGCTTTGGGGCGCAAAGCCATCCACTGGCGTAAAATCTGTCATGGCGTATTTTCTTTCAAACGTGCAAAGCCGGCTTCAAGGTCCGCGATGAGGTCGTCTGGGTCTTCCAGGCCAATATGGTAACGAAGACCGGTTTTCGAACTATCCCATGAAGTAGCGCTGCGGGAAGTGGAGGGATCCACGGTAATCGCCAGGCTCTCATAGCCGCCGAAGGAATAGCCGATTCCGAAATGAATATAGCCGTCCAGCATGGATTCCACAGCGTCTGAGGGCGGCGTGGTCAACACCACGCCAAAAGTACCTGACGCGCCTGCAAAATCGCGCTTCCAAAGATCGTGTTGCGGGTGGCTGGGCAGAGCCGGATAAAGCACCCTCTTCACCTCGGGACGGTTTTCAAGCCATTGCGCCACCTTTAACGCATTTTCTTGATGCTGACGCATGCGAACCGCCAAGGTGCGCAACCCCCGCTGAGCCAAATACACATCGTCAGGCCCGACGGAGGAACCGAGGATGCTGTGAGTGTGGAACAAGGCGTCCCAATGTTTCTTCGGTGCGGTAATCGATCCCATCAGCAAGTCGGAATGGCCACCCACATATTTCGTGATCGACTGCAGGGAGATGTCGGCCCCCAAGGTAAGCGGCTTATGGAAATAGGGAGAGGCCCATGTATTGTCCGCAATGACCAATATCCCCTTCGCATGGGCGGCCTTGGAGATGGCCGGCATATCCTGCACTTCGAAAGTTTGCGATCCGGGGGACTCACAGAACACCAGGCGGGTGTTATCGCGGAAGAACCGATCGATCGCCGCACCGATCGTCGGGTCATAGAAAGTCGTTTCGATGCCTAGCCGCTTCAACATCACCTCGCAGAAACGGCGCGTGGGGGCGTAGCAGCTGTCCGTCACCAGAATATGGTCCCCGGCTTTGACAAAAGTCAGAATGGCGGTGCTGATCGCGGCCAAACCCGACGGTGTGAGGACAGCGTCATATCCGCCCTCCAGCTCCGCTAGGGATTTCTTGAAGGCAAAACTTGCCGGCGAGCCCCGGCGGCCATAATTGTATTTCAGGTCGTGGGACTTGAGCGCCTTCGCGTTGGGCAGAAGCACCGTCGAGGCATGAAAGACCGGCGCGTTGACGATTCTCATGTCGTCTTCGATGTCGCGTCCCTTGCTGACGATTTCCGTATCTTCTTTCATCTGTATACCTAACGATGGCGTCCTTTTCGGCGCGGCCTGCTACTTCACAACCGGTGTGCTTTGTTGTCGGCCGAAAATGTGTCACAAACTAGGGGGTTTTGACAGGATGGCAGACGCCGCGCAAGCGTTTGGGATAAGCGGAAGATATGAAAAGGTTTCAGGGGCTTGCGGTCGGCCTCACGATGCTTGTGGCTGCCTGTGACGGCGGTGGGACGGTTGCAACCCAGACCGGGACACCACAGGCCGGGGCTTCTCAATCCGGTGGCTCTTCGGCGCCGTCCGGCCGAACGCTGGATCAAGTCCGGTCTAAGGGATTCGTCCAATGTGGTGTCAGTCAGGGATTGCCCGGCTTTTCGAGCCCTGACGATCAAGGCAATTGGACCGGCATCGACGCCGAGTTTTGCCGGGCGGTCGCGGCGGCGGTTTTTGGAGATTCCTCCAAAGTGAAATTCACCGCGCTGTCGTCGAAGGAAAGGTTCACCGCGCTGCAGTCAGGTGAGATTGACGTGTTGTCCCGCAACACCACGTTTTCGATGTCGCGGGATACCAATCTCGGTCTCGACTTCGTGGCGGTCAATTACTATGACGGCCAAGGCATGATGGTGCGGAAGAGTTCGAATGTCACTACGGCAACGCAGCTTAACGGCGCCACAGTGTGCACCAATTCCGGCACGACGACGGAGCTTAACATTTCCGACTATTTCCGAACCAATGGGATGGATTTCGATCTGGTTGCCTTCGAAAAAAGCGATGAGGTGGTTGCCGCTTACGATGCTGGCCGATGTGATGTCTACACCACGGACCAATCCGGTCTCTACGCCGACCGCTTGAAGTTTCAGCGCCCGGATGAACATAAGATCTTACCTGAAATCATTTCGAAGGAGCCGCTTGGGCCATCGGTGCGCCAAGGAGATTCTCAGTGGGCGGATATTGTGCGATGGGTGCATAACGCAATGGTCACGGCCGAAGAATTGGGTGTGACCTCTTCGAATGTCGATGAGATGCGGGCGTCGCCTAATCCCGAGATACGGCGGCTGCTCGGCCTGGAAGGGGCGTTTGGTGAGGGCTTGGGGCTGTCGAATGATTGGGCCTACAACATCATCAAACTGGTCGGCAATTACGGAGAGGTGTTCGAGCAGACCGTCGGGCGGGAGTCGCCTTTGAAGATTGAGCGTGGTCTCAATGCGCTCTGGACCGACGGGGGCTTGCAGTATGCCCCGCCCATCCGATGAGGCCGAATGACTGACGCCCCTATGTCGAACGATCGTTCCGCCTCACTGACCTCTAAGTTCAAAGATTTTTGGTTTCACGAAACTTATCGCGGATACGTCTTCCAGGCCGCCTTGGTTGTGGCGTTGTTGTGGATCGCGGTCAGTATCGTTTCGAATGTTAGTGAAAACCTTAGCCAGCAGCGTATTGCATCCGGCTTCGGCTTTCTGGATACGACGTCCGGCTTTGTGATTAGCCAGCGTTTGGTCGAGTACAGCGAAACCTCGTCTTACGGCCGCGCGCTTTATGTGGGTTTTGTCAACACGATGGCGGTCGCCGTCATCGGGATCGTGCTCACAACCATTCTTGGGTTCGCAATAGGTATCGCGCGTTTGTCGTCCAATTGGCTGCTTTCTCGGCTGGCCACGGCCTATATCGAGGTGTTGCGGAATGTGCCGCTGCTGCTTCAGATTTTCTTTCTCTATTTCGGCGTGCTGCGGACGCTGCCGTTCCCACAACAAGCCTATTCTTTGGGCGGGATGGTCTTTCTCGACAATCGCGGTCTCCACTTTCCAACCCTGATCTTCGAGGCGGGTGGGCTTGCGCTCAGTATGCCGGCACTTGGCCGTTTTAACTTCGAGGGCGGCGCCACGCTTAGCCCTGAATTTCTGGCTTTGCTGCTGGCGCTCACGCTTTACACGGCGGCGTTTGTGGCTGAAATCGTGAGGGCCGGTATCCAATCGGTTCCGAGAGGACAGGTTGAAGCCGCCCGGGCATTGGGATTGCGGCCGGCGAAGTTGCTCCGGTTTGTGGTGTTGCCCCAGGCGCTGCGCGTCATCATTCCGCCGCTAACCAGCCAATACCTCAATCTCACAAAGAATTCGTCATTGGCAGTCTTCATTGCCTATCCCGAATTGGTATCCATTTCAGGCATCACGCTGAACCAGACCGGGCAAGCCATTGAAGTGCTCAGTATCGCGATGATCGTCTATCTGACGCTGAGCCTTCTCACCTCTCTTGCGATGAACCTCTATTATGCCCGCACCGACACGGGCGGAATGCGCGCATGAAAGAGCAGGTTCCCACCATAGGCGCGCTGCATTGGGCCCGTCGCAATTTGTTCGCGACCCGTTTGGATGCGGCGGTCACCATTGGATTGTTGATCGTCCTGGTGGCGACAGTGTTGCCTGTCCTGGACTGGGCAGTGGTATCGGCCACGTGGTTTGGTAGCGACGGCACGTCGTGCCGGGCGGCCAACGCAGGCGCCTGCTGGCCCTTCGTGGGGGCAAAGTTTAACCAGTTCGTCTTCGGAAGGTTTCCGTCTGCTGAGCAATGGCGCGTGTTGCTGGTCTTTGCGCTAGGTGGTGGCACGCTTGCCTGGCTTGCTTGGCGGCAGGCGCCCCGAAAAGGCCTTGCCGCCCTATTCCTGTTGGCGGTGTTCCCATTTTTGGCGGCGCTCCTGCTGGTCGGCGGTGTACTGGGCCTGCCTTACGTGGAAACCAATCTATGGGGCGGCCTGTTGATCACCCTTGTGGTCGCCTTTGTCGGGATCGTGGCCTCCCTGCCGCTCGGCATATTGCTCGCATTAGGGCGGCAGTCTTCGCTGCCGGTGGTGCGCCTGGCGAGTGTTGCGTTTATCGAGTTTTGGCGCGCAGTGCCTTTGGTCATATTTCTTTTTATGGCGAGCAACATGCTGCCCTTGTTTTTCCCCGCCGGTGTGTCCGTGGACAAATTGGTGCGGGCGTTGGTTGTGGTGGCTCTGTTTAGCTCAGCCTATATGGCCGAAGTGGTGCGAGGCGGCCTTCAGGCGGTGCCCAAAGGGCAGCTTGAGGCAGCGCTCTCCCTTGGGATGGGCTATTGGCGCGCCATGGTGTTTGTGGTTCTGCCGCAAGCCCTGCGCCACGTGCTGCCGGGCATTGTGAACACTTTCGTGGGGCTCTTTAAAGACACATCGCTTGTTTATGTCATTGGATTGTTCGACATGTTGGGTGTCATCACCGTGAACTTGACCGATCCGGTCTGGTTCTCCGCGCAAACGGCAGCGACCGGGTATGTATTTGTTGCGTTTGTGTTCTGGGTTTTTTGTTTCGCCATGTCGCGTTACTCCGTCCGTCTTGAAGCATCGCTCGGTCAATCTCAATCTGACCGAGCTGCGCTGACACATATGAGGTGAATCGAGTGGTTGAGTCCTCTGGCCAGGCGATCATCGAGATCTCCAAATTGAACAAGTGGTTCGGCGACCTTCACGTCTTACGGGATGTAGACCTGACCGTATCGGCGGGGCAAAAAATTGTCGTATGCGGACCGTCCGGCTCAGGAAAGTCGACTTTGATCCGGTGTATCAATCGTCTTGAAGCTCATGACAGCGGGATCATCAAAGTGGATGGCCAGCTCTTGGCGCAAGATCTGCGCATCATCGATGAGGTTCGGCGGGAGGTCGGGATGGTGTTTCAGCAGTTTAATCTGTTTCCGCACCTGACGGTCTTGGATAACTGCACATTGGCGCCGATTCAGGTCCGCAATGTCGCGAAGGCAGAAGCGGAACAGCGTGCCATGGCGTTGTTGGAGCGCGTGCGCATTCCGGAGCAGGCGCAAAAATTCCCCAGCCAACTGTCGGGCGGCCAGCAACAACGGGCCGCCATCGCCCGGTCATTGTGTATGAACCCGAAAGTCATGTTATTCGATGAACCGACATCGGCATTGGATCCGGAGATGATCAAAGAGGTTCTGGACGTGATGCTGGACCTTGCGAAGGGCGGCATGACCATGATCGTGGTCACGCACGAAATGGGATTTGCCCGGACCGTGGCGGATCGCATCTTGTTCATGGATGAAGGGCAAGTCTTGGAGGATGCTGCGCCCTCGGATTTCTTTGAGCGTCCCAAGCATGCGCGGACCAAAGAATTTTTAAGTCAGATCTTGGATCAATAAGAGCTGTCGTCCGGAAAGGGTACTAGAGTTTCCGTTGTGCGACCGAAAGCCGTAAAACCCGCTTTCTGATACAGAGGCAGAGCTGCCGGATGATCGTGGGTGCAGGTTTGAAGGTGCACACGCGTTGTCGGTGCGCGCCATGCTCGCTGCAATACAGTGTCCAAGAAGGGCCTGCTCATCCCCTTACCGAGAAACTGTGGTAACAAACCAAAGAACGTTATTTCCACATCCGGCGTTAGGCGGAAATCGATTTCGGTGAAGCCGGCGATTTGGTCATCTGCATACAGACAGTGAATCTCCACGCCATCGTCATGGATGGTAGCGGCCAGCTTTTCATCGCTCCACCATTTGCGGTTCACCCACAAATAGTCTCGGCCAACCGCGTCATAGAGCTGCCGATAAAGAGGGAGAGGCAGCTTCCTTTGGTGGGTGAGCCTGATATCACGGGCCCCAAAATCAGGCTTTGTATCCTTCGGCGGCGTCGTCATTTCGAGAAAAGTGACAACGGTCGATACGGGGCTTGCCGATGAATTGGCCACGTTTACGTCTCAATCGGAAGGTCTTGTCGGGAACCCCAGTCCGCCCAGGACCCGTCATACAGTCCGCCATCGGGTGCGCCAAGCTGATGCAGGCCCAAGCGCAACACCGCGGCCGTAAGGCCTGAGCCGCAGCTTGCGACGATGGGTTTTTCCGGGTTGAGGCCCGCCGCGATAAACCGGTCCCGTATCTCGGCGGCCGGTAAGAGCTCGCCGCTCGAGTTGAGCAGCGAGGCATAGTGGACGTTTTTCGAGCCGGGAATATGGCCGCCGCGCACCGCCTTGCGCGGTTCGGGTTCGCGGGCGTGAAAGCGCGCCGGTCCGCGCGCATCGGCAATCTGAAGCATCGTATCGGTCAATCGTGTACTGATGTCGTCGGCCGACATGGCCATAGGCGCCCGCGGTCGGACCTTAAACGACGCAGGCGGCCTTATTGCAATATCCCGGCTCACGGGACGGCCCTCAGACTGCCATTTTGGAAAGCCGCCGTTCAAGACGGCTACTTGATCGTGTCCCATTGTCCGGCACATCCACCAAAGCCGGGCCGCACTGAAAAGTCCTGCGCCGTCGTAGCAAATTATGGTGTGGTCGCTGCCCAGGCCGCGTTTCGACATTTCCGCCTCGAACACATCCGGCGACGGCATCATGTGGGGCAGGGGCGAAGTCTGATCGCTGATTTCATCTATATCGACAAATACTGCCCCGGGGATATGAGCCGACTCATATTCCGCCCGAGCATCGCGGTTCATATCTGGCAGGTACCAGGAGAAATCGACGATCACCACGGCTGGATCGTTGAGGTGATCGGCGAGCCAATCGGTCGAGACGAGCCCGCCGGAGATCTTACTCAAATGCGGCCTTCCTGAAGTCATCGGAAAGTTGCGGGCCCCGGTCCAACCAATTAGGCACAGGCAGGCCTTTTTCTTTCAGGAAGGCCGGGTTGAATAGTTTGCTTTGATACCGGGTGCCATAATCGCAAAGCACCGTGACTATCGTGTGGCCCGGGCCGAGGTCTTGCGCCATGTGAATGGCACCGGCCACGTTGATCCCACTGGACCCGCCGAGGCAGAGCCCTTCCTCCGTCAGCAGATCGAACACGATGGGCAGGGCTTCGTCATCGGGGATTTGGTAGGCGTCGTCAATCGGTGCGCCCTCGAGATTCTTGGTCACCCGCCCCTGACCGATGCCTTCGGTGATAG
Source organism: Alphaproteobacteria bacterium (assembly GCA_028279895.1). Lineage (GTDB taxonomy): Bacteria > Pseudomonadota > Alphaproteobacteria > JANQMY01 > JANQMY01 > JANQMY01. The sequence continues at coordinate 11,841 of JANQMY010000177.1, forward strand.
AGGTGCCCTCAGCCTTAAGCTCTCCATGCTTGTAGAAATTGTACATGGCCGCCCCCATCGGATCCGCTGCCGCAATGCGAATGCTGGCGTTTCTTTCCTTGAGGGCCAGTCCGACTCCGGCAAGCGTGCCGCCGGTCCCGATGGCGCAGGTGAAGCCATCCACCTTGCCGTCGGTTTGCTCCCAGATTTCCGGTCCGGTGGTTTTTACATGGCCGTCCCGATTGGCCACATTGTCGAATTGATTGGCCCAAATCGCGCCGTTGGGCTCGACCTGGTTCAGTTTTTCGGCAAGGCGACCGGAATACTTCACGTAATTGTTGGGGTCCTTGTAAGGAACCGCCGGCACCTGGATGAGTTCCGCGCCGGCCAAGCGCAGCATGTCCTTTTTTTCTTCGCTTTGGGTCTCGGGGATGACGATGACGGTTCGGAAGCCCATGGCATTCCCCACCAGGGCCAGGCCGATGCCCGTATTGCCCGCCGTGCCTTCGACGATAACGCCACCGGGGCGCAGCTGTCCCTTGTCGATCGCGTCCTGAATGATGAACAGTGCGGCCCGGTCCTTCACCGATTGCCCCGGATTCATGAACTCTGCCTTGCCAAGTATTTCACAGCCGGTGAGTTCAGACGCCTTTTTAAGGCGGATCAGCGGGGTATTGCCGATCACCTCGAGCATACTCGTTTTGATGGACATGGGGTGAGGTCTCTTTGGTGAGGAATATTGGTGGGCCAACCTATCTGCCTCACCAAGTGGGTTCAAGCACTGGCGGATTTCAAGGGGTTTTGCCGTGATCCATTGCAGGGGCTGCCGCGTAAAAATAGCGAATGGAAAACAGCTAAGATTTGATAGAGACCTTGTTTCTTTTTGAAAACAAAGGCTTAATTTTTCTATCTAAGGTGGAACCTTAAATGAACGCGCCCAAAAAACTCGAGGAATTACTGCTTGAGTACAGCGCCGGCACGCTGTCCGAGACGCCTTCGATACTGGTGGCCACGCATTTGGCGCTTTCTCCGGCGTCGCGCAAGCTCGTGCGCGACATGGAGGAAGTTGCCGGAGCCCTTTTTAGTCTTGGGGCTCAAGACGCGCCGACCGTGGCGCCGATGGATGGCGAGTTGCTGAGTGATGTTCGTGTAGAGCCACCGAAGGCGGCCGCTTCCACGGCCGCAGAAACCGGATATTCGGGGCCCTTTCCTGAGCCGCTTGCCAGCTATCTGGGACATGATGCCGAAAATATGCCCTGGCGCCGCAAGCTGCCCGGATTGAAGGAGTTCCATTTGCCGCCCCTTTCCGATGGCTGCAAAGCTCGGATCTTCAAAATCCGCGCGGGCCGATCGATGCCTTTACATA
>JANQMY010000370.1 GCA_028279895.1 Alphaproteobacteria bacterium
GGATGAGCTTCGAATATGCGATTCTGTCGGCGGGGTGTCATCCAGTTGTCCACCTCACGGATTTTGGGGGTGATGTTCCAGGCTTGTTTCGAAATGCCGCCGCCATGGGTGTCGCGCGGGCCTTGTTCCTTTCCGAAACGGTTTGCCTCCGCATACGTCCCAAATTGGAACATGCCCCGCCGAGGGGGCGAAAATACGCTGGACGATTTTTTTTTGCCTAATTTTTTCCGCGCGAGAACATCGCAGTTCCGTTTACCACAATCGGCCAAGCCGATGGGAATATCGACGGCGATCAATTGAGCATTTTGGGCAGCTTTCTCCCAGTTTTCTGCTAGAGAAAGGCGGTGTTCCGCGTGCTGACCGGCATGCGGCGAGAAGCGGGTTTGCACCACCAGCCAGCCCCCTTTACAGCCGTCCACGCCTTTTATGTTTAACAAGGTTTGGGGCGGGTAAGATTTTGTTAACCAGTTTCGGCCCATAGTGCTCCCACGATCCGTTGTATTCGGGTCCGGAGTGGTTCCTGTCCACTCCAGTTTGACGCCTCACTGTGAAACTTGGAGCCGCGCCCCCCGCGGCTCCTTTTTTGCATGGGTACTCGGCAATGTCCCAGTTCTGGACTCTCACAGTTGTCAAATCCGCTTAAGGCGGAAATGATAGCGGCAGAGTTGGTGATTCGGGGCGAGAAGCAAATGCCAACAAGAGTACCCGACCAATGACTACAGATAATATCGAACAAAACAGCGACGCTCAGGGGTTGTCCGCGAAAGAATTTATGTCGTCGCAATTATTTGCGCGCACTTTCGCCGACGGTATGTCCCTCGTGGAGGAAGCGGCCGCTTATTTGGACGGGGACGGTCGTAAGGATTCCAAAGACTTGCCGCGTGTCGGGGCGTTGGCCTATGCGGGCGAAAGCATGCGTTTGACGACGCGGCTGATGCAAGTGGCATCTTGGCTGCTTGTTCAGCGTGCGGTCGATGAAGGTGAGATGACCGAAGAAGAAGCGGCGCAAGACAAATACCGTCTCGGTGCGAAAGAGATTTGCCGCGGCCGCAAACTCGAAGGACACAATTTGTTGCCGGAGCGCCTGCTCGAATTGCTGACCCGCAGCGAAAAGCTCTATGATCGGGTCGAACGTCTCGACCGCCAGCTCTATCGCGAACGCCCGGCCGGCAATGTGCTGCTCAACCAGCGCGACCAATTGGCGGCTGCCTTCAGCGATTTAACCTAAGGTCCGCATCGCATTCCTGCTGGCCGGTTGCTGCCGGACGCTGTCCGGTGCTAAGCAACCATTCATGATACTGCGTTCCAACCTGACCAAGCTTATCGAACAATGCCGCGCCCTACCGCGCGTGTTGGATGTGGGTGGCTGGCATAATCCGTTCAATCCGGCCACTCATGTGCTGGACATCATGCCCTATGCCACGCGCCGCGCCGAAGAGACGTTAACGCCGGGCGAAGCCGAGCGTTTCTCGGAAGAGAATTGGCATATTTTCGATGCGTGCGAGGGCAATTGGCCGTGGCCGGACGATTACTTCGACTTTTCCATTTGCTCGCACACGCTGGAAGACATTCGCGATCCCATCACGGTCAGCCGGGAATTGGCCCGGGTCTCAAAAGCCGGCTATGTGGAGGTGCCGTCGCGCGCTCGGGAAATCTTCGTAAAGGACCGTCTCGCGCGGCTGAAAATGCTGATCGGTGTCGTGCCGGAAATCGGCTCTTCCCATCACCGTTGGATTTGCGAATTGAATGGGGGCGAACTGCACTTCTTCCGAAAGGGGCTCGACCTGGCGATGGACGCCAATTTCTTCCTCACCCGGAACGAGCTTGGCCGCAAACTGACGGAAGCGGAGTCCGGCATCGGCCTGTTCTGGACCGGCAGTTTCGTGGCGCGAGAAATTATTCAGGTGCTCGACACCGACCTGGTCGAAAAGAAACGGCAAATATTGGCAGAGTTGCGTCAGGCTTAGAGGTCGACTAGCTGCCCACGAAGCCTTTGAATTTTTCTTGGAACCGGCTCACGCGTCCGCCGCGGTCCATCAGGTGCTGCCCGCCGCCGGTCCAGGCCGGATGGGTGGTCGGATCGATTTCCAAGGTCAGCGTGTCGCCTTCTTGCCCATAGGTCGAGCGCGTCTGGAAGGTCGTGCCGTCCGTCATGGCAACGGTAATGATGTGATAATCGGGATGGCCTTCTTTTTTCATCGGTCTCGCCGCACTTTTCCTCGGGTTTCAAGCAAGCGCGGTGTATAGCGCAAACTCCTTAAAAAAGGCAAGAGGCAATAGGCGCCTGGGCGGCTAATCCTCGTCCGCGCTTTAGCTGCCGTTGCCGCGCCCGACCGCCACAGCCGCAGGGGGGCGGGCTTGAAAGGCCACAAAGGCGCTGATCGCGAACCCCAAGACCAGCATGGCAGCGGCTAGGAGTAGCGTATAGGCGGGCGTGATCTGGTAAAGACCCGTACCCAGGAGGGGCCCGACGATAAAGCCGACGGAGGCGGCAGACTGCACCAGACCGGCCGCGCGGCCTTGGTTTTGTTCCCCAACCCGCAAGGAAACGGCGGCCGTGATGCCCGGACTGATCAGCCCAAAGCCGGCCCCCATAACGCCCATGGCCACCAGAATGTGCCAAAAGGCGCCCGCCAGGCCGTAGACGGTCAAACCTGCCAGGAATAAGGGGAAGCCGGTCAGCAGGAGCACTTCGGGCCGGGGCTTGAGGATCTGGATGAGTCCGCCTTGCACGGCCAGCGCGGCGATCGCCAGGGACATAAAGCAAAAGCCGGTCATCCGCGCGGCGGTCATGGCGTCCGATCCCAGAAAGTCCTGTACGTAGAAAGCGGTGGTTTGTTGGATGACGGCAAAGACGGTGAACAGACAGAACGAAACGGTCAAAAGCGGAAAGATTGTTCGTATGGCAAAGCTCTGGCCGGGACCTTCTTGCGATGCCTTATGGCCGGGTTCTTCCAACAGCAGAGCGCTTACGCCCGCCATGATTAATCCGTATACGGCGATAATGTAGAGCGGTGCCAATATGCCGAAGCCGATCAGCCCCGCCGCGGCCGCCGGGCCCAATATCGTGCCGATGCCGAACGAGGCACCGATCAGCGCAACCGCTGCGGAGCGGTCCTTTTCGGATGACATATCGGCCATGAATGCCGTGGATGCCGGTTGAATGCCGGCCCCCAGTGCTGCATAGGTCATCCGCAACACGAGCATAAGAATAAAGGTGACGGTGGTTGTGGTGATGCCGTCCAGGCCCGATCGCAACGCCAGCGCAAACAGAATGCTCACAATGCCGTAAGATGTCAGTCCAAAGACGATCACCTTTTTGCGCCCGATACGGTCGGATATCCGTCCCCAAATCGGCGAGGCCACCACAAACACCAGCGCGGCCGAGGCGACGACCATGCCCACCTGAAACTCGCTGAGGCCGATATCCCGTGCCACGGGCCCCGCCAGGGCAAACAGTACGGTTTGGCCCATAGAGAAGGCGATCAAAGCGGGCATCAAAACGGCCAGCGGTTTTTTGAGCTTTGGCTCCATGTGTTCCCGTCTCCCCCCGGGAATTGGCTCTATAGCGTTTCCCGGTGAAGCATGCCCTCGGGCTTGACCCGATGGGTGGATATCGGTTCACCGCCCAAAATCTATTGGCGGAAACGCCCTAAAACAAAGACTTAGGCCACTTTTGTGTTTCTATGAAAACCAAAAGTGGCCTAGTGAATTTGGTGCGACCCTTGGTCGATCCGCGCCAGCCTATCTGCCGTGAACGCGTTGGGCTTATCAGATTTGGCCGGGGTTTGCAGGCGCAGGGAACAGGCGTCCAAAGCCCCGGCCAGCATGGCAATCGGCATGGTGGCCGCCCGGATCGCCGTCACCGGCAGCCATTCGGCAAGCAAGTTTTGAAACATCGGAAAGCAGCCGGCTTGTACCGCCGCGATCATCCCGAGAAAGCGGGCTTCGTCTTGGCTCATGCAGCTGCATGTGGATTTCCGCACGTCGATGGGCCGTTGCGCGGTTTTGGAGATGATCGTCATGAACATGTCGAATGCGTGGACGGAAGCGGTTGGAATGCCTGCCTGGGTAAAGCCGTCGCGCCAGCCGGTCTCCCGGTGTCCGGCGTCGATGCACTCCTCAACCCACAAACGCAGGCAGGTCAGGCAGAACAGCTCCGATGCGCCCAAAGCCTGTGTGGTGAGTTCATCCGGACTGTGCGGGTGGCTTTCGCAGCTCATGGCGTTTCCTTCTGTCCATTGATGGGTTCAGGACAGAATAGCGGGGCGGCCATGAAATGCAATTAATAATTATTATCAATAATGCGATGAGGACAAATTCTTTTCGAAATGTCTCCCGGACCTAATTGCGAAGCGTCAATTTGAGCTGAGAGCTGGCGGCGAGCAGCGCGGATTGGTCTACGTCCAAGGCGTCCGGACGCTCGGCGGTGGGATAAGCTGTGGCAAGCAGAGCGAGGGCGCCTTCGATCCGATCGGCCACCAGTGCGTCGTCCGCGCGAATGGCGTCGCCTGAGCGTGCTTGAATGGCAGCGGCCGTTTTATAGAAGCCGTACCCGTCCAGATAGGGCTCGTACGCATCGCCCTCCGCCGCATAACGGTACTGCTCCACTGCGCGTTCGATTTGATCGGCGGCCACCCGCGCTTCGATGGCGCCTTCGGACCGGTTACTCTCGGGCGCCTGTTGGGCCGCGGCCTCGAGCGCAGTGATGATCTTTTCCGAGCGACTGTCGATCTCTTCTTGAGATGTGTCGCCGAGGGCTGCTTCGGACGCCTCGATCAATAGGGGGTCGAAGGGTTGAACTCCTTGCGCGGTCAGCACGGCCTCCATATCCACCAGCACTTCGGCGACCGGATGGGCAAACATCTCGGCCGCCGCTTCCTTGCGTCCCATGGCATAGGCGTCGCGCGCGGCAATCACATGAGCTTCCACAACGGCGAGGCCAGCGCGAAAGACCACCGGATCGCTTGCGGCGCGATCGATATCGATGCCGCCTTCGCCCCCTTCGCCGCCCGAGCCTTCGCCTGCTTCACCGCCTTCGCCTTCGCCGGCTTCCCCGCTTTCAACCGGTTCTACCGCCGGCGGCGCGGCATCTGATGCGACTGTGGTGTCTTCCGCGGCGACAACGGTTTGATCGTCAGCCGCCTTTTCGGCAGCAGTGGGTTCACTGTCGCCGCACCCGGCGATCAGCACCGCGGTGAGTCCCAATCCAGTCCAGCGCTTATAGGTGATGGTCATTGCAAACCTCCGGTCAGATTTGACAGACTGGGTACCGCGGTAAGTTTGCAGTTGCAAGTCATTATTAGATGAAGGTGTCGGGTGATCCTCACAATCGGCGCGGTTTTGGACACTGAAACGCTGGCGCAAGTGCACAAGGCACTTGCAGATCTTGCGTGGAGCGACGGCAGCCGCACGGCAGGCAAGACGGCCGGTGCCGTCAAGTCAAACGACCAGGCGGATTTGCGCAATCCGCCCGGCAATGCACTGCACAGCATGCTGCGCCAAACGGTCGAAACCCATCCGGTGGTGAAAGCGGCCGCCCAGCCCAAACGGTTCTCTCGGTTCTTGGTGAGCCGAACAGGCGAGGGCGGTGGTTACGGGGCGCATATCGACAATGCGCTGATGGGGCAGGGCGCGGCGCGGTTGCGCAGCGATCTTTCGTTCACGCTCTTTCTTGGCGACCCGGCGGATTATGACGGCGGAGAATTGATCATCGACCAGGCGGGCAGTGCGCAATCCTTCAAATTGGCCGCGGGCGACATGGTGTTGTACCCGTCCACGACCATCCATCAAGTGGTGCCCGTGACCCGCGGTAGCCGCCTGGTCTGCGTCGGGTGGATCGAGAGCCTCGTTCGGGATCTTGCGCAGCGGGAGATGCTGTTCGATTTGGAAAATCTGCGTACGGAGTTACGGCGCACGCTGCCGCGTCAGTCGGTCGAGATGCTCACATTGGACAAATCCATCGCCAATCTGATGCGCATGTGGTCAGATACTTAGAAAAGAGAGACCGGAGGAAAAATGACACAGGAAACGGGGGCCGTCCCTTCACTTGAAGAAGTGCAAGACAGGCTGGCCATTTTGGACGTGCTGGCCAAACACAGCCGCGGCATCGACCGACTGGATTTGGAGTGTCTGAAATCCGCCTATTGGCCCGAAGCCACGGTGGAATACGGATCGTTCAACGGGCTTGGCCATGACTTCGCGACGGGTGCGATGGAAGGCCTGCAAGCCTTCGATCGGACGGCGCACACGGTCACGAATTCCGCCTTTGATATTCGCGGCACCGAAGCGCGCGTGGAAAGCCACATTACGGCCTACCATTACATCAAAGGCGATCCCGATATGGAGATGACCTTTGTCGGACGCTATCTGGACCGCATGGAAAAACGCGGGCAGGTTTGGAAGATCGCCCACCGAACGGTGGTGCATGATTGGAACCAAAACGTCCCCGCCTCCGCGGTTTGGGAAGGCGACCTGTTCGGGGCCCTCACCAAGGGAAACCACGGCCCCGACGATGCCGTGTATGCGTTCTTGCGGTAAGTGACCGCTCATCCCGGTCGCGCCGAAGCGCGAACCGGGATCTCTGCCTTGCAGACCAATGCGCCGATTGTGAGATCCCCGATCTGCGCGATCAATGATCGCTTGTCAGGGACGGGCGGGATGTCGACTCATCTATGAAACCTCTCTACTCCCGGAACAGGAAGGCTTTCGTTTCTTCCCGCGCGGCATCGAAATCGGTGCCTTTGAGGCGGTCTATGTCGCCCACTTCCTCCGGCACATACCAATGGATTTGGTTGGAGTTGTAGGCGCCCCACACGGCGTCGGTGATGGCCGACACCGGTACCACCCGGTAGGCGCCTTCCTGCGGCAGTCCCGCAAACAATTCCTCCGTGAACGGCTGTCCGGTTTGGGCGGCCAGCGCATTGCGCAGCATGGGCGTATCGATGCAGCCCGGCAGAATGTCGGCGGTGCGCACGCCGAAGCGTTCGAATTCCAGGCTGAGCGCTTCGGTCAATCCCTTCACCGCAAATTTCGACGCGCTGTAAACGGCCCGCAAGGCGTGCCCATAGGTAGCAACCGATGACGACGTGCTG
>JANQMY010000381.1 GCA_028279895.1 Alphaproteobacteria bacterium
GTTTGTGGGGTTTTGGCACCCTCGCTCTCTTGAAGAGGCGTGGCCCCTTGCTCCTGAGACGGTTGCGGCGCGGACGCGGTTGCGCCGCCAGTACTCAACTTGCCTTGCTCGATTCTGTCCATGACACTCCCCCGAACATCACGTCGCTTTCCGCCATTTAGCGCACGGCCAGGCGAAATATATGTTAATCGATCAAGGATAATGACCTTCGGTCAGATGTGCATTGATCTATCTCAACGGTCCCTGATACCGCCCCGAAAAGCCGATAATTGGCCAGAAACACCGGATTCCGGTCTGGTCGCGACGCACACGGACGGCATGTCCCCCTGCTCATCAATATGTGATGGATTTTTTCGGGACGCGGGGGTTTTCACCCAATGCATCCGACATACACTTATCTGTGGGGCGCTAGACAGGCCATGCGCGCGCATGGCGAAAACAACCGGCGGAAAGACTGGAACGTGCCGAAGCCATTTTTTGTGAAGATCACACCTGCGCAGGGACTGGCCTTTGCCTTAACGATGTCGGCAATTCTGCTTTTCGGCATGAAAGCAGCCTTCGCCGAGCGCTATCCCATCACCGCCTTTTCCAATTTGCCCAATATGGAGTTTCCCTCCCTGTCGCCGGACGGCACGCATATCGCGTTCTTGCGGCCGGTCGATGGCAAACGGGCTTTGTTTGTCCGGCGTAGAGGAGCGTCGGATTCCGAGTCGCTACATTTGGACATCACGGCCAAGATCGACTTCAACATCGACTGGTTTCAATGGGTGAGCAACCGTTATCTCATTGTCGCGGCGAACTTCACCGGACGGCGCGGCCGATTGGATACGGTGGAAACACGTCTGCTGACCGTTTCCCGCACCGGCGCCACGCTTAGATCGCTGGAGCTCAACCGAGGCAGCTTCCAGCCGCAGGTCCAGACAGACGTGATCGACCTGTTGCAAGATTCCCCGAATGAGCTACTCCTCAGCATGGAGGCCAATTCACGAGGGCGTGTCGATGCATTTCGGTTGAGCGTACGCAGTGGCCGTCTGCGCACAGTGGAACGCGGCACGGCCGACACGCAACGATGGGTCACGGATCGTGCCGGCAACATACGTATCCGGACCGATATCGTTGGCACACAGAAGATTGTGAATATAAAACCAGTGGACGGCGATTGGCGCATTCTTCGGCAGTTCGATTTCTTCGCCGATCCGGATTTCGAGCCCCACAGCTTTGCGGATGACGACACACTGCTTGTGGTTTCGACCCACGAGAATGGCCGGCGCGGGGTCTATACGTTCAGCATTAGCCAAGACCGTTTTGTCGACAGGCTTTTCCTGCAGCCGGACGTAGATGTTTTGAGCCTGGCCCGGTATCGAAACGGAGAATTGTGGGGATTTCACTATGCCAATGACCGGTTCCTCACCGCGCCCCTTCGGCAAAGCGGCGCGGACCGCACGGCAAAAGTCGATGCTTTGCTGCCCGACACATTCAATCTTCAACTGAACAACAATGCAGCGCGGCGCTTCTTTCTTTTTCATTCCTCGACCGCGAGCGATCCGGGTACATACTATCTCTTCGACAACGATAGCGGCCGGGTCCGCGAGATCGGAAAACGTTATCCGGCGCTGGACCCGTCAAAGCTTGCGGCTGTCGCCCCCTTTAAGTTTAAGGCCCGGGACGGGCTGGATATATCGGCCTATGTAACCCTGCCCGTGGGCGCGTCCCTGTCGGACAAGACGAGAAAATGGCCGGTGGTCGTTATGCCCCATGGCGGCCCGCGGAGCCGCGACTATCCAAGCTTCGATTACATGACCCATTTCTTGGCGAACCGCAGATATGCCGTATTACGGATCAATTTCCGGGGATCGTTGGGGTATGGACGGGCGTTCGAAGCCCGCGGGTACCGCGAATGGGGCAACAAGATCCAAAACGACATCACTGACGGCTTCCGCGCCCTGGTGAGCAGCGGCTTCGCCGACCCCGACAGGGCGTGCATCATGGGCGGCAGCTTTGGCGGTTACTCCGCCATCATGGCCGCCGCGCGTTGGCCCGACCTCTACCGATGCGCGGCGAGCCTCAACGGCGCGATGGATCTATTGCGGTTTGCCGAGTTTGCACAGAGCTATCGGTTTGCCGCCCTGGTGGATCATCGCCTCGGCTCCCCCAGACGAGACGCCGACCTGCTGCGCCGGTCATCCCCGCTTAACCTGGCAAACCAAATCCAGATTCCGGTTCTCTTGATCCATTCCGAAGACGACCGCCGGGTGCGGCCGGCGCACAGTCGAGACATGCATGCAGCCCTGCAGCGTGCCGGCAAAGAGGCCACGCTGATCATCATCCCTGACGGCGACCACAGTCTCAGCCGGGCAGCGTTTCGACAGCAATATCTTAGCGAAGTGGAGAAATTTCTAGCACGGCACTTGGCACCTTGATCGATTTTCATATCGGTTTGCCAGCGTTTTACTTTTGTACGATTTCTGCGCCCAGATCGCGTCAGCCATTTTGTTTACCTTAGGTTTTTGCTATGGTGTGGCAAAATCAAAAGATGAGGTGAGACCCGCTTATGGCAGAGAGCAATCAGGTTCCCATTGCAGAGGGGCTGTTTACGTGGCCGTCCAATGATCCGCATTTGATCGGTACACGAGAGAAGTCGACTGGGCGCATCACATTCCCGCCGATCAAACGCTACGGCGATGAACAGGAAGCCCGCTACGAAGACATTGAGCTTGCCACACGCGGCACGCTGTGGACCTGGACCATACAGAGATTTCTGCCGAAGTCGCCGCCCTATGCCGGCCCGGAAACGATGGAAACCTTTAAGCCCTATCCGGTCGGCTATGTGGAACTTCCGGGGCAAGTTATGGTGGAGAGCCGCCTTGTCGATTGCGAGCCGGAAGACCTGAAAATCGGCATGGAGATGGAACTGATCATCACCAAGTTTAAGGAAGACGATGACGGGAACGATGTGATGATGTTCGCTTTCCGCCCCGCTCAATAAGAAATCAATCAGTACACAAATAAACGCCCCACGGGAGAACTGACATGGACGTCGCGATTGTAGGAATTGGAATTCACAAATTCGGCCGCACCGATGGCGTATCCGGCCGCGAACAAGGCGCCTTCGCGGCGCGTCAGGCGCTGGCCGATGCCGGTGTCGAATGGAAAGACATGGAATTTGCCTTCGGCGGCAGTGCGGCGGCCGGCTCTGCCGATTCTCTCGTGAACGATCTGGGGCTCACTGGGCTTCAGTTCGTCAATGTGTCCAATGGCTGTGCCACGGGTGGCAGCGCCCTGCTATCGGCTTATACGTCGATCAAATCCGGTGAGTACGACATCGGTATGGCGGTCGGTTTCGACAAACATCCGCGGGGCAGCTTCAATCCGGACCCCGAGGCGTCGGGCCTGGGCAAATGGTATGGCGATGTGGGGATGATGCTGACCACACAGTTTTTCGGCATGAAGATCCAACGCTATATGCACGATTTCGGGATCTCCCGCGAAACCCTGGCCATGGTTGCGGAAAAGGCGTTCATCAACGGATCGATGAACCCCTATGCCTGGCGCCAAACCCCGGTCGACATCGACGAGATCTTAAACGGCATGATGGTGAGCGACCCGCTGACCAAATACATGTTCTGCTCGCCGTCGGAAGGCGGTGTCGCGCTCATCCTGGCGCGGGCGGACAAGGCGCATCAGTACACCGACACGCCGGTATTCTTGAAGGCTGCCAGCATTCGCACCCGGCATTACGGCTCGTTTGAAGTGTTCAACCCATCGCTTGCCGTGGAACGCGCACCAAGCCCGACCGTGTTTGCCGCTAAAGCCGCCTTCGAAATGGCCGGTATCGGCCCCGAAGATGTTCATGTAGCTCAGCTACAGGACACCGAAAGCGGCGCCGAAGTGATGCACATGGCCGAAAACGGCTTCTGCGAAGACGGCGAACAGGAACACCTGATCAAATCCGGCGCGACGCGCATCGGCGGCAAGATGCCGGTGAACACGGATGGCGGCTGCTTAGCCAACGGCGAACCCATTGGGGCCTCCGGCCTGCGCCAAGTCTACGAGAACGTTGTTCAATTGCGCGGCCATGCCGGGGAACGGCAGGTGGAAGGCGCCAAGGTTGCCTATTCCCATGTGTATGGTGCCCCTGGATTGAGCGCCTGCACGGTCATGGTGAACTAGCAACGCAGAGCGTGTTGGGGAAAGTCTGAAGCTTTCCCCGGCCGGCCTTTGCGGGCGGCGAACCAGACCTACGGACAAAGGTTAATGAGTTCTTGGCGTTGTTTCGGTCTCATGGTAGGCCTGCGTTTACGTCCGTCTGCTACATGCTTGGGGCGTGGGGGCAGCTGACTGCACTTTCGGCGCGCGCCTCGCACCGCATTTCGCTTTGTTTTTGAGTTTCGGGATTAAGATCCACCGCCATGCAAAGACGTCGCCTTGTCCTCGGTGCTCTTATTCTGTCGCTGATTGTGGCCGCAATCGTGGTCGGTCGACAGCCGGTCTTCTGGTACCGGTATATTGCCATCGGAGATCAAATCTGGACGGCCCAGCCAGTGGTGTTTCGGCCGCGTGAAGTGGTCAAAGGGGGCGATGGCAGCGAATTGCCCTTTGTCGACGGCGACAATTGGGCGATCACCCCACGGGCCATCAATGCGGCCATCAATCATTCGGAGCTGAGGGACACGGATGCGCTGATTGTCCTGCAAGGCGGCCGCGTCGAGATCGAGCGGTACTGGGGCACGGTCAGCCGAAATACGGTCTTCAATGCGTCGGCTATTGCCGGCGTTACCACCGCGCTGCTGACCGGCATTGCCATCGACGAGGGACATATCGGGTCCGTCGACGATGAAGTCGGCACCTATATCAAAGAATGGCGGAACGACCCGCGCGGCAAGATCACGCTGCGCCAAGCGCTTCGTATGACCAGCGGCTTGAAGCCGGTGGAATATGGCGGATGGCCCTGGTCGGAAGGCAGCGCCTATCTGTTCGGTGCGGATTTCGGAGGCGCCCTGCTCAACACGGAACTTGCCCAGACACCCGGTACCGCCTGGCAATTCAACCCGGAAGACATCAACCTGGTCGGCCTCGTCATCGAGCGCACCACCGGCGTCCGCTATGCGGATTACCTGTCCGAAAAAATCTGGCAACCTCTTGGACAAGCCCATGGGCTGCTTTATCTGGACCGGGATGACGGCCTTGCAAAAAAATCGTGCTGTTTCATTTCCCGGCCGATGGATTGGGCCAAAATCGGCCAACTCCTTCTCGACAGGGGAAAGTTCGACGGCAAGCAGGTCGTTCCCGCGGCCTGGGTGGATCAAATGATCCGACCGTCCTCCGCCGCGCCGACTTTCGGATTTCAAGTCTGGCTGGGTGATGGCCACATCGACTATTCCGGGGCCACCGTATTCGACCCCAAAAGCTATATGATGCCGGCCTCGGAGCCGTTTACGGCCAGCAAGGTCATCACTTTCCACAGCCCCGGCTATCAACGGGTGTGGATTTTCCCCGAATATGAGCTGGTGATCGTGCGGGCCTCCGCTCAGCCTAGCCCCCATTGGGACGAAACCAATCTATCCAACATCTTGATTGGCGGCCTGACGGCCAATCGTGCGCCCGAACCTCCACCGCAGCGAGAGGAGGCGGTGCCTCAGCGGGAAGTGATACCGCCGCGGGAGATTGCGCCCGTTCCCATCTCGGACATCGAGCCCCTGCCGGAAGACGCCGATAACGCCGAAGATATCGACTAAAGCGCTGTGATTAAGGCGCCGTGCCGTCCGTGGTTTGTGTTTGGCTGCCTTGTTGGCTTTGGTTCACGATGTGAGTCGACCGATCAATGCCCACCGCGTCCGGAAACGGCCCGTCATAGCCAATCTCGGCCGGCACCACGGCACATTTCGGGCGCTTGATCCCGCAATCCCAGCGATAGCCGGCCGGTGTGCCATGAGCGGCGCTGGCGTGAAAATATTGGCATTCACAGGCCACATTGGCTTGGCACGACAAGCTGCCCGCCATTTCAACAGAACATTGGGGGATCACCCCTTCTTGGGGCTGTGCGGCCAACGGGACCGCCCCGAATAGAGCCAAGAAGCTGGGGATCAGCAGGATCTTGCGCAACATCTCCGCGTTCTCACCATTATCGTGTCGTTTTACGCCCTGAGTGTGCCGAGGGAGCGTTTACATTTCGTTGAGATTTACCGGATTCCACGGTCAACCGGTGATTTTCGGCAGCATCATCCGGACGATCAACCCACCCCCCTCGCGGTTCAAGAGTTCGATATCGCCGCCATGCTGCCGGGCAATGTTGCGTGCCACGGACATCCCCAGACCCGTGCCGCCGGTTTCGCGATTGCGCGAGGTTTCCAGCCGGAAGAACGGCGTAAACACCTTCTCCCGCTGATCGGCCGGAATGCCGGGCCCGCGGTCGCGAAACTCGACCACAAAGGTGTCGTCGGAGAGGTTAAGGCCGATGGTCACCTCGCTGCCATAGGAAATTGCGTTGTTGGCAAGATTGGCAAAGGCGCGCCGCAACGCCACGGGCCGGCCCTCGAAAATGGCATGTAACGGGCCTTCATAGTCGGCCTTGTGCCCCATATCCGACAGATCGTCGCCGAGGCTTTGCAGCAATTGTCCCAAATCGAAGCGGGTGGTTGCTTCCGTTTTGCTGTCGTCCCGCGCAAAGGCCAGCGTTTCGCTCAGCATCTGTTCCATTTCATCCAAATCGGACAGCGCCTTGGCCTTCTGTTCCTCGTCATCGATGAATTCGGAACGTAACCTCAGCCGCGTAAGCGACGTGCGCAGGTCGTGCGAGATGGCGGCAAACATTTGGGTACGATCGTCGATCAAGCGGCGCAAACGTTCCTGCATTTGATTGAAGGCCCGCGTGGCGCGGCGCAGTTCCCGCGACCCTTTCTCGGGCAGCGGCGGCGCATTGACGTCCACGCCTAACCGGTCTGCGGCTTGGGCAAATCGGCGGAGCGGCCGGGTCATACGGTGGGCTGCCCAAAACACCCCCATGATGATCAACGCCCAGGTCAGAAAGCCCCAAAAGCCGGGCCCGTCATCCACATCCCACATGTCGGAATCGGCAAGCGCAACAACCAGCGTGCCGCCGTCGACACCGATGCTGATGACGATCCAGAACGTGTCATTGGCCATAACCCCGTCGGACCCGGAGAGCAGATCTTTTAGTTCTTTATTGTGCCGGATATTCGCGAACCCGAATTCTATGTCGCGCCCGTCAAAATCCTGCAGCACTTTATTCGCATACCGATTAATGTCTTTCTGAATGAAGTTCGGCAAATCGTCGAGCAGCGGCACTTCTTC
Source organism: Alphaproteobacteria bacterium (assembly GCA_028279895.1). Lineage (GTDB taxonomy): Bacteria > Pseudomonadota > Alphaproteobacteria > JANQMY01 > JANQMY01 > JANQMY01. Next base: position 7,312 of record JANQMY010000381.1, read on the forward strand.
GGAAAAGGCAACACGGAACACGGGATTGCTCACGGCTTTCAAGAGTGACTCACGCTCCATCGGCTGCTCTTCCCACAGCGTCACAATTTCGAGGATTTGGCGGGCCACAGCCTGTTGCAGCGCAAGCCGGGCGTTTTCATTCCGTTCCCGGAAGATGACAAAATGCGTCACAAGTTCAATAACGAAAAGACTTACCAGCAACACCATGGCCACGCGGAACCCCATGCCGCCGGCCCAGCCGCGTTCGCGGAGTTGGGACCGGCCCCGGGCAAACCAAGATTTGCGGCGCGGGTGGCGTGGTGGCGACGTGGTGTCCGAGGTCATTGGGCGAGATCCACTTCGGCGGCGAGAATGTAGCCGCCGCCTCGTACCGTTTTGATGATCTCGGGCGCCTTCGGGTCGATCTCGATTTTTCGCCGCAAACGGCTGAGTTGCACATCGATGCTGCGGTCAAACGGAATGGCTGTGCGGCCCTTGGCCAGATCCAGCAATTGGTCTCGCGTTAAAACCCGATTGGGGTGTTCCACAAAAGCAACCAAAAGGTCGTATTCGCCGGCGGTGAGGGGCACCAGCACATCGTCGGGCGAGCGCAACTCGCGCTTCGTCATGTCGAGGGTCCATTCGGCAAAGGACAAGACCTTTTGCTCAAGATCGCCATCGCTGCCGGCGGCACCGTCGGAACGGCGGAGTACCGCTTTAATCCGTGCCAAGAGTTCCCGAGGATTGAACGGTTTCGCAAGGTAATCGTCCGCCCCCATTTCCAACCCAATAATGCGATCGGTTTCTTCACCGAGAGCCGTCAGCATGATGATGGGGATGCGCGACGTACCTCTGACTTTCCGGCATAGGGTCAAACCGTCTTCACCCGGCATCATCAGATCCAGAACGATGAGATCGAACCGGCCTTCCGAGAGAAGCTGCATCATCTCCCGCCCATTGGCGGCCGTATCAATGCGTAGCTCGTGTTTCTTCAGAAAACGTGACAGTAAATCGCGGATTTCTCGGTCGTCATCCACGATCAAAATATGTGGCGTTCTGGACATGACCCTAATCTAGAATAATCCCAACCGATTTCCGGGAAAAACTGTAACAAACTGTTTCATCCCCGGTCGATGAAACCAGATGTAACAGAATCCGCGGGTTTTGGACATCAACGCGAAACAGACCCCCCTCATATTCAGTCCCCAACAACGGCCCACACATGCGGCCGCTTGCATCCTTAGAAACCAAAGGGATCGAACCGATGACAATCCAAAACGTTCTGATCAGCGTTCTTTTGTTCGGTATGAGTGTCGCCGTGTCGCTGGCATTCTTCGCCGCCGCGAACCCCACCACCGCCGCCCCCAACGGCGCACGGACTGTGGCCGATAGCGAACACCCCGTACAGTTGGTTTGGCACTCCCGCGAAAACCGGGGCATTACCCGGCTGTGCCGCGAACCATCCTCCCGTTGGGCGCGTCACGGCGCCGAGCACATAGAAGACGAGCTGACCCTCAACGACACCCAGAAGGCTGCACTTGCCGTGGTCACCGAAAAGCTGAACGCGCTGACGGCGGCCGTCTACAAAGCCTGCACCACGAATGTTTCCGATACGGTCACGTCGCCCGCGCCCGAAAAACTGGCCGTGATCGAGGGCATGACCGAAGCCGCGCTGGACGCCATGAAGGAAGTCCGGAAGGCGTTCGGTCAGTTCTACGCAACGCTGGACAGCGACCAGAAGGCCCAAGTGGACGACTTTTTCCAGCACGGCAAGCGCCGCAGTTGGTGGCACTAGAGCGCGATCAGGTTAAGCATGCCCTCCGGCTCGACCGGAGGGTGGAATCCGGTTCACCGTCCGATCGCGCGACCAACGGTGAATCGTAGGCATGATCATGTTTCCCTAAAAATGATCATGCCCTAGTCGCACGGACGGTTGGAGACGAAAGCCATGTCGGATGCACGAGCCACTTTCAAGGAGGACGTTCCGATGACGGACGACCATCCTCGTGTGGCCGTGCGCCCACCCCGGCTTTACACCCTCGCCCTCGTTCTGGGTTTGGTGTTGGAACTTCTGATGCCGTCTTCCGTGTTGGATCTGATCTGGCTGGAACCCCATCAGCGGATCATCGGCGCTGCCGTATTCGCGTGCGGCTTCGTCCTCATGACGGTCTGCATGATGGAGTTCCGCAACGCCGGCACCAGTGTTCCCACCAACCAGCCCGCGACCGCCCTAGTGGAACGCGGTCCCTATGCTTGGTCTCGCAACCCAATCTACCTGTCCCTAACACTGATCTATCTGGGCATCGCGCTTGCCGCTAAGAGCGCTTGGGCCCTTGGCTTGATCGTGCCCGTCTTACTGATTATGAGATATGGTGTTATTTCCCGCGAAGAGGCCTTCCTCGCACGGAAGTTCGGTAATGCCTATCTCTCCTACAAAGAGAGAGTACGCAGATGGTTGTAATGCAGGCGCCGGTTCGGATTCATCGAATGTCGACACAAGAAGAACTGTTCATCCAAACCCAACACCGGGGTTTCTATGATATCACGGCCCAGATCAAAGGGCGCGTGGCCGCGCGCCGGATGGATATTGGCTTGCTCACCCTATTTATTCCGCATACCTCCGCATCGCTGATCATTCAGGAAAATGCGGATCCGGCGGTACTGCATGATCTTGAAGGTTTCTTTGCGCGCCTGGTCCCCGACGGAGATCCCAGCTATCAGCACCGCTCGGAAGGGCCGGACGACATGCCGGCTCACATTCGCTCGGCACTCACACAGACGAGCCTGTCGATCCCGATTTCTGCCGGGCGCATGTGCCTGGGCACATGGCAGGGCATCTACCTGTATGAGCACCGCGAAAGCCCGCACCAGCGGCGGATGATTTTACACTATTCAGACACCTGACGACGGAATCCCTCAGTCGTCTTTTTCCGCGGTACCGCTTTCCAGGGCTGTTTTCGTCACGGCGAATACGGTGCCACTCAGTGCCAATAGGGCGATCAGATTCGGAATGGCCATCAACGCATTAAACGTATCGGACACCAACAGAATCAAGTTGAGCTCCCACGTCGCACCGATGGTGAGGAAGATCACCCACAATAATCGATAGGGGATGATGGCCCCCGTCCCTAAAAGATATTCCGCAGATCTTTCGCCGTAATAGCTCCAGCCGAGAATGGTGGTAAAGGCAAAGATCATGAGGCCGATGGCCACCACATATTCGCCGCCAAACAGGCTGTTGGCAAAGGCAAGCCGGGTCATGCTGGCCCCTTGGGCGCAGGTGTGCCATACCGTTGTCGTTTCGATGGTTTTACCAACGATATAACCCTGGTCCAGCGCCTCTTGTTGCGCTTTGGTTGGGCACCGATAGACCGATTCTTCTTGCCCATCGACCACCTGCGGCACCAGCGTCACACTTGCCGGTGTACTGAGCTGCACGGTCAGGATCACCAAGGCGGTCATGGTACAGACGATAATGGTGTCAATGAATGTGCCCAACATGGCGACGGTGCCTTGACGCACCGGATTATTGGTGCGCGCCGCGGCATGCGCGATCGCCGCGCTGCCCAAACCGGCTTCATTCGAGAAGATGCCGCGCGCGACGCCGAACCGGATCGCCTGCATAATGGCCGCACCGGCAAAGCCGCCCGCCGCAGCACTGCCGGTAAAGGCATCGTCGACAATCATCCAAAGAGCCGCCGGCACCAGATTAAAGTTCATAACAAGGACGATAAGGGCGGCCGACACATAGGCCACGGCCATAAACGGCACCAGCCGTTCGGCCACATATGCAATCGACTTGATGCCGCCGATGATCACTGCAAAGGCTGCAAACGACAAAGCAACGCCGGTGGCAATGGTGGGTACGGAGAAATTGTCTCTCATCACCAGCGCCACATTGTTGGCTTGGAACATGTTGCCGATCCCAAAACCGGCAATCATGGCAAAGAAGGCGAATGCCGCCCCGAGCCAGGCCCAGTTCTTCCCCATGCCATTCTTGATGTAGTACATGGGCCCGCCCACATACCGGCCGTCTTCATCGACCTCACGATACTTAACAGCCAATACGGCTTCGGCGTATTTCGTCGCCATACCGAAAAGAGCGGTCATCCACATCCAAAAGATCGCACCCGGACCACCGATAAAAATAGCGGTGGCGACGCCGCCGATATTACCGGTTCCCACCGTTGCCGAGAGGGCCGTGGCGAGAGCTTGAAACGGCGTGATTTCACCTTCGGCTTTCTCCGAGGGCTGACGGCTGGCAAAGGCAAGACGAAACCCCACGCCGATGCGCCGCAGGGGCATAAATCGTAAGCCCACGGTCAGGTAAATGCCCGTGCCCAGCAGCAGCACCAACATGACGGGCCCCCAAACAAAACCGTTTACCTGGTTCAAGACAGTCTGAAAGGTTTCCATAGGGAGATCCGTGATGTCGGTTGAGAGGTCGGCGACCAGATGAGTAAGCCGCCGCGGTTGGCTTTATTATGCGTTACCCCGATAGGCACTGTGCCTTCAGAAAACGGCAGGGGCAACCGAACAGTTGAGTGGCCAAGTTGAATCAAAAAAGCCCGGCGCTGCAGCGCCGGGCTTCTTAATACATCGCCATCAGGCGACAATTCCGTTCGGAATTACGGTGTCGGTACGCCGTCAACCGCATCCGCCGCCGCGTCGGCGGCATCGTCAGCCGCATCGGCTGCGCCATCCGCAGCATCGGCCGCGCCGTCTGCTGCCGCGTCAGCCGCATCGTCTGCCGCGCCCATCGCATCATTCACTGCATCGCCGGCGGCATCCATGGCATCACCCGCGGCATCTGCCGCATCGCTGGCCGCATCCGTTGCTGCATCGACCGCGTCGCTGGCCGCATCCGTTGCTGCATCATCAACCGCGTCGCTGGCCGCATCGGTCGCCGCATCCATCGCGTCGCCCGCCGCATCAGCAGCATCGTCAGCCGCTTCGGTGGCAGCATCCATCGCATCGTCCAAAATTGTGGTGCCTTCTTCAGTGGCCGCCGGATCCGGAGCATCGCCCGTTCCGCCCGTATCGGTGCCCTGATCGCACGCCACAACAAACGCGCCCGCACCAGCAACCAGTCCTGCCAACATGAGCCGGCGCCAAGATTCCTTCGTCATCATTCTGATGTCCCTCCAACAAAAAATGCTCGCTGTCCGATCAACTCACCCACGGATCAAACAGAACCCCGCACACCAGAAAACGATGAGACGCCTAACCGATAAGGCCATCGCGCTCGACCGCTTCCAAACGGCGGCACCAAAAATCGCTCCACTTTTGGTAACACCCAGTCCAGTGTCGTTATAGTACATGGGTGGCAAAATATTAAAGCTTTATTAACCAAGGGAGCCGGGCCGATGAAACTTGCGACCTTCAGGGAAAAAACCCCAGAAAACAGCCGATTTCGCGTTGGCCGGGTCGACGGGGATCACCTGGTCGATTTAGCCGCTGCGGCGCCGTCCTTGCCTCAAAACATGCTTTCCCTCCTTGAAGCAGGTGATTCGGCACTCCAAGAAGCCGCGCGCGCGGACGGCAGTTCGCAAGCCCGCTTACATCTGGATGACGTGGTCTTGGGACCGCCGGTGCCCAATCCCGGGAAAATTCTGGCGATTGGCTTGAACTACGCGGATCACGTGAAAGAAACCGGACGCGACCTGCCGAAGCACCAAATCTGGTTCAACAAGCAGCGCAATTGCGTTAACGGCCCGTTCGATCCGTTCAACCTGCCGTCTGTCTCCACAGACTTCCTCGATTACGAGGGCGAGCTTTGCTATGTCATCGGGCGCCGTTGTAAACACGTGCCCGCGGCGCGCGCTCATGAGGTGATTGCCGGATTCTGCGTCGGTAACGATGTGAGCGTCCGCGACTGGCAGCGCCGGGTGCCCACCATGCAGATCGGAAAGTCTTTTGACACACATGGGCCGATTGGGCCGTGGCTGACCACGTCCGATGAGGTGGGAGATCCGCACACCCTTGACATTAAGACGTGGGTCAACGGCGAATTACGGCAAGACTCCAACACTCGCCATATGATCTTCAATTGCTTTCAGCAGATCGAACATCTGACCCAGGTGTTCACGCTGGATGTGGGCGACATCATCTTCACCGGCACGCCGGATGGCGTCGGGCATGCCATGACGCCGTCCGGCCTGTTGAAGCTTGGCGATGTGGTGCGGATCGAAATCGAGAAACTGGGCGCGATCGAGAACCAAGTGGTCGCCGAAAAGGTTGAAACTGTGATGTAAATCACGCCCCTTACGGCCCGAATTCGCTGGTTTTCCGCCCAGGAACACACCATATTCTTCATGTGAGCCACTTTGGAAAGGAGGGTCACGATGGTTGTTTCAGGCGCTTTAGTATTTGGCATATTGGTCGCTATCGGGGCCGGACTGGTCGTGGCGAGCGGCCGGGCAATCAAATCCAGCGCACGCGACTGCTGGCCGGACTAAGAATCGTCCGTGTATGTCGTTTTTATGACGGCAAAACTCCACAAACACAGCCCCGAAAAATCGCCGGATGCGCTTTGCACAATCCGGTTGGATCGATCATAATCCCGCTTCCGTCAAGCGATCACGGTTGGAGTGTTTTGTGTTGAAGAGCGCGGACTGGCAGCGACCTCTGAGATTTTTGGCACTTATTGCCATTGCATGCAGCAGCATGATTGCTGTGCCTGCTTGGGCGGAAGACGATTGTCAACGCGCGCGCCAAACCTTTACCGGGGCAAACGAGCTGTCACGCACCGACAACTTTCTCAAAAAACCGGCCAGTCTGACACAAATCCTAGCGGCCACGGACGATGCCGGGTTCTATGTGAAGATTTGGTGCGAAGACCGCAGCAACGAACACGCCGCAGCACAAAGAAGCGTGCGCAACCGGCTTTCCGCATCGCTTCAGCAGCTTTCACCGAAACAACTTCAAGACCATTGCAAGCTGTCGCAGGAAGATGCGGCCACCTCCGTTGAGCAGAGCGAAAAATTTCTCGATGAAAATGTTTTCAGCAGTGCACGGATTGAAGCGTCGATTGCGCAAGCCCGCTATCAGCGCCTTATGTCGCATTGTCCGCAAGACGACCCGCAATATTACATGGCGGATTTGAACATGGCGCAATACTTGAACCGTGTGTCCACCTGCCGCGAGTTGAGCGAATTGGCTACGCTGACAATGATGCATGGCGATGTGTTGAAATCGCGCGCCAATTTGGGCGGGAAAACACCGCAATCTGCGCGGGAGGCTTATCTGGAATCCGCCGAATTCATCAATCGGGCCATCGGCTACTGCCGGGGCGACGACCGCACGGTGCTCAACGACAAAATGGTCGAGCTGGATGAAAGACGGGGTATTAAACGGCGCACGGTCGACGGTCAGACGACCACGATCGATGCCAATTCCTGGTATGCAAGCTGGGCCGGCGGTGGCGACGAAGACGACGACAACGATTTCTAACGTCGCCCCGGTCCACGGCGCCGCGCCGTTTCCAATGCCCTACGCCGCTTTGAACTGCTGCACCAATTCGGGCACTTTCGCTTTCGCGACGCCCGCAAACGAGACGGATGCCCGGTCGATTAAGCCGGTGTACCGTTTCTTCATACCGGCGATGACATCTTTCGGTTCGCCCACCACAGCGAACGCGCTCAAAATGTCGTCATTGATCAGTGTACCCATCTCATCCCACTGACCGATCTTCGACAGGCGATTGAGTTCGGGCTGCAGGTCCCCCCACCCATGAAGGTCGAGCACACCCTTATAGGCCGGCGTCGACCCATAAAAGGCAATTTGCTTGCAGGTCGCTTTCTTAACTTCGTTGAACCCTTCTTCGGTATCCGCCGTTACGGCAAAGGCAGGATAAATCAGTTGGAAATCCTCCCGCTTCCGGCCGTTTTCCTTGAGCGTTTGTTCCACCGTCGGCACCGTCACCTCGCGGAGATACTTTTCCGTCGTGAAGGCGTGGATCAACATTCCATCCGCGACGGCGGCGGCGGTTTCCGTCATTTTGGGGCCAACCGCCGCCAACACGATTTTGGGCTTGCCATATTGCGTGTCGGTGGGCGTGAACATGGGTGTCATCAGCGTGTGGGTGTAGAACTCGCCCCGAAACTCCAAGGGTTTGCCGTCATACCAGCAATCCCAAATGGCTTGAATTGCTTGGATCATCTCTTTCATGCGGGCAGCCGGATGGGACCAGGGCATGGAAAACCGTTTGGTGATATGCGGCTTGATCTGGGACCCCAAACCCAACGTGAACCGCCCTTTGGAATAGGCGTTCAGGTCGTGCGCCAGATTAGCAAGGACCATAGGATTGCGCGCGAAGGCCACCGCGATCGATGTGTATAATTCAACGCGGCTGGTGTGTTCCGCCGCCAACAATAGAGGCATGAACGGATCATGCGAGGTCTCGGCGGCTAAAATGCCGTCATAGCCGCACTCTTCCAAATATTGCGCCGAGGCAGCGGCTTTTTCCAGCTCAAATCCGATACCCGCATCGATTTTCATGATCGCTCTCCCGTGAGATGGTTTCGTTGTCGTTTTGTTGCCTGCAATCTAGATGATTTAGCCGCTGCGTCCAGACTCTTTGTTCGGCCGTTCTAGCCGCCGAGCCAGACGAATTTTGCAACAAATAGCCCACACACGATCAAAAGCGGAATCGACACCTGGTCGCGATGTCCCCCCAGGAGCTTGAACGCCGCATACGCGATCAGGCCGAACCCGATCCCGTTGGCAATGGAGAATGTCAACGGCATGGTCAGTACCGTGATAATACCCGGTACATAGTCGGTCACGTCGTCCCAATCAAATTCCGAGATCCCGCGAGCCATGACACAGGCCACAAACAACAATGCCGGCGCAGTGGCGTAGTTTTGGATGGTTGCGGCCACAGGCGCCAGAAAGACACAACACAGGAACAAACCAGCCGTCACCAAGGCCGTCAGACCGGTCCGTCCGCCGGCCCGCACGCCGGAGGCGCTTTCCATATAGCTGGTCACAGGCGACGTCCCCATAGCCGCCCCGGCAATGGTCGCCGTGCTGTCCGCAATGAACGCGCGGTTCATGCGCGGCAGATTGCCCTGGGCGTCCAGCAGCCCCGCGCGGTGAGAAACCCCGATAAGGGTGCCGGCCGTATCGAAGATATCCACGAATAAAAAGGCCAGCACCACGCTGATCATCGCAAGCTCAAGCGCGGCTCCGACATCCATCGCCAGAAATGTAGGGGCCATGCTGGGCGGTGCGGAAACGATGCCTTCGAAGGGCGCCACCCCCAACAAAATCCCGATCGCCGTGACGGCCCCCATGCCGATCAGGATCGCCCCCGGAATACCCCGCGCATCCAACGCGCCGATGAGAATAAAGCACCCGATCGCCAGTAACACCGGTGTTGCGGTCAGATCTCCGATGCCCACCAGTGTAGCGGGATGATCTACCACCACGCCCGCATTCCTGAGCGCGATCAATCCGAGGAAGAGCCCCAATCCGGCCGAAATCGCCAAGCGCTGAGACCGCGGGATGGTATTGATGATCCACGTGCGTACCGGGAGGATACTCAGAATTCAGAATAAGGAATAAAATACCGGAAACGAACACCGCGCCCAGCGCCGCCTGCCAGGTATAGCCGAGCCCCAACACCACCCCATACGTAAAGAAGGCGTTAAGCCCCATGCCCGGGGCCACCGCGATAGGGTAGTTTGCCACCAGCCCCATAAGCGCGGACCCCAACGCTGCCGCCAAACAGGTCGCGACAAACACGGCCCCTTGATCCATGCCGGCTTCGGCCAGGATGGCCGGGTTCACAAAGACGATATAGGCCATGGTCAAGAAGGTGGTCAGCCCGGCCACCATCTCCGTACGCACGGTCGTACCGTGTTCGGATAGATGAAAAAAGCGGTCCAGAAATGCGTACATAATGCCCCCGATTCACCATCGACCATACACCATCAAGGTTCCTTTCGCTCTGCAGGGGCATGGCCAAAAAGGGCTCGCACCTCGCGTGGTGTTGGTCTATTCAGAATTCACAAATACAAGAAGAGGTTCCACATGCGCGCCATCGTCATTTCAGACTACGCCCCCCCTGAAAACGCAGCCGTGCAGGACGTCAAGGCACCGGCGCCGGGACCGAACGACGTGGTGATCGACGTGAAGGCCGCGGGCGTCGGCTTTGTCGACGGCTTGATCGTTCAGGGCCTCTACCAAGTGAAGCCACCCCTGCCCTTCACACCCGGCAGTGAAATCGCCGGTGTGGTGACGGACGCCGGTGCAAACGTCAAGAACCTCAAGCCCGGCGACCGGGTGATGACCCTGGCCGGGGGCGGCGGCTTTGCGGAAAAAGCGAAGGCCCTGGGCGTCGCCTGCGTCCCGATCCCCGACAATTTGCCTTTTGAAGCCGCCGCCGGTTTTAGC
>JANQMY010000388.1 GCA_028279895.1 Alphaproteobacteria bacterium
CGACGGGCTGGAGAGCGCGCCCACCGACACGGCGGTGGAAAAATTGGGGGGGTACATGGCGTCGCGTGCCGGCAGATAGACCGCATCCACCGCCCGCAGGCTGAGCTTCTCCAAGTCCGATTGTTCCGTACGCGGATAATCGTCGAAGTCTTCGTGCGGTGCGAACTGGGCGGGATTGACGAATATGCTCACCACCACCTTGTCCGCTTTGTCCGCCGCCAAATCTACCAACGACAAATGCCCTTCGTGGAGCGCCCCCATGGTCGGCACGAAGCCGGTCTTAAGCCCGCTTGCGCGCCATAGGGAAACTTGGCTGCGCAGGGCGGCAAGGTCTCTCACAACGGGAAAGGGGAAATCAGCCATCGGCGTGGGATCGGCCCTCGGAATCAAAAATGATGAAGGGGCAAGTCTACCCCAACGGCCAGGCGAGGGGCCCAAAAAAACAATAGGCCCGCGCGCCGATCGCTCAGCACCGCGGGCCTGAATAATGCACCGAACGCAGTTGTTGCTGCGGCTTGGGTACGATTTCCTTGGTCTTGTCCCCGACCATTGGCGTTTCTTATTGTTCGGATGCTTTCCAGTGGGCCAGTAGGCTGGACAGCACCCCTTACGGCGTGAGCCTTATTGTGAAACGCACCGACAGTTTGTCACATTTGTGACAGTTGTGCACAAAAAAATAACAAAAAAACGAAAAAAATCACGCAGCGGCTGTATCAAGCCGGGTCAAGACCAGCTCCGCGAGCGCGAGGCTGGCGGTGAGACCGGGCGATTCAATGCCGAAAAGATTGACCAAACCGGGAATTTGATGGGTTTCCGGACCTTGCACCACGAAATCGGGTTGGGCGCCGTCGGCGCTGCCCGGCATTGTTATTTTCGGTCGAATTCCGGCATAGGCCGGGATTAGAGCACCATCTTTGAGGGCCGGAAAGTATCGCCGAATGCGATTGTAGAACGGCCAAGCTCGGTCTTCCGGTACGTCATAGGCGATTTGGTCGATCCAGTTATGGTCGGGCCCGAACCGCACCTGCCCGGCCAGGTCCACAGTCGCGTGGATGCCAAGCCCGTGCGCCTCGGGCACCGGGTACACAAGGCCGGAAAAGGGGCGCCCGCCGGCATGAGAAAAATAGACCCCTTTCGAAAGCCGCAATTGAGGAATGTGGTGGGGTGCTAGAGCGTCGATACGCGAAGCCATCAGGACCGCCTGAAGTCCGGCGGCATTGACAATTTCCCGACATTGAAAAGGGGTGGCGGCGCCCGATTGATCTCCGATATCGGTTTTAAATCCGTCCTTCGTCATCTGTGCACGGATAAAATCCGCCGATTTGGCAAGGATAGCGCCGTCCGATTCTGCGTCCGCCAGCATACTCAGCATGAGCTGATGACTGTCGATAATCCCCGATTCCGGGCTTAGCAGTGCTGCGACACAGTTGAGTTGCGGCTCAAGGGCTTGCGCTTCTTTCTTGGTTAACGCGCGCAGTGATGTAACCCCGGAATTCCGCGCATTGTCGTGCAAGCTGTCGAGGGTGCTCAATTCCGCCTCAGAGCAGGCGACGATCAGCTTTCCCGTTTTGCGGTGGGGAATGCCGCGCTCGTCCGCATAGTGATAAAGGCGTTTACGGCCGTCAATGCAGGCTTTCGCCTTGAGGCTATCGGGCGGATAGTACAAACCCGCATGGATGACCTCGCTGTTCCGTGAGCTGATTCCCTGGCCGATATCAGCTTCTTTCTCGACAATCACGACGCGGCGGCCGGACTTCGCCAGCGCGCGCGCCACGGCCAGCCCCACGACGCCGGCGCCAATTACGAGGGAATCGAATGCGTTCATCTGTCCCATCATACTGAATCGGTTGACTTTTTGGCACCGGTCTCAGCACTATCCAGAAAATCATGAGATGCAGGGGTTTTAAGCACGCATGGCTGTGGAGAAGGCGTCGCACGTCATTGTTCTTGGGAATGAAAAAGGGGGCACAGGTAAGTCAACCACCGCCATGCACTTGGCAATTGCCCTCATGCGGATGGGGCGGTCGGTGGGCTTGATCGACTTGGATGCGCGGCAGCAAAGTCTGGCGCGGTATGTGGCCAATCGGGAGCAATGGGTCCGTAACGCCGGTATTGCGTTGCCGACGCCGGAAGTGCATGTGGTGGAAAAAGGGACGCACGACTCGGTGATGGATATTGAGGCCGATGAACGCAGCCGATTCGAGGGCGTGACAAGCGATCTACGCGCCCGCTGCGATTTCATCCTTATCGACAGTCCGGGGAGCGACAGCCACTTGTCCCGTCTGGGGCATGCGTTGGCCGATACCTTAATCACGCCGTTGAATGATAGTTTTGTCGATTTTGATCTGCTTGCCCGGGTGGACGCCGACTCACTAGATGTCATTAGCCCCAGCCTTTATAGCGAAATGGTGTGGGATGCCCGTAAGCGGCGTGCCTTAGACAGGCGCAAGCCGATTGATTGGGTGGTGATGCGCAATCGGCTGTCGAATATCGACGCGATCAACAAACGCCGCTTGGCCGCGTTGCTGGACAAACTGTCGGCGCGTATCGGTTTTCGCGTGGCGCCGGGGTTTGGCGAGCGCGTCATCTACCGGGAGCTTTTCCTTTTCGGACTGACCTTGCTTGATCTGCCGGAAGCAAGATCCCAAGTGAAAATGACCATGTCTCATTTGGCGGCGCGTCAGGAATTGCGCGATTTGATTGCGGTGCTCGATTTGCCTGGCGTCGAAACAAGTACCGACGCGCTGGCCGCGCAACCGGTCGCTTAAGGGCGGCGGGCCATGGCACCGTCGAAGAAAGTTCCTGTAACGCCGGGCGGCAACAAAGCCCAAATCGACCGCTTTCTCAAAGATGTGCGCAATCTACCCCAGACCGGGCAGTCGGTGGGAACCGGCCGCATGATTTTTGCGATGGACGCAACGATGAGCCGCCAACCCACTTGGGACCGGGCACTGCAGATCCAAGGCGACATGTTTGCGGCTGCGTTCGAGGTTGGGCGTCTGGAGATCCAGCTCGCCTATTTTCGTGGCTATAAGGAGTTTTACGCTACCGATTGGCTGGCCGATCCGAATGCCCTGTCGGCGGCGATGACAAGCGTTCAATGCCGAGGCGGGCACACACAGATCGAACGGGTTCTACGCCACGGGCTCAAATCGGCCCAACGGGAACAGGTGAAAGCGTTGGTGCTGGTCGGTGACAGCGTCGAAGAGAATGCGGATGATCTTGCCGCGCTGGCGGGCCAGCTTGGTGTTTTCGGCGTTCCCATATTTGCCTTCCAGGAAGGCCAAGATCCGATGGCCGATGCGGTCTTTCACGAGCTGGCGCGGCTTTCCGGCGGTGCTTATTGTCGTTTCTCCTCTGCCTCCGCCAGTGAATTGCGAGATCTGCTGTCGGCGGTCGCGGTTTTTGTTGCCGGGGGACAGAAAGCCCTTAGCGACCGGGCGCGTCAGAGCGGCGGGCTGGTCAAGGGACTGCTCGCTCAGCTCAAAGATAAACCCTGAGAGCGGAAGACGGTATGGCCTGGTTCTTTCTGGGGTTGTTGACATTAGCCATTGGCTTGGGGGCCGCCGAATTACTGGTTCGGCTATCGCCGAAGCGTCTCATGGGTGTGTTGCGCGTAATTGGGCTGCTGATTGCGGGTGTGGTCGCCCTGTTGCTGTTGCTTGGCGTGCGCAGCATTTTGCTCGGTCTACTGACCGGCTTGGCGCTCGCTTTGCTCTCGCGGGCGGGTTTGTTTGCACCGAAGCGTCCATTTAGCCAGGGTAACCCTTCGCAATCCTCTGCAAACAAGGCGTCGGAAGTTGAGACGGCCTATCTGCGGATGACTCTTGACCACGCCACAGGAAAACTCGAAGGCGAGGTCTTAGCCGGACGGTGGAAAGGCCGCCGCCTTTCGGACCTGTCGTTTGAGCAAGTATTGATGCTCTACGAAGAATGCCGTGCCCAAGACATGGATTCGATCGCCTTGCTGGAAGCCTTTCTGGATCGTGAATTTGGCGAGGCATGGCGAGACGCCGCCGGTGCCGGCAATCAAAGCGCAGATGTCGGGTCGGGCAACATGACGGTCGAACAAGCGCTAAATGTGTTGGGGCTGGAGGCGGGGGCAACCGAGCAAGAAATTCGCGCTGCCCACAAAAGGCTTATGAAAAAAATGCATCCGGATCAGGGCGGTTCGGATTTCCTTGCTCGGCAGATCAACCAGGCAAAGGACGTTCTGCTCAAATCAGGCTAAGCGAGCGGCGTTGTTTCAACGGCTGGCAGACTGTTCCGCGCGGATCTTGAAGCAAAGAAAGCCCTTCTGCTGGAGTGTCTCACACACCTTCGATGCTTCCTCTTCCGAGAAGTCTCCGAACCGGGCGCGGTACAGTGTTTCATTTGCGGCGGTCACCGGCACGATTGAGGACGACTTTCCATCAAGTGCACCGCGTGCTGCTTGACGCGCGCTGTCGAGACGGGACACGGCCGAAAATTCATCCGAATACGCACCAATTTGAACCTGCCAATCGTCGGCCGGCGCGGCCTGCGGGGCGCCGAAAACCGGCTGAATGCCAGACGAAGGCGCGACCGATGCCACTTGCTCTTGCGTGCCGCTGGCTGCGCTCGGCTCTTCCGGTGAGTCGTAAATGTCTGTATCCCCCTGGGCTTCCTCGGGCTTCGGCCGTGGGGCAACGCCGACAAGCTGCACTTTGGTGGGGCGTGTTTTAGGCACCGGCGGAGCGGCCGCAATGGCAGGTTTGGGCGGACCCTGGCGCTTCAGCGCTGCAAAGCCGCGCGTGAGGATGTCTCTCATATGTTGGTCGCGGGTCCGGGATGACT
>JANQMY010000185.1 GCA_028279895.1 Alphaproteobacteria bacterium
GTAAGTCCTGCGGCCGCCGGATGGGCTCTCCCTATGCCCTGCCGGGGGCTGCGCCTATGCCCTAGCAGGCTGCTGAAAAAGTCATTTTCGTCCTTCGAGGCGGGCCTGTCGGCCCTCCTCAGGATGAGGAAAACAAACAAAAACCTCATGGTGAGGAGGCGCGATAGCGCCGTCTCGAACCACGGGTTCCTAAGACCATGACTTTTTCAGCAGCCTGCTAGAGCGCGATCAGGTTAAGCATGCCTTCCGGCTCGACCGGAGGGTGGAATCCGGTTAACCGTCTGATCGCGCGACCAACGGTGAATCGTAGGCATGATCATGTTTCCGTAAAAAATGATCATGCCCTAGATGGAGAATACTTTACATGACCCAAGATCAGACGGTGGATCCCTCAGCGGCGCCCCCCAAACGGCCGCTCGCTAAGGTCACCAAGGTCCTTGCCGCAACAGACCTGTCGGCGCGCTCCGACCGGGCGTTGGCACGCGCGGTGCAACTGGCCGATCAACATGGCGCCCAGTTACAGGTGGTGCATGTCGTCGATGACGAGATGCCGTCGCTTGCGCAGGATCAGTTGACCCAACTGGCCAAGGAAGAGATTGGGAAAGCCTTGAACGCCCTGCCCAATGCGGGCCGGGTATCCGCTGACAGCAAAATTGTCCCAGGGACGGGCCACCGGGCGATCTTGAAAGCAGCGGACGACTTTGGCGCGGATTTGTTGGTGCTGGGCATCCATCGTAACGAAAGCCGCCGGGCGCGCGTTACCGGCACCACCATGGAACGCGTGGTGCGCATGGGGCCCACCCCTGTCCTGGTCGCGATTGAACGCACTGATGGCGCCTATGAAAAGCCTGTCGTGGCCGTTGACTTCTCGATCTATTCGCGGGCGGCCATTGCGGGGGCTTGCGTGCTGGCCCCGGAAAAACACCTTGACTTGGTGCATGCCTATCAAGTGCCCTATGCGGGTTTCCTTACCTCGGACGATACCCATGATCAGGTGCGCGAAGAACACGAGCGGGAAATGAATGCCATCGTCAATGATGAGCTTGGCCGCCTGTTGGGAGAGATGAAAGACGGCCGGTCTGCACCGTCCTTTAGCGCGATCGTGCGCAGCGGACCCGTCAATCAGGTGTTGCGGGCCGAATGTGCGCGTCTCAACAACGACCTGCTTGTGTTGGGCACCCACGGGCGTGTCGGTGTCAAGCATGCGATGTTGGGCAGTGTGGCGGAAGATTTCCTCAACCAGCCGCCCTGCGACGTCCTGGTCGTCAAGGCCTGGTAGGGAAAGACATTCGCTCCTACCATCGGTGTGCCTTGCGTGCGCCCAGGGACGCGCCGTCGGCCGAGAGCGTGACGAGCCATGTGTCCAGATCGTCCGTAGACGGAGCGGAACTTGTACCGGCCAGGACAAGCCTACCGTCGGCAAGCTCGGTGATCCCCGTTATGGCCGAATCGAAGGGGCGTACCAGTTCTTTCTGCCAAATCAGTTTCCCACCCCCTGACAGGCGAGAGATGGCCAAGGTGACATTCTGGCCTTTTCGGGGGAAGGACTGCAGCGCCATCACATAATCGCCATTCCGCGCGCGCAGGGCGGTTGCGGGCAGGGTGGCGGTGGCGTCGGGCGGCGTTCCCCACAGCTCGGTCGGTAATCCCTGCTGGACCCGCGTGAGGCTGATGGGGGTTCCCGTGGTCCCCGGCAACAGGCGGCTGCGCCACATAAGTGTGGTGAAAGACGACGGCCCATTTTCAAATGCGCCGAATGACAGGCCCACCGTATTCCCGCTGTAGAGGCGTGTACTGGCTGTCGCTGTTGGCTCGATTTCCCAGACGGCTGGCCGGGTGGGTTGCCCAAAATAGGAGAACCTGCCGGACGCCAGCAGCCTGCCGCTTCCCGGCGCTTGGATGATGTGGAACAGTTTGGTTTTTTCTTCCGACAACGGAATGGTTTGGTTTACCAGTGCACCGTCCGGTCCGAGTTTCAAGAAAACGGGGCGTTCTTCATCGGGTTTGAGCTTCCGAGTCGGTTTCCCGTCCACCACGCGCTCATAAGGTTGAAGCACCGCAAGAAATTCCTGTTCGCGCGCTAGGAGATTTGTGACCGTGTAATTCAATGGTCCGTCGAACCGTTTGGTCCATAGACGCCGGCCGGTATCGTCCAGCTTCATGAGGATGGCGCTGGCTGTGGCGTCGTCACCCGGCGTGAACAGGGAACCACCAAGCAACACCCCGCCGTCGGCCAAGGCGAGACCGGCCGATAGGTTGCTGTGTCCGTCCGGTGACAATGAGAGCCGCCAAGCAAGATGACCGCAAAGGTCCGTCTCGAATGCGAAGCCTTGGCGCCGATTGGCGTCGACGGAACGGGCCCCAATGACGACCAGGTTTTGATCGCGTGTCGCCACGATGGTGTTTGCGGTTTCCGTCTTGTCGGAGCCCGCGAGCAATTCTCCTAATGGTGTGGCGCAATCGGCTTGGCTCGTCACGGTTAAGACGATTGTCGCAATCCCCGCGAGTAAGAAGGTGGCGGCGTCTCGCCAAAGCTTCTTGTTGTGACGCACTTTCAATCCTTGTATCGTTGTGAGTAAGGAATGTTGGGTCGGACAAAGGTTTCCGGCCGTTTGTGAGATCGACACGCTCCCCATCCGCAATATGGACCGAATAGACGTACGAAACAAAGCCAGGTTGCACCACCCGGCTGGAAGAGTTTGTGCGTGCCGTCGGGGGGTGTCTGCAAAAAATCGGGATCTACCCCATGCGCCCATTGTCCGCAGGACTTTACCATCCCACGCCCCCATCCCAACCACCCCTAGGGTACCCTTATGGGGTGGTTGGGATGGGGGCGTGGGCCAGCGTGGTCTTCAAACCATGGATCTACCCCATGCGCCCATCTTTTTGAGCAGGCGCGCGCCCCTCTCTTTAGCCGGGTTGTCAATCGGGCGACCGGCGTCGCAAATACAGTTAACCAACGGAGTTTCCTAAGAATGGTACAGTTTGGCGTTGGCCAGCCGGTCCCCCGCACGGAAGACAATCGGCTGCTGATCGGCAAAGGCAGCTATACCGATGACATCACCGAGCCCCAGCAAGCGCACGCCTATGTCTTGCGGTCGCCGATGGCTCATGCCCGCATCAAGAGTGTGGATGTCAGCGAGGCGACAAGCGCCCCCGGCGTGATCGCCGTTTACACCGGCGCCGATATCGAAGCGGCCGGGCTTGGGCCGGTTCCCTGTCTTGTGGCCGCGCTGCCAAACCGGGACGGCAGCCCCATGAAACTGCCTCCACGGCCGTTGCTCCAGAAAGACTATGTGCGCTATGTGGGGGATTCCGTGGCCATGGTGGTGGCCGAAACGCCAAATCAGGCAAAAGACGCCGCCGAGCTGATTTTTGTCGATTACGAAGAGCTGCCCGCCATCGCCGATTCCGAAGGGGCCGCAGCGCCCGACGCGCCGAAGGCATGGACGGATGGCGACAGCAATGTGTGTTTCGATTGGGAATTCGGCGACGAAGCCAAAGCCGAGGAAGCGTTTCAATCAGCGGCCCATGTCACCGCCTTGCGTCTCGTAAACAACCGGCTGGTGGTGAACTCCATGGAGCCTCGGGCAGCGTCGGCCGTCTACGATGCGGCCAATGACAAATTCACACTCACCTTAGGCAGTCAAGGCGTGTTCAACATGCGCCGGCAAATCTGCAAGCAGATCCTCAACATTCCTGAGGAAAAACTCCGTGTGGTGACAAAAGACGTGGGTGGCGGCTTCGGCATGAAGGGGTTCATGTTCCCGGAATATCCGTTGGTGGTTTGGGCCGCGAAAGAAACCGGGCGCCCCGTCAAGTGGACCGGCGACCGTTCGGATGCGTTCCTGACCGACACGCAGGGGCGCGACCAAATCACCAAGGCCGAATTGGCTTTGGACAAGGACGGCAAATTCCTGGCCGTCCGCATGAACACAATCGGCGGGGTCGGGGCTTATGGCTCTCAATTCGGGCCGGCCATTCCCACCCTTGCTGCCGTAGGCATGCATGTGGGCGTTTATGACATTCCGGTCCAATACAACCATGTGCAATGTGTGCTGACGAACACGACGCCGCTTGATGCCTATCGCGGGGCGGGCCGCCCGGAGGCGAGTTACATCATCGAGCGTTTGGTGGACACTGCGGCAAAGGAATTGGGCATCGCTGCCGACGAGCTGCGAAAGCGGAATTTCGTCGGGCCTGAGAAGATGCCGTATGAATCGCCGTCGGGCGTCAACTTCGATAGTGGCGAGTTCGAGCGGAACCTATTGGATGCCTACAAAAATGCGGACGTCCAAGGCTTTGAAGCCCGGCAAGCAAAACGCAAGGCGGCCGGTCAATTGTCGGGCCTGGGGGTTTCCTATTATGTGGAGCGCACCGGGGGCTCGAACATCGAATATGCCAAAGTCGAGATCAACCCGGACGAAACGGTGACCTTGTGGATCGGCACCCAGTCGACCGGTCAGGGGCACGAAACAGCGTTCGCCCAGGTGGTGGCCGAGAAATTGGGTGTGCTGTTCGAAAACATCACCGTGCGCAGCGGCGACACCGAGAAACTGAACAACGGCACCGGCACCGGCGGGTCGCGCTCGCTCTATCTGGGTGGGGGCGCCGCTACCAATGCCTCCAATGACGCCATCGAAAAAGGTAAAGACATTGCAGCGAACGAACTCGAAGCGGCCGCTGCCGATATTGTCTATGCCGATGGACGGTTCGCGATTGCGGGCACGGACCGTAATATCGGCCTATTCGATGTGGCGCGGGTAGCGGCGACGCAAGCCTCGAGTGACGATCTTCAAGCCTTGGTGGGCGACGGTGTTTACGAGCAGGATGGCAATACCTATCCCAATGGATGCCATATTTGCGAAGTGTCCATCGACCCGGAAACCGGTGTGACCGCGATAGACCGCTATACGGTGGTGGACGATTTCGGCAAGGTCATGAACCCCTTGCTTCTGGCCGGGCAGGTACATGGCGGCATCGTGCAGGGGCTTGGCCAAGCCATCGGCGAAAACGTTGTTTACGATGCGTCCGGTCAGCTTCTTACCGGCACCTTTATGGACTATTGGATGCCGCGGGCCGACGATTTTCCCATGTTCGATTTTTCCTACAATGAAATTCCGTGTACGAAGAATCCCATGGGCGTCAAAGGCTGTGGGGAAGCCGGGACGGTCGGTGCCTTGGCGGCCTATGTGAATGCGGTGGTCGACGCGCTCAAAGAATATGGTGTGAGCCATGTGGACATGCCGATCACGCCTGAAAAGGTCTGGGCATTGCTTAACGAGAAAAACGCGGCCTAGGGATAGAAACGAAAACCAGGAAAGGATGAGAAAATGGCGGTATTGGATCTGTTTCGGCTGGATGGCAAAACGGCCGTCGTAACCGGAGCCGGCAAAGGCATCGGCCGGGGGATTTCGATGGCGCTGGCGGAAGCCGGGGCGAATGTGGTCGTGGCGGCCCGCAGCGTGGACGATTTGAACTCCTTGGTTGCCGAGATTGAAGGCGTGGGCCGCAAGGCGCTGGCCTGTCCAACCGATGTGACAGATCAGGCGCAGCTGGATGCGCTGGCCGCCAATGCCAAGGAAGCCTTCGGCAGCATCGACATCTGGGTCAATAATGCGGGGGGCATTCCTGACGCGACACCCCGCTTCCTCACGAAAACGCCGTCCGAAAACTGGGACCAGCAAATGGATCTCAACCTCAAAGCGGTGTGGAGCGGTTGTGTGACGGCGGCCAAAGCGATCGGCAGAAGCGACGGCACTATTATCAACATTTCGTCGCGGGCGTCTTATGGGCCGCAATTCATGAACGGACCCTATGGCGCTTCAAAAGCGGCTGTGAACAGTCTGACGTCCACCTTCAGCCGCGAACTGGCGCCGAATATTCGAATCAATGCGGTGGCGCCGGGGCCCATTCCCACACAGAATTTTGTGGAATGTATGGGCACAGATACACCGGAAAAAGAAGAGGCGCTCAAGAAGCAGATCGACATTCCGCTCAACCGCTATGGGCGGGAAGAAGATATCGGCGCGGCCGTCGTTTATTTGGCGTCGCCTGCTTCGTCGTGGGTGACGGGCCAAGTGCTCTATGTGACGGGCGGACTTTAAGAGGCGCTGTTCTCTTGCTTGTAGGCTTCGATCTTGGCTTTTAATTCTCTGTACTCGGAGCATCCGAACGTGCAGATATCGTCAAGCTTCGCAAGCTGGGCTTCGGCTTTCTCAAGCTCGCCCATCTTGAGATACAGCTCGCCGAGATATTCGTTGGCGCCTTTGTGCTTGGGTTTTACGGCGAGCGCTTGGGTGTAGTACTCCATCGCGATCTCGTTTTTGTCGAGTTGGCGGTGGGCATATCCCAGATAGTTCAGCACGTCCGGATCGCCCGGCTGCTGAGCGTTGAGTACGAGTAGCTCGGAAATGGCTTCTTGATATTGCTCTTTGTTGATGAGCTTGACGGCCTTGCGATAGGCCTTGGTGCTGGTCGGCCCTTTAGGTTTTTCTTCCTTTGTGGTGCTCGACGACCCGGAGAAGCCGCCACCGCCGAACGATCCCGCTGCGTTGGCCTGCGACGCAAAAAGAAAGATGGCGGCGGCGATGGAAGCGGTTAAAAAGCCAACCCACAAAAGCGTGCGGCGGCGATTGTGGTCGTCGGATTTGGCGCGGGTGCGGGGCAAAGGGCGTGCCATAGGAGCCTCGTGGTGCAGTAAGAATTTGGGTGTCGCATCCTACCGCCCCCCGCGTATCTGACAAGCGTCGCGCCCCGGGGGTGG
>JANQMY010000435.1 GCA_028279895.1 Alphaproteobacteria bacterium
TTATGACAGGCGTGAACAGGCCCATATAGTCTTCGGCCGCTTCCCGTTCACCTTCGCCTTCCCCTTTAGTCGCGATGTCACCCTTAAGCGCCGTCCAAAGAACGAGCGCCCGCGCGCCCTCATTAAAGGCCCGTTGATTCATCAGCATACGGCGCACATCCGGGTGAACGATGATCGGGTCTGCCGGCTTTTCGGGTGCCTTCGTGCCGGAAATCGACCGCCCCTGCAGCCGGTCATTCGCATACGTGACCGCGTTTTGATACGAGACCTCGGATTGCGAAAGCCCTTGCAACCCCACACCCAGGCGTGCCTCGTTCATCATAGTGAACATGGCGCGCATGCCTTTATGCTCCTCGCCCACCAGCCAGCCGGTCGCATCTTCGTAATTCAGAACACAAGTGGCATTGCCGTGAATGCCCATTTTGTGTTCCAGCGACCCGCAGGTGACACCATTGCGCGCGCCCAGTGACCCATCGTCATTGACGAGGAATTTGGGCACAACGAACAGGGACACGCCTTTAATACCGTCCGGCCCGCCGGGGATCTTGGCGAGCACCAGGTGAATAATATTGTCCGCCAGATCGTGCTCCCCGGCCGAAATGAAGATCTTCGTGCCCGTGATCTTGAATGAGCCGTCGGTTTGCGGTTCCGCTTTGGTGCGCATCAAACCTAAATCCGTGCCGCAGTGCGGTTCGGTAAGGTTCATCGTGCCCGTCCACTCACCGGAGACCAGCTTGGGCAGATATTTCTGTTTCTGCTCCTCCGTACCGTGATGAAGCAGCGCGGAATAGGCCCCATGGCTCAATCCCGGATACATGCCGAATGCCATATTGGCAGACGACATCATTTCCATGATGCTTGAGTTCACCACATGCGGCAGCCCCTGGCCGCCATAGTCAGGATCGGCCGCCAGGCTGGGCCACCCGCCCTCCACGAAAGTTTTGTAGGCTTCCTTAAATCCGGTCGGCGTGGTGACGGCACCGTCTTTCAGGGTACACCCTTCTTGATCTCCAACCACGTTCAGCGGCTGCAAAACCTCTTGCGACAGTTTCGCCCCTTCTTCCAAGATTGCATTGACCACGTCTTCCGACGCGTCAGCAAAGCCCGGTAAATTGGAGTATTTTTCGATTTGCAGCATTTCATGCAGAAGGAACTGCATGTCACGTACAGGCGCTGTGTAAGTCGGCATGATTAGTCCTCAGACAGATGAATAGCTAAGACGTTGTGACAGTGATCTGGGTCGCGAGCAGCCGAAGTCGACCGGAAACGCAAACATTTGAGCTCGTCTCGAATGTCAGTTGTGTAATCTCTCCGGGACGGCCGCCGCCGGTGGGCTAATCGGCCGTCAGCAAGGAATCGGAAACCCGTTCCTGCATGACCTCGCCTTGCCGGGCGCGCTCATCGAGCAACCCTTGGACGGTTGAAATCGTCTCCGTCAGCCGCGCAATGGACTGATCGATGTCGTCTTTCTGGCGTTTCAGGCTTTCAATACGCTCCTGAAATTTCTTCAGGCTGACTTCGAGCTGGGTGCGCTGCCCATCCTGCATGTCGTAAAGGTCGAGCATCTCGCGAATTTCAGCCAGCGTGAAGCCGACCCGCTTGCCCTGCAGGATCAACATCAGGCGCACGCGGTCGCGCGGCGCGTAAATCCGGGTTTGACCGGCACGGCTGGGGCTCAAAAGGCCTTTGTCTTCGTAAAACCGAATGGCCCGTGGCGTCACGGCAAACTCCGACGCCAGTTGTGATATGGAATATGTGGGTTGAAGCGGTTTGCTTTCTGGTGTCGCGTTCATTTCATTCATGGTGAGACAGGTCCACAATCTGTTCGACGGTCACGCTATCGCTCATAGAAATAATTGACGTTAACGTCAACGTCAATTCCAAGGCAGGTCAAATTATGTTGCGCTATTACAAAAACGGTAATTTTCTGCGATTTTTCATTGTTGCCTGTGGGCTCTTAGTGGCTGCCTGCGGCGGCGCAGACCGGCAAAAAGCCCGCGACCTGCCCCAGGATGAGGGCTTGCAAACCCTGCTCGAGCGGCAGGTTCTCACCAACATTCTGGCGGAACGCCGAATCGCCGGGCTTCCCACCGCTCTTTTGGAAGAAGACGATAGTCTCAAAAGGACGGCACGGGCGCATTCGCTGGATATGGCGGCGCGCGGCTTCTTTAGTCATATAAACCCGGAGGGCCAGGGGCCGCTTGAGCGGCATCGCCGTCAGGTCACCTTTGTGCAAGGCCGCATCGGCGAAAATATCTGGAGTACCGAACTGCCGCCGGGTCAGGAACCGAACCTCAACGTCTTGGCGAAACGCAGTGTTACCGGCTGGATGGGCAGTCCGGACCACCGCGCGCTGCTGCTCGACCCGGGCATGACTCAGGTCGGCGTGGGTGTCGCCTTCAGCGACCGATGGGTCTTTGTCACCCTGCTGATGCAAAGCCCCTAACCTGTCAAACAGGGTTAAGCGTTTATTAAGCCGGTCTTGCGAGACAGGAGAACGATGATTCTCCATTAACGGGTCGGAAAAGCCGATGCCGGTTCTCGCTATGACCATTTTCGGTCTCCATGCACCTATATGCTCTGTCCGAGAGGCAGCGGCATGAGCACGCGCCTGCCCTGGAGCATCAAAGGCGTGAAGTCGCCGACGCGCGAAGCCGCCAAGCGCGCCGCCGAAGAAGCCGGCCTGTCTTTGGGCGATTGGCTGAGCCAGATCATTGAGGGCGCTCGCAACGCACCGGTCCCTGCCCGCCTCTCGGGCGATCCGCTCTTGCTGTCCGAGCCGGCCGACAAAGTGCCGGAGGCCAAATCCGGCGCGGCCGCGGTCGAGGCCGTGCGAAGCGCCATCGGCAGATTGCTCGACCGGCTGCAAGACTCTCAAGACAAGGGTGCCTTGACGCTGGAAAACTTGGAGGCGTCGCTCCGCGAGCTTGTGGGTGACTTGGAAACCTCCCAAAAGACACTGGCCACCGGCGATCAAGACCAGCGTGCCTACCTGGCCGGCCTGAGCAAAGACCTGTTCGATCTCACCACGCGCGTCAGCCTCATGGAGAAAAGTCGCGCCGGCAACACCGAAGCCGCGGCCATCCAGATCCTCGAAGAAGCCATCGGCCGCATTACCGCCTTCATCGAAGCAGCGGACAAACGCCAGACCGATGCCATCACCACCATCGGCTCCACACTCGACAGTCTGGCGGGCGAAGTCGGCCGGCAAAACCAAACCCGCGAGGCCGACCGCACCGCCCTCATGGCGAAAGCAAAGGCCGCCGAAGACAAAATCACCTCGGTCAGCGAAACCACCGACAGTCACCACGAAAAGATCATCGATATTCAATCGCGCGTCATGACGGTCGAGCGCCGGCAGACCGACAATGTGCGCCTGATCGAAGACACGATCGACACCCGCTTCAACGACCTGGATGAAAGCTTCAATCGCCTGCGCGATCGATTGCGGGGCCTCGAGAAGCGTCATGCGGAAGAAACCGACACGCCGGTCGCCGCCATGGAAGTGGCCATCGATCGGCTAAGCCGCCGCTTGGATCAAATGGAAACGGCGCCACAGCCTGCGCTCGATGAGAAGATCCGCCAGCAGGCTGACGCTCTTAAGGAAACCGATCAGCGCCTCAAAGAAGGGTTCTCGGCCGTCACGGGCGCGGTGGAAGAATTGGCAAGCCGCTTGAGCGCCCTGGAAGGCGGGCAAGAAAACCGGTCGACGGAGACGCCGAAAGCGGCGCCGCGCAAAAAGAAAACCGAGCCGGAAACGACCGGCCAAGAAACCGCACCGGCGCCCACGAAGAGCAATACATCGGCCGCGCTTGGCCCTGATTTCGCGCTCGAAGACATAGAAGACGAGCGCGCCTTCGACGAGAATGCGGGGCTCATGCGCTATCTCTTTGCGCTCATCCTGATCATCTTTCTCGGCACCAGCTTACTATTGGTGATCACCGAGCAGGTCGAGCTGCCGGGCAGCGGCGGCCGGCCGAGTCCGGGATCGAGCCTTTGGGAGTTTTTTCGCACACTGATGACGGACGCACCGGTGCTGATGGAGGACGCGCCCATCGTGCGTGTAGAAAAGGAACCGAAGGCAGGGTAAGAAAAGAAGATCGTGGCGCGGCGCGGCCGCGCCGTTGAACCTGACGCATCGGCCGGAAACGCCGATCTTGAACGCTAGAGACGTTTTAGTTTTAAGTGAAACATAAAACGGCTCCAGACTCTTTGTTTTGCGCGTTTCCGGACGGTGAACCGGAGTCCACTTCACCTGGAAA
>JANQMY010000446.1 GCA_028279895.1 Alphaproteobacteria bacterium
TGACGGCCGTTTTGTTGCGGGTGGCCCGGCTTGTTGCGTTCGATATCGATGCCGGGCCTGAGCCACCAGACGGAGAGTTTGGAGAGACCGAAGAGCGCATTGGGGCTGGCAAAGGGAATACCGTTGTCCGTGCGGATGGCGTGCGGCACTCCGAACTCTTTGAACGTTCTCTCAAACACAGCAAAGGCGAAGTCTGCTTTTGTCGACGCCATGCCCTCACAGGCCAGCAAGTAACGCGACCTGTAATCGGTGATGGTCAGCGGATAGCAGTACTGCTTGTTGCCGAGTTTGAACTCTCCCTTGTAATCGGCACACCAAAGCCCGTTGGGCTCGGAGGTAGCGGTAAGTGGTGTTCCTTCTGCCTTATAGCGGCGGCGTTTGCGGCGCTTGACCAGGCCGTTGCGGTCGAGCACCGCGTGAACGGTGCTGAGGGCCGGCGGCTTGATCATCGGGAACTCCCGGATCAGCTTGGCACGGATCTTCGGTGCCCCCCAACTCTCGTGCTCTCGCTTGAGCCCAAGAATGCAGCGTTCGATCTGGAAGGGTAGTTTGTTGGCCTGGCGGTAGGGCCGGCGGCTGCGATCATTGAGACCATCGAGGCCGCAGGTCCTGTACCGCTCCCATATTTTGTAGCCGGTCACCCGGGAGATCCCGAACTCCCGGCACAAGGGCGCCATCTTCTCGCCCTCGAGCAGTCGTGCAATGAATCTGAGACGTTCGTCCATCGGTTTACACTCTTTCCAGGGCATCCGGGGCTCCCCCCAAATGCCAAATTGTGTAAACCATGTGATCGGAATGAAATGTCACCTATCTCTCGATAAGCACATCCTAAGACCCTGAGGTCATTGAGTTTATACCCGAAGAGTGTCTCACTTTTCGATTGGTGGGACACTTTTGGCGTCGCTAACCCAATGACTACATTGAAAGGTGTGATTCTGTTTCGGATCACACAATGAAGTACGTAGATACCGGCTCTTAACGTCCGTATACGGCCTTAATCAGACGTCGGCTAACCTAGGTTTTGCGTCTGCTTCGGGTCATAAAGTGGACATGGCCTATGCTGAATTTTTTAGCGCAACAAGACGGCATAGTCGCAATGCCGCTCAGTCGCCCATGTCTGCGAGTTTGAGCTTCACGAGTTCGATCAGTGTCCCCGCCTTCTTCTTGAGGTCATTGATGCTGTTTGTTCCGCGCGCATACGCCCAAAGCCCTTGTGCCGAGACCGCCAGAAAACCGGCGAGCTCCCTGATTTCGATTTCTGCGGGAGATTGATCAATTTCGTTGGCCAAAGCGCGGGCAAAGCCGTCGGTCAGTCGATCATAGTGTGCGCGCACGACTTTCGCGATATCGGCATCGTGCGCGCCAAGCTCAGTCAGTGTATTCCCCATGAAGCAACCATGCGCCGGCAGGCCGATCTGTTCGATTTCGGCAACCCCATCGTTCATATAGGCTTCGACGGCGGCAAGGCCTGCGCCCTCTGCTTCAACAATTGCGAAGGCTGGTGTGACGGCAACGTCCCGAAAATGAGAGAGGCAGGCGAGGAACAAATCCCTCTTACCGCCGAAATCTGCATAGATCGACCCGCGTCCGACACCTGTTGCGCGAACCAAATCGTCCATCGATGTCGCTTCATATCCGTGCACCCAGAACTGAAGCATGGCGTTTTCGACAAGCGTGTCCCGCGAATGTGATCTTGGTCGAGGCATTTCGTCCTTGTATTTGAACGATCGTTCCATTACAAGGAAAATGTCTCGCAGAAGAGAGTTCTCCAACTACGAGGACCGCGCCGACTACGCTTGCCTTGGCTGCCGACCTCTCAATAGGTCGGTCTGTCTTCTTTCAGTCAACGAATGAAAGCGATGTCACCAATGATTGATCTGTATACAGCATCAACACCGAATGGCTGGAAAGCCGCCATTTGTCTTGAAGAGTTGGGACTGCCCTACAAGACGACGCATATAGACTTCGCTCAGAACGAACAAAAACAAGAGTGGTATCTAAAGATCAATCCCAACGGCCGCATCCCTGCGATCATCGATAGAGAAAACAACGATTTCGGCGTGTTTGAATCCGGCGCCATACTGATCTATCTGGCTGAGAAAGCGGGGAGGCTGTTGTCCGCGAATAACGAGAAAAGGTCGGTCGCCCTGCAGTGGCTCATGTTCCAAATGGGCGGAATCGGACCCATGCAAGGTCAGGCACTCGTGTTCATAAGAAACGTGCCAGAGAAAATGCCATACGTGATTGACCGATACGTAAATGAAACCAAACGCCTATATCGGGTTCTTGATCGCCGCCTTGCTGCAGAGGAGTTTCTAGCTGGCGAATACAGCATTGCTGATATTGCAGTATGGCCTTGGATCTATTGTGCAGAATGGACAGGTATTGATCTTCAGGAAACGCCAAATCTCGTTCGATGGTTCGATACTGTTTCGTCTCGTCCTGCGGTTAAAAGGGGACTAAACGTTCCGGAGCCTTTTGACATAAACGAAATCATGAAAGATGAGAACGAGGTCAAAGAAATTGAAAAGCGATGGAGCAAATTGCTAGGGGGCAATAACCCAGAAGAGTCCTGACACGTGATGTTCGCTATTGGCTGGACCGAGACGGTCTGGCCCTGACGTTTGGAAAATCAGTTTTGACGCCGAGAGCGAACACGAAATCAGAAAGTGGCTAACCCCATTTCTGGCGAGAAACAGACTTTTTTTCGCTGTCTTATGGAGGAGGAGATTCCCTCATTGTCCGCTGAGCATAGATCGATGACATTTGGATCATAGTGAGCGGAAAGGTCCCATGTTTCTAAAATTATCAGGCACCATCTGCGCCCTTCTGGTCGCTTCGGTTCTTTATCTCCAATACGAAATCTCGAACACCATGTCGTGCTATGTGGTGGGAGGGCTGAATACCACCAGTCACGAATACGTTTTGTCAAAATTTCATCTGGGGTGGGTCGCTCGAATGGCCGGTTGGACCTATCCATCTGAGTGGAACGATCAGGCGAAGGGATCAGCCTTTGTCGTTGCGCAAATAAGACGGGGAGAGCACCCCAAAACGGAATAAGGCCTGACAAAAGCGCCCTCTCCAATGCTCATGGCACTGCAAATTAGGGTATCCACCTCATTGAGAAGATGGTGTGCCCTTGCTACCCCGCAGCTTCAAGCGAATTGATTGCCGTCTTAGGTGTGGGAGCAAGTTATGCCGATTTTTCCAAAACCAAATTTTAGGGTGTACCCGGGCGAAATTCTCGGCTGCCACGAGTCCATTACAAAGCATTTTGTTGCATTTCTTTTTGCAATTTGTCTCGGCACGATGTTCGCCCCCACAGCGAGCGCTGATCTGACACCGGATTGTGATGGTCATCAGGAGACGAAGTGTGAGTTTGCTCCGGCAAAGTACATTGAAAAACCGGTAACGAAGCGATGTAAGTCTGGTTTTTTTGATCCAAAAGACGGTGGTGAATGTTGGAGCTGTCCAAAAAATACCAATCGTACCGTATTTGCGGTATGGAGCGATAAGGCCTGTCAGAAACATGGCTCGGTGATTGGTGGTTGGGCCAAGGCGACGTACAAAGGAAAAGCAGAAGCACTCGGCTGCAGCAAAAGAAATACTTTCCGAGATCCGAGAAACGGCGGCGAGTGTTGGAGATGCCCTGATCATTACAATCGATCCATCCATCCTGTGACCGGCCCGTTGGCGTGTACCGTAAAAGCCAATCTCACCTGCGATGCCGGCTTGCAGGTTAAATCAGATGCGCGCTGCTATGATCCGAATGCCAAAATCGCGCGCAAGAAGGTCGAGCCTTGCGGTGGCCTTTATGAATTCAAATGCGAATTTGCGCACGCAGAGTATGTCTCTAAGGCACAGGGATTGTCCTGCCCCAAGGGCGGTTTTTTTGACCCTAGAGGCAAATGCTGGAAGTGCCCTGGAGATTATAACCGCTCCATTCACCCCGTGGATGGCCATCTCGCTTGCACGGCACCCGCAAACAAAACCTGTGAACCAGGATTGGCCCCCAACCTAGTCAGTGGCTTGTGTGTGTATTCGAAAGCGGCGGAAGTTGAAACAGCGGCGAAAAGGGTTCTTGAGGGGTATGCCGACTTTATTGCTAATGCGATCATTCTGGCGCTTGACCTCAATGAGTCCGACTCAATCGCGGCAGGTTTGAAAAACAAAAACGGCTCCGTTGAGAAGGATGTAACGGGTCTATCCACATACGCCGATGCTCAGCAGTCAGCAGAAGACAAGTCCTTTAAGACACTCAGTATCGGTCTTCCAATTTCTGCCAACCTGGGCATAGGAGGAACCGTTGAGAACGGAATAGCGATCGATCTCAAAGGGACAAACCCTGTCCAATACTTCGGAAGTGTCGACTATAAGTTCGGCCCCGCGCTTGGCGCTGATCTCGGTTTAAACCTAACTTTCTGGATAGCGAAAAATAATGATCTTGCCGGAAGCTCTCATGGTTTCGCATTTGGATTAGCGGATGCCGTCAGGGGCGCAAAAAGTATCGAGACTATTAAAACGATACTTTCCGGAAAAAGCCCGGGGCCCAGCCCGTCGGCCAGCATAACCGTTTGGTTCGACTATGATATGGAGTTCCTGGGTGTGAGCGTCACACCAGCAGCTTCCATCGGCGTTGATTTTGGAGGATATATCCGGGCAAGCACAGGTCAGGCCGGCTGATCTATGATTTGAGGTGTCCCATCTTCCGCGAGGTCATTGAAATCATCGATTTGATGAACCCCGCTCCTGCGCATCGTTAAGGCGTAGTTTGGTTTCGGTCGAGCGGCCCATGGCTTAGTTCGGGCGAGCCACGTCTTGTGGTAACAATCCGTGCGCTGCCAAGTCGGTC
>JANQMY010000448.1 GCA_028279895.1 Alphaproteobacteria bacterium
AGATGAGGGCCATGCTTAGGTCCCGCCGGCTGGACACGCGTAAGCGCCGGTCGTCCTGGGGGTTCTGAAGCGTTGCATCGGCATACCCGGTGATGCGCACCCGGTTGCGATTGCCCAGCAGGCGCGAGGCGACCCCGTCGAGGGTCACGCGCGCATCCGAGTCGATCTCGTGATCCCTCAGGTCGAAGAGCACGGCGGTTGTGAACAGCAAGGCAGGATTGGCCGATGCGCCGGGTGCCACCGCCACTGTAATTGCCATCGCCAAAGCGATCATCAGCGGGCCGATCGACATCCGCCAACCGGCCAAACGGACGGCGATCAAGCGGAGAGACGGGATCGGCAGAGAATCGGACACAGGGGCACCACTTTGGAACGCAAACCCTCTCGGCGGGCCGGTAACAAAGCGCGACTCGCCCTACGGATCAGTGTGGTCCACTCAAGCGCAATTAGCAAAAATTTTGGTTAACTGGGGCATAAGGTCTTGATTTGCCGCCAGAATATTTCCGCTTTCCAACACATTGGGCCCATTGTCCAAATCGGCCACCATGCCGCCGGCTTCGCGTATCAAGACAATACCGGCGGCGATGTCCCAGGCATTCAGATTACGTTCCCAAAAACCGTCATAGCGGCCGGCCGCCAGATAGGCGAGGTCCAGAGCGGCTGCACCGAACCGGCGGATGCCGGCAATCTGCGGCATGATGGCGGTCAACTCCTTCAGGAAACGATCATGATCGGGGCGGCCCGCAAAGGGCACCCCGGTGGAGATGAGGGCCATGCTTAGGTCCCGCCGGCTGGACACGCGTAAGCGCCGGTCGTCGAGCCAGGCCCCTTGGCCCTTTTCGGCCATGAACAATTCGTTCTTGATCGGATCGAAGATCAGACCGGCCACCAACTGTCCGTCGCGCTCCAACGCAATCGAAATTGCGAATTGCGGCAGGCCGTGCACGAAGTTCGTGGTGCCGTCCAGCGGATCGATAATCCACCGATGGGTTTTGTCGGCACCTTCGTGGACGCCGTGCTCTTCCATCAGAAAGCCATAACCGGGCCGCGCCTTGGACAGTTCTTCGAACAGAATGCGCTCGGCCTTTTGATCCGCTTCGGTGACGAAGTCGGCCGGCCCCTTCTTCGAGACTTGAAGCTGTTCCACTTCGCCGAAATCGCGCGCCAAATGGCGGGCTGCCTTGCGGGCCGCCGACACCATGACATTCATGACGGGGGTTCTTAAGGTCACCGGATCGTCCGCCGTCAGTCGGCACGCTTGACGTATTCAACCTCGGCGGTCGACACGACGATCTTCTGGCCCACCTCGATAAAGGGCGGCACCATGACCCGCAAACCATTGTCCATGATGGCGGGCTTGTAGGACGACGCGGCGGTCTGGCCCTTCACGGTGGGTTCCGTTTCGGTGACTTCCAAGGTCACTTGTTCGGGCAGGGTGATGCCCAGCGGTTTGCCCTCGTGAGATTCTACGGTCACCTGCATGCCGTCCTGCAAGAAGGCTTTGCGCTCGCCGACAAATTCCGAGGGCAGTTCGATCTGCTCGTAGGACTCAAGGTCCATGAAGGTCAGCATGTCGCCGGACTCATACAGATACTGATAGTCCTTTTGTTCCAAGCGCACCCGTTCCACGGTGGCCGAGGCGCGAAAGCGTTCGTTCAATTTGCTGCCGTCCAACAGGTTCTTCAATTCCACCTGGTTGAAGGCGCCGCCTTTGCCCGGTTTGACCGCCTGGGTTTTCACCGCCACCCACAGAGAATTGTTATGCTGGATGACATTGCCGGGCCGGATCTCGTTGCCGTTAATCTTCATAGCCGCCTTTACGTATTCTGGAAGGGCGCGACCTCGCGGACGCGTGAGCGCGCGGAACCTAGCAAGTTGTCCGGCGCCTTTCAATTGGGCCCGTTTGCCGCGCATTTCGCAACGGAAATCGGCTGTCACAGAGACGTGACTCACTTGTGTATTTCGTCCGTGTCAAGGTTTCCCACATCTTTGGCGTGACAGAGGGAGGCGCTTCTGGCGCCCTCCCGAACGGGACGCGACGGGTGAGGATCGGCATTCGAACGATGCCAAACAGTCAGTCCGCAAAAAGTCACGAAAAATGATTTTAATCGCCAAGGAGTTTGAACAGATGTCTCTTTTGAAGAATTTGAAAAACCTGGCTGCGGCGGCCGTTTTGGGCGTCGGCACCTTGTTTGCCGCTACCGGCAGTGCGCTGGCCGCGGATGAAGTGAATCACCAAGACGGATATATTGCCAAAGGCTATGACGTGGTGGCCTATTTCTCCGGCACACCCACGGCAGGCTCGGCCGAATTCGAAACCGAATATGACGGCGGCAAGTATCGGTTCTCATCGGCCGAAAATCTGGCCAAGTTCGAAGCGAACCCGGCGGCCTATGCCCCCCAATATGGCGGCTGGTGTGCCTTCGCGACGGCCCAAGGCCGGAAATTCGATATCGATCCGCTGGCCTACAAAGTGGTTGACGGCAAGCTATACTTGAACAATAGCGCAGGCGTCCACAAGCGTTGGTTGAAGCAAGAAGCCGGCTACATTCGCGGCGCCGACCACAATTGGCCGATCATCAAATCATTGTCAGCCGACAGCCTGCCTAAATCGGCTGAAGGAATCACGCGGGGTGCGATATAATCGGCGCCAGCTGTGGAGCGCCCCTATTTTGTAGAGCATTAACGGGAGAATGATGATGAAGAAGAGTTCCAAAGTATTGGCGTCCGCCTTGTTGGCGGCAGGCGCCCTGGCCACGGCAGACATTGCGGCGGCTGCCGGCAAAGAAGAGTGTTACGGCATTTCATTGGCCGGCGAAAATGACTGCGCCGCAGGACCGGGCACGACCTGTGCCGCGACATCCACCGTTGATTACCAGGGCAATGCCTGGACATTGGTGGACAAAGGGACCTGCGAAAGCATTTCCATCACGACGGCTGATGGCCGCGAGATCAAAGGCAGCTTAAAGCCGCTTGAACGCGACTTGCCGAACAGCTAACCGGATGGCGAAGGGGCCGTTTCGGGAAACCGGAGCGGCCCTTTCCATTCCCATTCGGTGCCGCGGGGGAGAGCGGTACGGCCATGACCACAACGGATCATCCCCAACATTCCCATCTCGATCGTTCTGCAACGGCTGCCGATGGCGCCGTGCCCGCCCGCGCCGGCGTCGGCTTTAAGACGATGCACGCGGCGGAGATCCTAGACACCCAGCCCGATCTTGGCTGGTTCGAAGTTCATCCCGAAAACTACATGGTGGCGGGCGGCCCACGCCACGCTCTGCTAACGCAGATTCGAGAACGATACCCCCTCTCGCTGCACGGGGTCGCCTTGTCCTTAGCCGGCGCTGACCCTCTGGACACGGACCACCTTGTGGCGCTGAAGCGTCTCGTTGATCGCTACGAGCCCGGCCTGGTGTCGGAGCATCTCGCTTGGTCGGCCCATGGCGGCCATTACTTTGCGGACTTGCTGCCCATCCCCTTGTCGGAAGAAGCACTGGACCGCGTCTGCGAAAATGTGGACGTGACACAATCGGTGCTGGGGCGGCGCATTCTGGTTGAGAATCCCTCCAACTATATACTGTTACCGGGCAACACCATTCCCGAGCCGGAATTTCTGACGGCCGTTGCGCAACGCACCGGATGCGGCCTGCTGCTGGACGTCAACAATATTTATGTAAGTGCGCGGAATGTCGGCTATGACGCCGCCGCATATGTGGGTGCGATCGATGCCGATGTGATCGGCGAAGTGCATTTGGCGGGTCACAAGGTGGATGACGCCGGTCCTCAGCCGCTCTTGGTGGACGACCACGGCGCCACGGTCTGCG
Organism: Alphaproteobacteria bacterium; assembly: GCA_028279895.1. Classification (GTDB taxonomy): domain Bacteria; phylum Pseudomonadota; class Alphaproteobacteria; order JANQMY01; family JANQMY01; genus JANQMY01. Next base: position 3,825 of record JANQMY010000448.1, read on the forward strand.
ATCCCGTGTGGGATCTCTACCGCCGCCTGATTGCGCGCGTCGGCCCGAAACCGACCCTGGTGGAGTGGGACACCAACGTTCCCGCCTGGCAGGTGCTGTATGGCGAAGCGCGCACCGCCGAACGGTTGATGCATCAATCCGTGCGCCAAGCAGAATTGGCCTCCGCATGAGTACCCTTCGTGCGTTCCAGAAGGATTTTTCGGCCGCCGTCAAAGCAGACGATCCCAGGGCCCGGCCCCAAGGACTTTCCGACGATCAGGCGTGGCGGTTTGATGTCTATCGCAACAACTTTTTTTACGGGCTGATCGAACAACTCAAAGAAGCTTATCCCGCCATCCGATCGTATTTGGGCGATGACGGCTTCGTCGCCGTGGCGCGCGGCTTCTTGGTGCATTATCCGCCGTCACAGCGCTCGCTGGCCCTGTTTGGGGGCGACTTCCCGGATTACCTTGCGCAAATCCCGCTGACCAAAGACGATCCCGCTATCTGCGATCTTGCGCGGGCCGAGCGCGCCCGGCTGGAAGCTCTGCACGCGGCAGATGCGCTGGTGTTGGACCCCGGCAGACTTCAAGAATTGGGCGATACATTGCTCGCGGCCCGCTTCGTCCAACACGATGCGGCCCGCCTTGTCACTTCACAAATTCCGCTGATCGATCACTGGCGCGTGAACCGGCCTGGAAGCGGTGGGGCGGTCTCCCAAAATACCGCAACAGGCGCGCAGGCGGTGCTTGTAACCCGTCCTAAACTTTCGGTCCAAATCTGTGCCCTGACGATTGCCGAGGCACGGTTCGGCAGTGAGTTGTTCGACGGGAAGCCGGTTGCCGAGGCCTTTGAGACGGCCCTTACCTGCGATGACGCCTTCGATATTACGGAAACCTTCCGCAAATTTTTGGCGGCAGGCGCGTTCAAAAACGTGTTGGCGTAAGTCACATGGAACGCGCAATGAAAAGGGAGTTTTAAATGACAGACGCATCTCAAGCTTCGAGCGGTTCTGCCGGCAAACAAGGCATGGTCGCTGCCATTCGTAACCTTTACATGGGAATTATCCGTTCACCGATTATGGCATTCGTTCACGACCTGGGTATTTTAGGGCTGCGTGTGCCGGTCGCCCTTGTGTTTTGGTATTCGGGGCGCACGAAAGTGGATGGCTGGAATATTTTTGCCGTCAACGATACTCAACTTTTTCTTTTCGAACACAGATTCAACATGCCGTTTCCCGCCCTGTCCGCGACCATGGCATCGGTCATGGAACATGTCTTGCCGGTTCTCCTGATCCTGGGGCTTTTCACGCGGATCAGCGCCGGCGGGCTGCTGGTTATGACGATGGTCATCCAGCTTTGGGTGTTCCCGGATGCGTGGTGGAGCGCGCACATGTTCTGGGCGTCGATCCTGTTCGCGATTATCGCGGTTGGTCCGGGCCGAATTTCCGTCGACCACTTCTTGGGTAAGCGCTACGGCGACTGACGCTATCACCGCCGGGGTTGGCTTGAGGGCGGCCTCTCCGAGGCCGCCCTTAATTTTGTGCAATCAGCCGATTGAATTCTTTGACGGCGGCGGCCGGACCGTCGGGATGGTTCCAGACCCCGGCGGATACGGCCAGAAAGTCGGCGCCTGCCTCGATCAAGGGCACACAATTGTCGGTCGTGATGCCGCCAATGGCGACGCAGGGCACCTCGAACAAGGAAGACCACCAGGCCAGAATGTCCGGATGGGCGCGGGCCTTCGGATCTTTGGTCGTTGTGGGGAAGAATGCCCCGAATGCCACGTAGTCGGCGCCGGCTTCGCCTGCGACCATGGCCAGGTGCCGGGAATCATGGGCGGTCACGCCAATGATCAGCTCGTCACCTAAGAGCTTGCGGGCCTCGGCATAGGGCATGTCGTCTTGACCGATGTGAGCGCCGTCTGCCCCCAAGGTTTCCACCAAATCGGGCCGGTCATTCATCAGCACGGCCACATCATGGGCCTGGGCAATCTCGACAATCGGCCGGGCAAGGTCGATCAGGGCGCTGTCTTCCATGTCTTTGAGCCGGATCTGCAAACAGGCCACGTCATCCGCCGACAGAGCTTCTTCGAGCCGGGTACAGAAGGCGCCCACATCGTCGATGCGGGGCGGCGTGATGAGATAAAGTCGGCAGTCAGCCATCGCGTGGGTCGATGAAGTTGGGTTGCTTAGCTGTCGGCAAGCGCTTTGACGCCAGGCAACTCTTTACCTTCCAACCATTCGAGAAAGGCGCCGCCCGCGGTGGACACATAGCTGAAGTCTTTTGTGGCCCCTGCATTGTTAAGCGCTGCCACCGTGTCGCCGCCACCTGCCACCGACACCAGCTCGCCGATTTTGGTCAGCATGGCCACTTGCTGTGCCGCCGTGTTGGTGCCCGTGTCGAAGGGCGCGATTTCGAAGGCTCCAAGCGGACCGTTCCACACCACCGTGTTCGCGGATTCGATCCGTCCACTGATGGTCACCAGTGTGCTGGGCCCTACATCCAGGATCATCTGATCGTCGCCGACCTTGTCGATGTCCACGGTTTCACTGGCGGCCATTTCCTTAAACTCGCGCGCCACCACCGCGTCCGTCGGCAAAATGATGCCTACATTCTTCTTTTCGGCGTCGGCCAAGATGTCCTTGGCTTTGTCCGTCAGGTCGTGTTCGCACAGGGAATTGCCCACGGCAACGCCTTGGGCCGCCAAAAACGTATTGGCCATGCCGCCGCCAATGACGATGTAATCCACCTTTTCGAGGAGATTGCCCAACAGATCGAGCTTGGTGGATACTTTAGCGCCGCCGACAATAGCGACCACGGGACGTTCCGGGTCTTCCAAGGCGCGGGCAAGGGCGTCGAGCTCCTTTTCCATGGCGCGTCCCGCCGCGGCGGGCAGCACATGAGCGAGGCCTTCCGACGAGGCGTGCGCCCGGTGGGCGGAAGAAAAGGCGTCATTCACATAGACGTCGCCCAATTCGGCAAGTGCCTTCACGAAGTCGGGCGTGTTCTTTTCTTCGCCGGCATGAAAGCGGGTGTTTTCCAGCAGCAAGAACCCGCCGGGCTGCAGGGCCTCGACGGCCTTCTTGGCTGTGTCGCCGATACAGTCCCCGGCGAAGGCCACATCCGCTCCCAGCGCGTCGTTGAGCGCAGCAACCACCACCTTTAACGACATGTCCGGATTGGGCTTTCCCTTGGGCCGTCCGAAGTGAGACAAGAGGATGACGCGGGCATTTTTGGCGGCCAGGTCTTTCATGGTCTTGACCGACCGCTCGATGCGCGTTGCGTCCGTTACTTGTCCGTCCTTGACCGGCACATTCAGATCAAGCCGCACCAGGACGCGTTTGCCCGAAACGTCGATGTCGTCGATGGTTTTGTGCGTGGACATGGTCGCCTAGATCAACTTGCCGAGTGCCACAGCCGTATCGGCCATGCGGTTGGCGAAGCCCCATTCATTGTCATACCAGCTCAGGACGCGGACCAAATTGCCGTCGACGACTTGGGTTTGGGTGAGATCGAAGGTGGACGATGCCGGATTGTGGTTGAAGTCCATCGACACCAAAGGGGCATCGACCGTGTCCAAAACGCCTTTCAACGGACCCGCCGACGCTTTCGAAATGGCGGCGTTAACTTCCTCGACCGAGGTTTTCTTTTTCGACGTGAAGACCAGGTCGACCATCGACACATTCGGTGTCGGGACGCGCACGGCCGTGCCGTCCAGCTTGCCGGCCAATTCCGGCAACACCAGACCCACCGCACGGGCGGCGCCGGTGGAAGTCGGGATCATGGACAAGGCGGCGCCACGCGCCCGGCGCAAATCTTTGTGCAGCGTGTCCAGCACCGGCTGGTCGCCCGTATAGGCGTGAACTGTCGTCATGAAGCCCTTCGAAATGCCGATCGACTTGTTGAGAACGAAGGCGACAGGGGCCAGGCAGTTGGTGGTGCACGACGCATTCGACACGATCTTGTGGCTCTTGCGCATTTTTTTGTGGTTCACGCCATAAACCACCGTAATGTCGGCGCCGGAGGCCGGGGCCGAAACAATCACGCGCTTGGCGCCGGCTTCGATATGCTTGGACGCGGCTTCCTTGCTGTTAAAGATGCCGGTGCATTCCAACGCGATATCGACGTCCAAATCGCCCCAGGGCAGTTTGGCCGGGTCCCGCTCGGACAGCACTTTGATCGTGCCGCTGCCCAAATTCATGGACGATTTTGTCGACTTCACCTTACCGGGAAACGGTCCGTGTACGCTGTCATAGCGCAGCAGGTGGGCATTGGTTTCCACCGGGCCCAAATCGTTGACCGCCACAACGGTAATGTCCTTGCGGCCGCTTTCTGCAATTGCCCGCAACACCAAACGGCCGATCCGGCCAAATCCATTAATCGCAACCCGAACAGCCATACTCTGTCTCCGAAATCCTGTGTCTAGCTAGTTAAGAAGAGACGTTGCTTTCGCAACGATGTTTTCAACGGTGATGCCGAAATGCCGGTACAGGTCCTGATAAGGGGCGCTGGCCCCGAACCCGTCCATGCCGATAAAGGCACCGTCCATGCCCAAATATTTGTCCCAGCCCTGCCGCGTTGCAGCCTCGACACCGATGCGCACGGGCGTATTGCCGATCACCGTGCGCCGGTAGCCGTCATCCTGCTGATCGAAAAGTTCCCAGCACGGCATTGAGACAACGCGGGTGGGGATGCCCTGTCCATCCAGCGCTTGTTTGGCGGCAACGGCCAGATGTACTTCCGACCCGGTGGCGAATAACGACACCTGGGCATCGCCTGCTGCCGGTGCAAGCTCGTAAGCGCCCCGGCTGGAGATGTTGTCGGCCTGATGGGCGGTGCGCAAGGTGGGCAGGTTCTGCCGCGACAAAGCGATCACGCTTGGCGTTTTGCGGGCGTTGAGTGCCAGTTCCCAGCACTCCGCCGTTTCCACCGCATCGGCTGGACGGAACACGTTCAAATTGGGAATGACCCGCAACGCCGACAAATGTTCCACCGGCTGGTGGGTCGGTCCGTCTTCGCCCAGGCCGATGGAATCGTGGGTCATCACATGGATGACCCGCTGGTTCATCAAGGCCGCCAGCCGCATGGAGGGGCGGGCATAGTCTGAAAAGACCAAGAACGTACCGCTATAGGGGATGACGCCACCATGCAGGGCGAGACCGTTCATGGCCGCGGCCATGCCGTGCTCGCGGATACCGTAATGCAGATAACGGCCGCCGTAATTCTCGGCCGTCATCGGCGAGATGGCTTTGCCCTTGGTATTGTTCGACCCGGTCAAGTCGGCGGAGCCGCCGATGGTTTCGCGCACGATCTCATTGACGGCATCAAGCACTCTTTCGGAAACGCGGCGCGTCGCGATGCTGGCGGCCTCTTCCGAGAGCGTTTGCTTGACCTCTGTAATCCGTGTGCTGAGCGATGAGGGAAGGTCGCCGGCGATGGCGGCATCAAAGGCCGTTTGAACGTCTGCCGCCGCAGCGCCCTTACGGTCGCGCCAGTCTGCGTGGAGCCCGGCGCCCCGTGCGCCGGCTTGACGCCACAGGGTGAGAGCGCTGTCCGGCACCTCGAAGGGGGCGTGCGGCCAGTTCAGCGCTGCGCGCATGCCGGCAATGTCTTCGTCGCCGAGCGGACTGCCGTGGCTTTTTTCCGATCCGGCCTTGCTCGGCGAGCCGAAGCCGATTGTGGTTTTGCAGGCGATCAGCGACGGTGCGTCGCTGTTCTGTGCGCCGGCAATTGCCTTGGCGACCGCCGCGGGGTCATGTCCGTCCACGGACTGCACATCCCACTGGGCGGCTTTGAAACGTGCCAACACGTCGGTGGAATCGGACAGTGACACAGGCCCGTCGATGGAAATCCCGTTGTCGTCGAACAGGACGATCAGCTTGCTAAGCTTGAGGTGCCCTGCCAATGAGATCGCCTCGTGGCTGATGCCTTCCATCAGGCAGCCGTCGCCCGCCAAAACATAGGTGTGGTGATCGACCAAGTCGTCGCCGAAGCGGGCTGCCAGATGACGCTCCGCGATCGCCATGCCCACCGCATTGCCCAAGCCTTGTCCAAGGGGGCCGGTGGTGGTCTCAATCCCTTTTGCATGGCCGAATTCAGGGTGACCGGCGGTCTTGCTGCCCAACTGCCGGAAGTTTTTGATTTCCTCCAGCGTCATGTCTTCGTAGCCCGTCAAATAGAGCAGGGCGTACAGCAACATGGAGCCGTGGCCGGCCGACAGAACGAAGCGGTCCCGGTCCGGCCAATTGGGGTGCTGCGGATCGAATTTCAAAAATTGGGTGAACAGCACAGTTGCGGCGTCGGCCATGCCCATGGGCATGCCCGGGTGACCCGATTTCGCCTTCTGCACCGCGTCCGCCGCGAGGAAGCGAATGGTGTTCGCCATTTCCTGTTGCTGATTGCCGGACAATGCCTCTTTGCCCACAGCGCGCTCCGTTATCGATCATTGAAAAAAGTGCCCGGCCCGATGGCCCGCGCACACACATTCCGCGACGTACTGGAAAGCGCGCGCACAATGGCCCTGAGGGTGCCTGCCGTCAAGGGGGAGGCGGCATTCCGACGCGCGGGGAGGTCCGCCCGGTTCGCCGGGTGATCGGGTGATTTTTTTGGCGAACACGGGTATGGTGATTCTCTCAGAATACAGTGCAAATAAGCGGAACTCTGATGGCCACATTGAATCAAGCCCTCGCCCAACTCAATCAAGCCTTGGAACTCCTCGATACGGCGATTGCGCAACGCGCCGCCGCCGATCAAAAAATCCAATCACTCGAGCAAGAACTTGCTGCTTTGCGCGACGAACGGACGGCGCTGAATCAAAAGATTGATGCCCTTGAGTCCAATCCCCAAGGCCGCGCCCCGCAACAAGGGCAGCTCGATCTGATCGAACGCAAGATCGAAGGGGCCATCGACAGTATCGAGACGGTCCTTACCAAGAAATCCAACGCCGCGTAGCGAACTTCCAAGGACGACACGTCATGCCCAACATTACGGTCACGGTTAATGGCAAGAATTACACGGTCGGCTGCGAGGACGGCGAAGAAGATCACGTCCGCGACCTTGCCGCTTATGTAAACAAACATGTGAACGACCTGGCCGGCGGAGTAGGGCAGGTGGGCGATGCCCGGCTGCTGCTCATGGCCGGGTTGGTGGTGGCTGACGAATTGTCGGAAATCCTAGGCCGGGTAGACGAGCTGGAAGCGGAATTGAGCAACGTAAGGGCCGGCCGCGGCTCGGCGATCAACGCCTCCAGCACCACGGAAGCCACGGCAGCGGCGGCATTGCAAAAAGCCGCCTCGCGCATCAAAGAAATGGCCGGCCGTCTCAGTGCCGTATAGGGGCCGTGTAGGGGCGGTCCCACAACGCCATTTTTATTTAACCCGAAACGCACTAAATTAGAGCTGTGGCGGGTTTCTGCCCGATTTGTGAGGAGACTGATTCCCCGGGGCCTTAACATCCTCAAAGGGAGCTGTCCCTGACCGGGGTCGTGGCCTCGGACACACGGCGCCCACCTGTTTCGGCAGGTCCTGAGGATTCACTACTCCCACGGTCATGTGCGGTCCCGCCACGCACCCCACAACGAGGTAAAGCCATACCCATCCGGGAAGACAAAGATGCGCTCCGGCAGAGGGCGGCAGAGGCAAGGGCCGCGATCGACCCGGCCACACGGCAGTCGGCGGCCCTGGCGATAGAGGAACTGGTCTTCAACACCTTCGATCTCAAACAAGAATGCCGCGGTGAGGCCCTGTGTGCCTTTTGGCCGGTGGCCCATGAGATCGATTGCCGTCAGATCCTGTCGCGGGCGTCGGGCGAGGGCATTGAAATAGGCTTGCCCGTGGTGGTCCGGCGTTATGAGCCTTTGATCTTCCGCCGTTGGCGGCCAGAAGACGAGTTGGAAGCCGGTCCCCATAACACGCAACACCCGCGGCCCGATGCGCCGCAAGTCACCCCGCGCGTGATGCTGGTCCCAATGCTCAGCTTTACCCGCGCCGGTTTTCGGCTGGGCTATGGCGGCGGCTATTTCGATCAAACCCTCGAGGTTTTGCGGAAGAACGGCCCCATACTGGCCATCGGGCTTGCCTTTTCGGCGCAAGAGGTGGAAAAGCTGCCCTTGGAACCGCACGACCAGCCTCTAGATTGGGTGGTGACAGAGAAGGAAGCCATCGACTGCCGGACAGCGGCCTGACAGTCGCGTGCCGGGAGCTTTGGTGTGAACATCTTATTTATCGGCGATGTGGTGGGACGGCGTGGCCGCGAAGCGGTGCTGCATCACCTGCCTCAGCTCAAATCCAGCCTGCAGTTGGATTTCGTGATCGTCAACGGCGAGAATGCCGCCGGTGGCTTTGGCATCACGTCGCGTATTTGCCAGGATTTTTTCGATGCCGGCGTCGATGTGGTTAGCACCGGCAATCATGTGTGGGACCAGCGCGAAACGCTGTCCTTTATCGACAACGAAACGCGCCTGCTGCGGCCGATCAACTTTCCGGCGCAAACCCCGGGTCGGGGCGCCTGGCTTTATGAAGGCGCGAAGGGGCGCGTGCTGGTGGTCAACGCTATGGGCCGGGTGTTCATGGACCCACTAGACGATCCATTTGCCGCGGTCGGCGATGAAATCGACCAATGCCGCTTGGGGGTCGATGCCGATGCGGTCGTGATCGATTTTCATGGCGAGGCCACCTCGGAAAAAATGGCCATGGGCCATTTCGCCGACGGCCGGGCTAGCCTGGTGGTGGGCACCCACAGCCATGTGCCCACAGCCGATGCTCAAATCCTGCCGGGTGGTACGGCCTATCAGACCGATGCCGGGGCCACGGCGGATTATGATTCCGTGATCGGCATGGAAAAAGACGAACCCTTGCACCGCTTCACCAGCAAGATGGCCAGCGGACGCTTCACCCCGGCTATGGGCGAAGCGACCCTGTGCGGTGTCTTTGTCGCCACCGATGAAAAGTCCGGTCTGGCGCAACGGGTCGAACCGGTGCGCATCGGCGGCCGCTTGAAGGAAGCCTTGCCGGATGTGACGCCGCCGCCGGGGGGTTGACCGCAGCACCCCCTGCGCCTCTATAAAAGCTTTAAATATGGGAAGAACTTAGCCATCCCACTCCCCCGTCCCAACCACCCGAGCCAGGGTACCTTTGGGGTGGTTGGCCAATGTCGGTTTTTGGGGGAGCGGGATGGTCAAGCAGCTTACACGCAGGAAAATCTATGGCAGGCCATTCACAGTTTAAGAACATCATGTACCGCAAGGGCGCGCAGGACGCGAAGCGCTCGAAGATCTTTTCGAAGCTTGCCCGCGAGATCACCGTTGCCGCCAAAATGGGCATGCCGGACCCGGACAAGAATCCGCGGTTGCGTGCCGCCATTATTGCCGCGCGCAAGGAGAATATGCCCAAGGACAATATTGACCGGGCGATTAAGAAGAGTCAGGGCGGCGACGCCGACAATTACGATGAAATCCGCTACGAAGGCTTCGGGGTGGGCGGCATCGCGGTCATCGTCGAAGCGCTGACCGACAACCGCAATCGCACGGCCGGCGAAGTAAGATCCACCTTTACCAAGCATGGCGGCAATATGGGGGAAACGGGCAGCGTGTCCTTCATGTTCGACCATGTGGGCGTTATCCAATACCCGGCCGAAGCGGGGGATGCGGACACTATGCTGGAAGCCGCCATTGAAGCGGGCGCCGATGAGTGCGAATCTGGCGAATCAGGGCACGAATTCATCTGCGAGCCGTCGAGCTTGCACGGCGTGCGCGAGGCTCTGGAGGCCGCGTTGGGCGAGCCGAACAGCGCGAAGCTTGTTTGGAAGCCCCAGAATCAAATAGCTGTAGACGAGGAGACAGCGTCGACCCTTTTGAAGATGCTGGATGTTTTGGAAGACAATGACGATGTGCAAAACGTCTACGCGAATTTTGAAGTCTCTGAAGAGGTTCTGCAAAAACTCACCGCTTAACGGCGCTGCCGCGTGTGCGGCTGTTCCATCCCACTCCCCCGTCCCAACCACCCGGCAACGGTACCCTAGGGGTGGTTGGGACGGGGGAGTGGGATGGCTTGGCCACACAAACAAAGCACTCCTCGCGATGACGATTTCGAGCCAAAGAGGCGGCCCATGACGGCGGTCCTGCGCATATTGGGCCTGGACCCGGGCCTGCGGACCACCGGATGGGGCGTGATCGACAGCGAAGGCAGCCGCTTGCGCCATGTGGCCCATGGCACGGTTCAAACCAAGGCCGATCAATCGGATAGTCAGCGCTTGGCCGCCCTGCATGGCGGGTTGGCCGACGTCATCGCTCAGTGGACGCCCCATTCCGTCGCCATCGAAAAAACTTTCGTCAACAAAGACCCCGCTTCCGCGTTGAGACTGGGGCAGGCGCGGGGCGTCGTGTTGTTGGCGCCCGCTCTGGCGCAGTTAGAGGTCGCGGAATACGCGCCCAATCTGGTGAAGAAGTCGATTGTCGGCAATGGGCACGCCACCAAAGAACAAATCAGCACCATGATCGGTGTGTTGTTGCCCAACACCAAGGTCAAGGGGTTCGACGCGGCAGATGCACTGGCGATTGCCATTTGCCATGCCCATCATGCGGCGAGCGTGCCGGGGCGGCAAAAAAATGCATCGCACACGGAAGACCGGGCGCGCGCATGATCGGTAAACTCAAAGGCATATTGGATGATATGGGCGAGGATTGGGTGATCCTCGACGTGCAGGGCGTGGGCTATCACGTTCAATGCGGCACGCGCACTCTGGCCCGCATGCCGGATATCGGTACGGCGTGCACCCTGTCTATCGAAACCCATGTGCGCGAAGATGCGATCAAGCTTTTCGGTTTCGAGACCGCCGAAGAGCGCGATTGGTTTCGTCTCCTGCAATCCGTACAGGGCGTGGGCGCGAAAGTGGCGCTGGCGCTGTTGAGCATTCATTCGGCCGCTGATCTGGCCAATGCCATTCAGTTCCAGGACAAAGCGGCGATCAATCGGGCGCCGGGGGTGGGGCCGCGCCTGGCCGCGCGCATCTTGTCGGAATTGAAAGACAAACCGCTGCCGACCCTGGGGGCGGACGTTGTGCCGGCAAGCCGGATTAAAGCGGCGCCGGCCCCCGGCACGGACGCCGCGCCCAACGCGTCGGCCGAAGCGCTCTCGGCCTTGGTCAATCTGGGTTACAATGAATCTCAAGCGGCGCAGACCATTTCCGGTGTGCTCAGCAGCCATGACGGGGCGGCGCCCTTGGAAACGTTGATCCGCGAAAGTTTGAAGGAGCTTAGCCGGTGACATCGGACGGCGACAGGCTCGTAGGGCAAACTGCTCAGGGGACAGATCAATCGCTCGACCCGGCGCTGCGCCCGGTGTCGTTGGAAGACTTTGTCGGCCAGGAACAGGTGCGCGCTAATTTGCGGGTCTTCGTCGAAGCCGCCCGTTCCCGCGAGGAAGCGCTGGATCATGTGCTGCTGTCCGGTCCGCCGGGCTTGGGCAAGACCACCTTGGCGCAGATCGTGGCGCGCGAATTAGGGGTCAACTTCCGCGCAACGTCGGGGCCGATCCTTACCAAAGCGGGGGACTTGGCCGCGATCCTGACCAATCTCGAGCCGCGGGATGTGCTGTTTATCGACGAAATCCATCGCTTGTCGCCGGCGGTGGAAGAAGTGCTCTACCCGGCCATGGAAGACTTTCAGCTCGACCTGTTGATCGGCGAAGGGCCGGCAGCGCGGTCGGTACGCATCGATCTGGCGCGCTTCACGCTGGTGGCGGCCACCACCCGGTCGGGCCTTCTGGCCACGCCGTTGCGCGACCGGTTCGGCATTCCGTTTCACCTGAACTACTACACGGAAGCGGAACTGGTGCAGATCGTGTCCCGGGCCGCGGATATTTTCAGCGCGGAGATGACGGCCGATGGCGCCGCGGAAATCGCCCGCCGGTCGCGGGGCACGCCCCGGGTGGCCGGGCGCCTGCTGCGCCGCGTGCGCGATTTCGCCGAGGTAGAAAACAGGAATGTCATCGACGCGGCCGTCGCCGATCATGCGCTGCAGCGCCTCGAGGTGGATCCTCGGGGGCTTGATTCCATGGATCACCGCTATCTGCGCACCGTGGGGGAGCTGTTTACCGGCGGCCCTGTGGGCATCGAGACCATTGCCGCGGCCATGGGCGAATCCCGCGATGCCATTGAAGACGTGATCGAGCCCTTTTTGATGCAGCAGGGCTTTATCGAGCGCACGCCGCGTGGACGCATGACGACCGCGCTCGCCCATCGGCATTTGGGGCTTTCCACGTCGCCCAGGCCACAAGCCGTGGGGGACCTTTTGGACAATGCCCCGCCGCCGCGCGATAGCTGACCGGCGCCGCCGATGACCGAGAAGCGACCGCAATCGGGCTATATGCAGGGACGGGTCCATGTGTTGCCGGTGCGCATCTATTATGAAGAAACCGACTTCACGGGCATCGTCTATCACGCCAACTATTTGAAGTTCTTCGAGCGCGGCCGAACCGACTTTCTGCGCACCATCGGCATCCACCACAAAGCATTATGGGCCTTGGACCCGCCGCTGGCCTTTGCCATCCGCTCCATCCATCTCGACTTTCAAAAACCCGCGGAAATCGACGATATCTTGGAAGTGCACACGCAATACAAGAAAGTGAGTGGTGCCAGCATTTGGGCCGATCAGGCCATCAAGCGGGACGGTAATGATTTGGTAACCGCATCGGTTCATGCAGTCTGCATCAATCGGGAAGGCCGCCCGCGGCGGGCCCCGTTAACGATACGTGAGGCTCTTACGCCCTATCTTGGCGAGGAAAATCACGGGGTTCCATAACCTTAACAATGACCAGACGGCGCCCAAGTTTCGACACATTTCCCAGGGTATTTGCCAAGGGAAGTAGGGGGCAAAAGGCGCTGTCATTCTGTCGGCGCCCATTTCTGTTTTTGCGCCACGTCATTCGGCAACACGCTTAAGAAGGGAAAGCGCGGGCATGGATCAAGGCACTGATGTTGCGGAAGCAACGCTGCACACGGCGACTGACTTCTCGCTTTTGTCACTCTTTCTGCAGGCCGATATCGTTGTTCAAAGCGTCATGGTGGGGCTGGTCCTGGCGTCATTCTGGTCTTGGGCCATCATTTTCGACAAATCCGCCCGGTTCGGACGCGCCCGCAAAAAGTCCGACAAATTCGAACAGATTTTTTGGTCCGGCAAGTCGCTGGACGAACTCTACAAGAACATAGGTCAAAAGCCTGACAATCCCATGGCGGTGGTCTTCGTCTCGGCCATGCGCGAATGGCGCCGGTCTTTCGAAACCGGGTCCGTTTCCGGTTCGTTGGCCGCCAGCGTCAAGGAACGGATCGACCGGGTTATGTCGGTGACCGTCTCGCGGGAAGTGGGCCGGTTGGAACGGCAAATGGGTTTTTTGGCAACGGTTGGGTCGACAGCGCCCTTTGTCGGTCTGTTCGGCACGGTTTGGGGCATTATGAACTCCTTCCGCGCGATCGCGCTTAGCCACGACACCAATTTGGCGGTGGTGGCCCCCGGTATTGCCGAGGCCTTGTTCGCGACGGCCCTTGGCCTGGTGGCCGCCATTCCGGCGGTGGTCGCGTACAACAAATTCACCAACGATCTCGGGCGTTACGCCACCCGCCTTGAAGGGTTTGCCGACGAATTTTCCGCGATCCTGTCACGTCAGCTCGACGAAAGGTCGCGATAGATGGGGGCGTCCCTCGGAAACGGCAATGGCGGCCGCCGCAATGGCCGGCCAGGCCACGGACTTCGGCCCATGAGCGAGATCAACGTCACGCCCTTTGTGGACGTGATGTTGGTGCTGCTCATTATCTTCATGATTGCCGCCCCGTTGTTGACCGTCGGTGTGCCGGTCGACCTGCCCCAAGCCAAGGCCCCGCCGCTTACCGGCGATGAAGAACCGCTCACGGTCACGGTAGACAAGGACGGCCAGATCTATTTGCAAGAAACCGAGGTAGAAATCGAAAAGCTCGTGCCCCGGCTGATGGCGATCGCCGAGAGCGGCTTCGACGAACGGATTTATGTGCGCGGCGATTCGGCCGTGGATTACGGAACCGTGGTGCAAGTCATGGCCACGATGAATCAGGCGGGGTTTCGGGGCATCGCCATGGTTAGTGAAACGCCGAGCGATCAGTAAGGCCAGCCCATGCGCTCTGGGGTCGTACTTTCGGCGATACTGCATGTAGGGGTCTTGATGGCCACTATGATCGTGCTGCCCCGGTGGTCTACCGAAA
>JANQMY010000471.1 GCA_028279895.1 Alphaproteobacteria bacterium
CTCAGAAAACTCTACCCATCACTATGAGTGATTCAAAGAAATAGAGCGGCGGACGGTGAAATAGAATCAATTCTGTTTGCGGTCCGTCGGTCCGATCCGCCAGGAGAACGGCGAAGGGCGATGTGGGGCATCGGTCGAGCCGTTTGACGTGGCGGGCGGCCGCCGGACGCAAACCCAAAGGGCCGGGCCGTTTTGCGCCATGACCGGCGCTGTCCGGCTTGACCGTACCCCCGGTATGGCCTGCGCCGAATAGCTTGGTCCTGACGCAAAACGACCTCGGCAGAATGGTTCCATTTCATCGTCCGCCGCTCTAATTGGTGGGGCCGGATTCCAAGCTGGTTTTGATGTGGGCCAGCGTGCCCGCCATATGGGCTTGGTAGCTGTCTTCCACATAGTTCCGCCGGAAAAGCCATTTGCCGATGCGTCCCAGCGCACCTTCCACTTCGTCTTCCCTAAGCGAAAAACCGGTAGTCCAAATGATTTCCGTACGCGTTGGGCTGAGTGAGGTCACCACCACTTCGCCTACCGCATACTCCACGGCGCGGGCTGATTTGGAATCGTTTTCCCAGATTTGATAGAGCACCCGGTCGCTGTTTTCCGATCGTTCGCGTTCCAGCACATGCTCAAGCCGCGTGGAACCATCCTCGGAACAAACGATTCGCCGCGACCCTTCATCTCCGTAGGGCCCGGTGGTCAGCACTTGCGTACCCGTAACTTGAGGCAGGGGGCTCTTCGGATCGATCAAGTCCGGCAGGGGAAGCTGATCGGCATCTGACACAAGCTGGTCGCGGGCGACTGCGATTTCGATCGTCTCGACGAGCTTCACCAGGTCGTCCATGGGGGCCGGGTCCGGCGCTTGGGGGGCAATGAAGCCCAGAGGGGCTTCACAGGCCTGCGCGTCGACTGAAAGAACACCGATGGCTACCGTGGCAACACAGGCGGCGCCAACACTCTTGAGTACCTTATGCATCGTCATCCCTTGTCATCACTGGCTGATGAAAGGAACACATTAACACTTACGCAACCAGTTTCTCCAGAGGGGGCATGCCCAAGGCTTCCCGGAACGTGTTGTGATAATGGTGCAGGGCGGGCTCGTTCCGGCCAAAAAGCACGTGATCCAGCAAGCCGTTTTCGGCGGCCATTTGCTGATGCTCACCCATTACATAATCTTCCTGCTCGATGGTGCTGTCGAAGACTTCGGTAATCGCTTCAAGGCTGAGGATCGCATTCTCTCTGACCTCTCCGTCATAGACGTTTTCCCCCGTGACTGTCATCTCCTCGGCATTGGCAGAAGCGGCGGCGGCGATGTCTTCTTCGGAGAAATAGTGTCCGACGCGGGTGAGCGAACGCCCGGGACTGTCCGGGTCCGGATAAATCTTGATGAGTGCCACGCTGCCGCGGCCCACATTGAACTGAATGTTGGGGAAGAGATAATACAGAAGATTGGCGTGACCGCGCAGGGTCCATTCGTCTTCCGGAAGTTCGCGCAGCAAGTCGATGGCCTTCGCCGCAAAAACAAACCGATGGTTCCGGCCGATTTCCTCATAGGCCAGATTGTCTCCGTAGAAGATCTGCCCCAACGTGTTCTTGTGCAGCTTTTGGAAGTGATAGGTTTCGCCGAACGTGTCGTTGGCGAGCTTCCAATTCAGGTCTTTGCGAATGACGGATTCGCCCACATAGACCAGATCTTGAAAGCCGAGCGTGGACATTTCATCGAGCAGAGGACCAAGCTGTGTCTTAAGGTCGAGCCGCCCATCCGGCTGGGGATGCACCCAGAGCAGGCCGTTGCTTTCTTCGGCCGGAAGCTCGATCAGGCCATGGCACGACTTGTCGATTGGGCCGAATTGATCTTCCTGCGGAATAGCCACAAGATCGCCGCGGGCGGAATACGTCCAAGCATGAAAGGGGCAATGGAACCGTTTGGCATCGCCCCGACCTTCGGCGACGCGCGCACCGCGATGCCGGCAGGCATTGAGAAAGGCGTGAAATTCACCGTCCCGATCCCGTGTGGCCAGCACCGGTGTACCGAAATCATCGATGGTGAAATAGCTGCCAGGTTTCGGCAGGTCGCCCGTCAACCCGATCAGCTGGGGATGGTTCTGAAAGAAGCTGTCCCACTCACGCGCCGCCAAATCCTTGCACGTATAGGCCGAGGTGGGGTTCCTAAATTGGATGCCGGCATCCACATTCTTGCCGTCGTCGAGCTGACGCATCAATTCCTTGAGGATCGATACTTGAAGATCATGCTTCATGATAGACACTCCTTTGGAATGAGCAGAGCCGGGCGGCTTAGCAATTCATGATCAAAGCCCGAGCTCCATTTTGGCCAAGATATTCCGTTGAACCTCGCCGGTGCCCCCGGCAATGGTACTCATCCGGCCGGTCAGATATCCGGGGGCCGCGTTGCGCGCGAAGGCCGGTCCCACAGGTCCGAAATTCGGACCGAATTCTTCGAGTACGACGTGGTTGGGAACACCGTAGTAACCGGCCGCTTCAACGGCGAGCTCCTGAATTCTCTGCTGGGTCTCCGAGCTTAAAATCTTGCTCACATTAGCGGCGGAACCAGGGTTCTGATTGGCGGACAGGGAACTTAAGACGATCTTTTCGGTCATGGCGATGGTATCGGCCGTGACCTCTAATTCGCTGAGGCGGGTGCGAAATCCGCCGTCGTCGATCAAGGCCGGGGCATCGTCGCGTTCCCGTTCGCTTGCAAAGAGTTTAAGTTTCGTAAGGGCGTTGGCGAGCGATGCTCCGGCCGACAGCGAGCCCCGCTCGAACTCCAGCAAATATTTCGCGACCGTCCAGCCCTGACCTTCCGGTCCGACGCGGCCTGCCTGGGGCACGCGCACATCGGTAAAGAACACTTGGTTGAACTCATGCTCGCCGGCCATATTGATGATGGGATCGACCTTTATGCCCGGCAGATCCATGTCGAGCATGATGAAGGTGATGCCTTTCTGCGGCCGGTCTTCAGTAGAGGTACGCACCAGGGCGAACATGCGGTTGGCGTAATGCGCCGTCGAGGTCCAAATCTTGGTGCCGTTGACGATGTAATCGTCCCCGTCCTTGACAGCTTTCGTTTGAAGAGACGCCAAGTCTGATCCCGACCCAGGCTCGGAATAGCCTTGGCACCACAGGTCGTCGCCGGACAAGATGCGCGGAAGAATTTCGCTTCGCTGCTCATCCGTACCGTGACCAATCAGCGTCGGTCCCAGCATCATAAGGCCCTGTGGGTAAAGACGCGGCGTGCCCGCGGCCAAGCATTCTTGTTGGTAGATGAAGCGCTCCATCACCGACCAACCGGTGCCGCCAAATTCCTTAGGCCAAGCTGGTGCGACCCACCCCCGGCTGTGTAGGATAGATTGCCATTCCATGGCCAAGTCATGATCGGTAAAGGTGCGCCAACCGGCAGCGCGTGCCCGCCGCTTCAGGTCGTCCGTAAGTTTTTCGGCGAGGAAATCGCGCACTTCCTCGCGAAACAGATCGTCTTCCTTAGCGTGGGCCATATCCATGATGGGGGTCCTCCGGTCGGTCAAGCCGCCTGTCTTGTGATGTGAGACGGCCGGACAAGTCAGTCAGAGTTCATGGATATCACAGCCGCGGGCCTTCAAAATAGGCCGCATCTGCCAATAGGCTTGCGGCGTGCGGTAGAGCGGAATGCGCGGATGCAGATGGTGGATGATGTGATACTGCATCCCAAGCGATCCGATATTGCCCAGGAGCGCTTTGAAGCTGCGGGTATCTTTGTACCGCCCTTTGCCAAGGTCCGGATTATGGGGCGCCCAGCTCAGATAATACTGGATGTACGACAGACCGATATGGCGGGGCAGCCACCAGAGCAGGGCGGCTTCGATGGCATATCCGGCCCAGGCTAAGCCGAATAGGATGCTATAGAAGATAAGCTGATAGATCACCGCATCCAAAATGACATCTTCCCGTCCAATACGTTGCAGCGTCGCGCCATAGGCGTCCGAAAACCCTTTGGCCCGGGGCTGCCGTATTTTGATGGTCTGCCAAATTGCTGCCAGGGGTCCCGGCGCGTGGGTGCCATAGTCGGGATCAAGCTGGGGGTCGTTGGCATGTTTGTGGTGTTCCATATGGGTGAGCTTCAGAAACCGATAGGGAAACACCAAGGGGATGGTTGAGACGTGACCAAGCAGTTCATTCAACCACCGTAACGGCTCGCCCGGGCGGGCGACGATGTCATGCTGGGCCTCGTGTGACGGCAGGTAGCTCAGCGTCACGTTGATGGTGGCGATGATAAAGCCCGCCCACAAAGGCACCACTCCGAAAAAGACGAGAGGCCATAAGGCGAGCCATACCATCACATTCGACAAACCCCAGAAGATGGCAAGCCAGGGGGTTTTGCCCACATGCTGTTTCGCCACATCCCTTTCCAATTTCATGAGTTCGGCATCGCTTAGGCCGGACAAATCAGCTTGGGGGTCGGCCGCCTGCGATGATGTCATGGCGATGCTCATATCCAAGTCCCCCGAATTTGGGCGGACGTGCCCCAAACGGCCGCGAGAACAAGACCTACCGCCAGCGGGGATAGATCAAGGGGAGGTGTCCATCCGGCCCGCTCGATAATCTGGGCGGTTAAGGGCGCAATAAAGCCGAATGCGAAGAGCAAAGGTCCGTAGTAGAAAATCTGTTTAAGGATCATCATGACGCTGTCCTTTAGCCTGCTTTCTGGAAAGAGGCCTCATTCAGTTTCTGAAGTTTGGTAAGAAGTTGCTGTCGAAACGTATCTACGGCATCTGATGCAAGACACATGTAGAAGCCGCGCAATGCAATGCGTGCAAATTCGTCCAAGTCAACCAAGCCGAACGCCCAATCCCGGAACGGTACGCGGTAGCAAACATACATTTGTTCACCCATCGCCGATGCGGAAATGTTTCCCCGCAAAAGCCCCTCCGCCTGTGCCGCCCGGCAAGCCTTTGCCGCCATTTCCGAAGACCGTGCATTGATAAGATCGGCCGCTTGGGTTTGGACCGGATTGCGGCCCATTCGGTCGCCCGCAATAATCGCGGCTTTGTAATAGTTCTCGTCCCCGGCAAAAAGTTCAGCCGACTGAACGACAATGGCTTCTGCCATGTCCAGTGGCCGGGCGTTTTCGAACGGGGTCAGCCGTTCTTCAACCCGCTCGACAGCTTCCAGGAACAGCGCGACCAGGATTTGATCCTTGTTGCCGATCAGATTGTAGAGGGTGGGGGCCGTCACACCGGCGGCCTTGGCAAGGTCCCGCGTATTGAGAGCATCGTAGCCGTGTTCTGCAATCACCCGCCGTGCTTCCGTCAGGATGCGGTCGCGGCGTTTCTGCATATTGATGGCGCGTGTGTTCATTGTGGGCGGGTCCTCGGTAACGACAATGGCATAGCCCACTAATTTTATCAACGATAAAATTTAATCGGCGCTAAAAATAAGGCGCCCGAGAGAAAACAAGTGGCAAAACGACACTTTTGAGGCATTTTTTCGAATACAAGGAAACGGCCCGAGGAAACGAGATGCGATTTATCGGAATCGTCACCGGAGCGATCATTACGCTTCTCGTCCTTGTCTATATTGGGGTGGGATTCCTCCGACCGGCCATGAACGGGCCCGCCCGCGCAGACCTGCAATCGCAAGGCAAAGCACACTCCTTTGTGGAAATCGCGATGGGAACCGTGCACTACCGCGCAGAGGGCCCTCGCGATGCCCCCACCATCTTACTGGTGCACGGTTTCTCCACACCGTCTTTCGTATATGACGACTACTTTGCGCCGCTAACGGCTGCCGGTTTCCGGGTGATTGCCTTCGACATCCTCGGACGCGGATACTCTGACCGCCCGGCAACCCGCTACACTGAGGCATTGTTTGTCGGACAGATCCGGGCCCTAGCGGACGCATTAGACGTCCGGGCACCGTTTCATTTGGTCGGTTATTCCATGGGTGGGGCCGTCGTGTCCGATTATGCCGATCGCTACCCACAGGACGTGGCCAGCGTGTCATTGCTTGCACCAGCGGGCATTGCCCCCGTTGACGGCGTGCCCCCATATTTTCTGACACCGATTTTGGGTGACTGGATATTCCGTGTGCTGGGACCACACTTGCTTCTCAGCCGTTTAGAAGACGGCATGGAGGAAGCGCCGGACCCGGACGCCTTCCTGGCGCGGTTCCGAGAACCGGCCCGTTATGACGGTTATTTCGAAGCGCTATTGTCCACCATGCGTCACTATCCGTTCGCGCCTCGGGCAGAAGCACACGGCCGTATTGGTGAACAGGGCATTCCGGTATTGTCGGTATGGGGACGTCAAGACGCGGTGATCCCCATTAAGGGCGCGCAGGTCTTGGCAGACTGGCATCCGAACGCGGCGGTCAAGGTGATTGATGAGGGGACCCATTCCATCACCTATTCCCATGCGGAAGAAATTGTGTCCTTCTTAATCGAGAACCTTCCTTAGAGAGGATGAGGCCATATGGCACGCGCACAATTGACCGGGCGGGAAGCGGAAACACTGTATCGCGAATGGGCAGGGCGCTCCGCGGCGCTCTACGAGGAAGCGGCGCAAGTGTTTCCCGGCGGCGATACGCGGGCGAGTGCCCATTTCAAACCTTTTCCGAACTTCATCGAGCGCGGCGAAGGGCCCATCCTCTACGATGCCGAAGGCCACCAACTCATAGACTTCATGAACAATTTTACATCGCTGCTGCACGGGCACGCCTATCCCCCCATTGTGGAAGCCGTGATCGAGCAGATCCAGCGTGGCAGTGCCTATGCAGCACCAGCCGAAAACCAGGTAGCCCTGGCAAAACTGCTGGTCGACCGGGTGCCGTCTCTTGAACGCATGCGGTTCTGTTCCGCCGGCAGCGAAGCCACGCTCATGACCCTGCGGTGCGCGCGTGCTCATACGGGCCGCGACAAGATCATGAAGATCGAAGGAGGGTATCATGGGTCTTATGAACTGGCGGAAGTGAGTCTGGTCCCGATCCCGGACCGATGCGGCCAGCTTAACCGGCCGGCCTCTATCGGCGTGGACGACAGCTTTCCCCAGAGCGTGCTCGACGACACCATCGTCGCACCCTACAACCACATCGACTACACGCTCGCGTTGTTGCGCGAACATGCGGATGACTTGGCGGCCGTGATTTTGGAGCCCGTGTTAGGGTCGATGGGTATGATCCCAGCCACCCGGGACTATCTTGCGGCGCTGCGCGAAGAAACAGCACGTCTGGGCATCGTTCTTATTTTTGACGAAGTCATTTCTTTGCGCGTGGACCTCGGTGGGGCACAGGCGCTTCATGGAGTTACCCCCGACCTGACCGCCATGGGCAAAATCGTCGGCGGGGGGCTGCCGGTAGGCGCATTTGGCGGACGTGAGGACTTGATGGCCCATTTCGATCCAAGGACGGCGCGGCCAGTCATGCATGCCAGCACCTTTAGCGGAAATCCGCTGACCATGGCCGCCGGCTATGCCGCCATGTCGAACTATCTCGAAGAGGATTGTGTACGGATCAACCGGCAGGCCGACCGTCTGCGGGACGGGTTCAACAACGCCTTTACCGCCAAAGGCATTAAAGGACAGGCTATCGGGCTGGGATCTCTGACAAATCTACATTTGTCAGACAGGCCTTTGAACCATGCACGTGATGCACTTGACGGGATATTGGAGGCCGGCCATATCACCAAGCTTATCCATCTCGGTCAGTTACGCCGGGGTATCTTTGCGGCCCCGCGCCTTATGTTCTGTGTTTCCACCGTGACGCAGGATCGTCATATCGGCGATGCCGTATCGGCTTTTGACGACACGCTGGATGAGCTGCTGCCGGTAATCCGGTCGGAACGCCCCGCGCTTCTTCATTAGCCGGCTGAGCTAAGCCCGATTCTTGAAGACCCAGTTTCGAGAAACGAAAAACATCGACACGACATAGACAGCGATGGCCGCCAGCTGGGCCAAATAGGCATTCACACCGACGGTCAACATGACAAGCAAGACCACCTGATTGGCGGCAAAGCACAGCAAAAAAGCCACCAGGAAGCGTGCAAAATCCGAGGACGATGTAGAGGTGGATCCGAATACGAACGCGCGCTGAAGAACGAACGACAACAAGAACCCCACCAGATACCCGGCCGCATTGGCGATAGCCGGTCGCGTGCCGAGGGTCTGCAGGCCGAAGATCAAGGCAAAACCGACAACGGTGTTGGCGGCGCCCGCCAAACCATAACGGCCGACCTGGTGGACGGTTTCGTTACTTTCGGGCGACGACATAGTATTGCCCGCCCAAAGGAAGCCAGCCGAGAAAACGCTCAATCGGTTGAAGGCCTTTCAACGGTTCCGGAAAAAACAGGCAGTATTCACGCCGTTCCACGGTGAGCCCCCGGGTGTCCGCAAGCAAGTTGGCCAATTCGCGACGCTTGAGAAGAACGGCATCTTCATCAAAGGGGCAGGTGGACACCATGCGCCGGGTTACCGGGTTGTACGGATTGTGTTCGAACACACACACCCTGCCTCCCGGGCTCAGGCACGCGGATAAGCGTGCGCACGCTTCGCGGCGCTGAGCCGGGGGAATATGGTGAAAGACGCCTGCCGCGAATATGAGGTCGAAACAGTGTCCGTCGACTTCGCCGTTTTGCAATACGGTGACCGCTTGGTGCGTCTTCGCCACATGCTGAAGGCTCTTTTCAGAGATATCGGTCGCAAAGAGTTCTGCATTCGGAAAGTATTTGGCGAGATAGGGCAGGGACAAACCGATGCCGCAGCCGAAATCCAAAATCCGGTTAGGGGGCTTATCGAATTGTCGCGCCGCTAAGCTTGCCTTGTGGTCAGAGAAATAGCCTCGGTCTTTGCTGAAAAAGGAAAGCTGATCTTGCAGCAGATCTTCGTAACGATCTGCATATTCATCAAAATCGACCCGGTCCGGCGTGTTACTCATTGCGGGTGGGATCTCCCACAACAGTGTCGATGAAGAACCGGGGGCGCTGCTTCACTTCAAGGAACAGCTTTGCCACATATTCGCCCACCATACCGATGGAAATCATCAGCATACCACCCAACAGATAGAGGGGAATAACCACGGACGCCCAGCCGGGCACCGTGCCGCCGGCAATCACACCGATGACGGCATAGGCCAGCATGAACAGGGTGCTGAAGAAAACCAGGAAGCCCATGGCCGAGATAAACCGCAAGGGCTGAACGGAGAAAGACGTCACCCCGTTCCACGCCAGCGACATCATTTTGCGCGTGGGGTATTTGGTGTCACCGGCAAGGCGCTCGCCCCGGTCATAGGTCACGGTGGCGATCCGCCTGTGGAGCAGGGGCACAATGCCCCTGAGGAACAGATTGAATTCCGAAAACTGACTGAGATGGCGCAGCGCGGACGCGGACATCAGGCGAAAATCTGCATGGTTTTCAACCAAATCCACGCCCATTAGCCGCAGGGCCCGGTAAAATGCCAGCGCCGTATTGCGTTTGTACCAGGTGTCCACATCGCGAGACTCGCGCACGCCAAGCACAAGCTCCGCCCCCTTTTGATATTCGGCCATCATGCGGGGCATGGCAGACAGATCGTCTTGCAAATCGGCGTCGATGCTGATCGAGGCATCGCAACGGCCGTTAACATAATCAAGACCGGCCAACAAAGCTGCCTGATGGCCGACATTTGCCGCAAGCCGGATGCCGCGGACCCGCCCCGGGTGTTCGGCGACGGCTTGTTCGATCGCCTCCCAAGTGCGGTCGATCGATCCGTCATCCACAAACACGACAAAGCTCTCCGGCGCACACTGGCCGGCTGCCGCCATATGGCCGAGATGCTCCACGAGTTTGGGGATCGTCAGCGGCAGGACGTCTTCTTCATTGAAGCAGGGCACCACCAGCGCCAACAGGTTTGGACGATCGGACGGCATATGGACATGCGGATCAGACATCGGTGCGTGGGCGCAACAGTTGCGCGGATACCCCCTTAGAGATTTGGCGGGGACTATAAAAGGCGCCCATCGTCCTATCAAGACGCAGGGCCCGCCGCCAATCAGCCCCTATGGCGCGGCAATAAGGGCATCCCCCGGCTTCCACTTGTCATGGGCTTTTTTCCAGCCTGCAAACGCTTCCAAGATGTGCGGCGGGTCCGCATGGATTTCCGTGAAGGCGCCATTCCAAGCCCGCGTATCGAAATAGGCCGCGTTTACATCATCGGCATAAAGCTCCGTGCCGATGTCAAACCCCATATCGAGCAGGCGCTGGCGTTCGCCGTGAAAGTCCGACACCAGCGTACCGATATGGTGAAAACCTTCTTGTCCCTTCTCAAACATGTCGCGGTAGATGGAAGGCGTATCGTCATGCTGTTCGATCAACTGCACCTGCGTCTCGCCGCAATAGGCGAAGGCGTAAGAAACATCCGCCTCCACACCTTTCTGGCCCCGATAGTCGAATTCGTCGGTTTTATGGTGGCGCGCCACGAAGAACGGCCCGGCCCCCATCAGTTTCGCCCACTTCTCGATGCTTTCATCCAGATTATTGACAAAGAACGCATACTGAAAAATCGGATACTTCCCCATCAACATCTGCGTTACCTCACCTGAATGGCATCGTTGCCCCAGGGACTGATTTCGTCGTCCTGAGACTGAAATTTCTCCGGCAATTCTTCGACCATGTGATAGGTGGCCGCCAGCCGGCCAAAGCCGACGAAAAAGGCGGCGGTCATGCCGAGCTCGACGATTTGTCCCTCGTCAAAATGCTCGCGCAGTTCGTCATAAACAGAGTCGTCAATCGCCAGATGATCGGTTGCCATCAATTCGCCATAGCGGATCGCCGCCTTCTCTGCCGACGTTAAGTTATCAGCCTCTTGAGGGCGTTCCAAAGAACACACCAAACCTTCGGTCAGTCCGTCATTCACCGCATCGGTATATCGGATTGCCATGCAGCTTCGGCATTGGTTGAAGAAGGCAATCCGCAAACGGACGAGTTCGATCAACCGTTCGGGAAGGGTACGTTTCATTTTGAGGGCGCCTGCAAAGCCCATCATACCCAGGGCCTGGTCCGGCCGATGGGCGAAAAAGCGCATCAGGCCTTGTTCCAAATCCGTCAGGTTTTCCGGTTTGACTGCAGCCTTCATGCGCGGGTCCCAGTCTTGCGGCGCGATTTTTTCTATGCGGCTCATCGAATTCCTCCAACTCTTCGGGCCGCCTGGAAAACGGCCAATTTCTTGTTCTTTTGCCATCATAAAACATCAAGGGCCGTTTGAAATGCGAAACTGGCCGGGCCGTCCGGGAATATCGGCTTTCGCCCTCTTTCAATCTGTGTTTTGTTATGACAGCTATGCTGGCCGCGCGTTCTTTGGACGTCGCCACCACAGCTAGGGGCGTATTTTTGCAGGGGCAAAGCGTAAGATGAAACTTTTGATGAGTATCGGCGTTGCGATGGTGCTGAGCGTGGGCGCGTCTTGGGCGCTCACCGGGCCGGACGCCAACAGTGGGGCGGCGAACCGTAGTCATCAGGCGACCGTCAGCAATCCGTCACAGCTCATCCCGAATTATGACATCGCGCATCTTGGTCCCATCGTCACCGAGATGGGCATTAACTGGCAGCAGCGCACCACCCAAAATGGCCGCCAATTCATCGCTGCCAAAGTGAAGGGCTTGGATGTGGTGCTTCTGCCCAGCGCGTGCTTGGGCAATGGCAATGAAAACTGTGTCGGTTTACAGCTGCTCGCCTATTTTAGCGGCCAACGTTTAAGCCCCGGCTTGGTGTGGCGATACAATAATGACAATGTGTTTTCCTATGTAGGCCTGGAAAGCGACGACGACTTTTTTGTACGCCGGTATGAGATTGCCGATCACGGTGTGCCCCGCGGCAATGTAGAAGCGAGCATCCAAAACTTCCGCGCTTCCGTGAACAATGTGATCGCCTCGTTCTCAGCGCCAGGGGCAGGGGTGAATGCAGATCCGGGCATCGCGGAAACCCCGACGGCGATGGTCGAGCGGCGTCTGGAAGAAGCCCAATTGCTGAGCGGCAACCGCACGATGGTCCCGTCGAGCCATGCCAATCAAGAGTTCATCGATGCGTCACTGCTCGATCTGCTGACCGATCCGGCCATGCCGACGAATGTGATCATCGAAGCGCCGGAATCGCTCGAGGCCGTACCCTAGAAAAGTTGGTGTTTAATCAGACTTTTCGAAGGTCAGATTGAGCTTCAACGTTCCCAGCATGATGCCCGGCTGATGCTCGAACGTGTTGTCCGGCCCATACGCCAGCTTGTCGAGGCGCTCCAACAGGCGGGTCCAAGCAATGTTTTGTTCCAACCGAGAAATGCCCGAACCTGGACAACTGCGCGGCCCTTGCGAGAAGGTCAGATGGCGGGTAAGCCCTTTGCGGTCGAGCTTGATCTCGGCTGGACACTCATATTCGCCGGGATCGATATTGGCCGCCGCCCATCTCATATGGAGGATTGAGCCGGCCGGGACTTTGACGCCCTGAAATTCCTCGTCTTGAGTCGTCATGCGCGTGGACAGACCTTGCGTGGGCGCCCGCATGCGTAATCCTTCCTCGACGAAGAACCGGATCTTACCGGGATCTGCCTTGAGTTCGTCGAACAGAGCCGGGCCCTCGCATAAGAGCTGCGCCTGTTCCGCAATGGCATATTGTGTCGTCTCAAGCCCGCCCAAATGCATCGCATAGACGATACCGATGATCTCCAGATCGGTCAGTTTGCGATCCAACGCCTCGTACGTCACCTGGGTGAGCCAACTGATCATATCGTCTTGCGGGGTCTGGCGTTTTTCGCTGACCTTCTCCTGAACGTATTCGCTAAAGGCCGCCAGCACTTCGGCCTGCTCCACTTCTTCTTCCGGGGTCAGGAAATTACGGTGTCCCTGACCATAGACATACCGTTTCACCTGGGCGACGCCCCAGGCGCGTAAACGCTCCATGTCTTCCCTTGGAAAACCCAGCACATTGTTCATGACGATTTGGGGCAGGGGGGCCGCAAACTCCTCGACGAACTCAACACGGCCGCGGTCGATCCAATTGTCGATCAACTCGTCGACGGCGCGGGTAATCATTTCTTCATGCCGACCGGCACCGGGCCCCACCCATGGATCTGTCAGCTGCTGCCGGTGGGCGCGCCACAATTCCATGTTCGGCCGTAGGGACTGCATGGAAATCATCATCGCATTCATTTGCGGTGTGTATTCCGGTGCGGCCTTCTGAGGCGATCCCTCAGGTGCCTGGGACGGCGCCATGGCCGGCATGTCATATTTCGGCGGCGGGAAACGCGAAGGGTCGCGCACGACCCGGGAGATGTCTTCATGCTTGCACAGAATGAAACCGTCCGTATCGGGACTGGTTCCTTCGCCCGGTATACGATGCACCGGCGCTTCCCTGTGAAGAATGTCGTAGGCCTCGTACCAATGTTCCTGCGCCCCGGGCGAAAACAAATCCACGTCTTGCAGCGTGACGGGGCATTTCATTGGGCCACGGGCATGGTTCGGCGTTTTGGTTTGGGCCATCGGTACGCTCTCCAATATTCTTATTGTCGGGCGTAGCCTAGAGCTGCGGCTTTCCAGGTTCAATCATTCCCGATTGCATCGAGGCGATTTTGCGGGGATGCGGTCAGCGACCCCTGCATTTTTAGCACGCCAGGCGAAGGGCGTGTACTTTGTGCCCGTGATGTTTGGTGCCATCCGGGGCGCCTACCTTTAAGGCGTATCGGAGGGATCGCCGACCGACGGGGGCAGGGCTTTGGCGGCGAAGAATTGCCAAATGAATTCGGCCCCGGAAATGTCTCCTGTGGACTTGGCAAGATGGGCGGCCGAGTCACTTTCGGTCGGCATCGGCAAGTCGGTGCCCGGCCACCCATGCGTGCCGCCCAACAAGGTAATGAATTCGATGCTCGCGCCGTCTTTGCAATCGGTCCAGGCTTGGGTCCAAACCCTTACTTGATCGCTCGGGTCTTCGTCATCCAGAACCGATTTCTCATCCACTTCGCCGCAGCCATTGGCATCGCGCCAGAAGGTTGCGGTGTCGAAGGCCGACGCCACCTCCAACCCTTGTGGACGGTTCGGATCTCCGAAAATACCGCCAGAAAACCGCACGGAACGATCAGCTGTGCCGTTGAGCATCATGAGCGGGATCGGACGCTCCGGGGCGCACTCTTCCACCAGCGCCACGGGCATGGCCGCAGCGACTGTGGCGACGGCGGCCACCAGATGCGACAGTTCGCACATAAAGTAGAAGGTTGCGACACCGCCGTCGGAAAAGCCGGTCAGGTACAGGCGGGACGGGTCCAGTTGAGCGTTCACGATCAGTTCTTCGAGAAGCTGATGCACGAAGTTAACGGTGTCAACATCAAACGCTGCGGCCGTGGTGTCACCTTCGATGGCAGCCGCCGCCAACCAGCTGGGCGTCTTGAGCGGCAAATAGATGACCGCGAGGTTCTCGCGCGCTGCAATCTCTTCAAAGCCCACATCGCGCATACTGAACGCGCTTACACCACTACCTTGAAGAACCAAGATAGCGGGCCTTTGTTCGTCACCTCCCTGATCGTCGGTATAAAGATAGAAAGGCTGTTTTAGACCATCGAGATCGATGACACCCTTGTCCAACCCTTCGGCTTGCGGATCCGGTTTATCGAGTAAGCCACGTTCTTTCATGTTGTTGACGACCTGCGCGTAAGAAATAACGATCGCGAAGAACATGATCGTAACGGCGATGGCACGCCCGAGGCTGACTTCCATAGATGACACCTGCTGCGACTATCGGGAGGGGCGGTTTAAGAGGCAGCTTCCTGCTCGGCCAAAGCGGCAACCCGGTCGAACATATGAAGAAGCGTTTCCGGGTCCTGGGCACCGACAAGCACATATTTTTGATTGAACAAGAAAGTCGGCACGCCGGAAATGCCCATGGTGCGAGCCAACTTATCCTCGCGACGGACCAGATCCATATCGGATTCCGAAGCCAGCAGGTCAGATACGATGGACAAGTCCATGCCGGCATCCTTAGCGATGCTTTCCAGCACATAGATGTCGCCAATGTCTTGGCCCAATTCGAAATAGGCTTCGAACAGCAGCGACACCACTTCATCCTGACACCCGGCGCTTGCCGCCCAGCGGATCAAGCGGTGGGAATTGAGCGTGTTGGGGGTTTTTTCGATGCGGTCGAATTGAAAATCGATGCCTTCTTCCGCCCCGGCTTCGACAAGCGCGCTATATATGTCCTTGGCCTGCGAACTATCTCCGAATTTGCGCTGCAAATAGATCTTCCGGTCGAGCCCTTCCGGCGGGATGTCGGGGTCGAGCTGGAACGGGCGCCAGGAGATATCCAAGGCCACATCCGGCCGCGCTTGCATCGCCCGATCCAGGCGTCTTTTGCCCACATAACACCAAGGGCAAATCGTGTCGGAAATCACGTCGAGCTGCATGATATCTCCAAAAAGACGTTGCAAATCCCCGTTACATAGGGATTTTAGGGGCACGTACAGGGCCGGCCTCATTTGCCGGCGCCGTCGACTCCGAAATTTATTGGCGAGGCGTCAGAATGTCCAATCCCCAAATCGCCCAGACCTTCGATCTGGACGGGAAGAACATCTTCATTACGGGGGCTACAAGCGGTTTAGGGCGCCATTTCGCAAAAATCATGGCGGCGGCGGGCGCCCGGGTGGTTGTGACCGGCCGGCGGGTCGAGCGACTTGAAGGTCTTTGCCAGGAAATCTCATCGGATGGGGGCCAAGCCGTGCCTTACGCGCTGGATGTCACCGATCTTGTGCAACTGGACCAAGTGGTCGAGGCGTCGGAGCGGGAATGCGGCCCCATCGATGTATTGGTCAACAATTCCGGGATGAATGTAGAGGGCTTCGCGCTCGAGGTGACCGAGGAGATCTACGATTCCATTATGACCACCAATGTGAAGGGGGCCTTCTTTATGGCCAAGGCCTTCGGCAAACGCATGGTCGCACGCGAACGGGGCATGATCATCAATATTGCGTCCGTCGGTGCCAATAATGTGCTGCCCGGGCTGGCGCTTTACTGCATGTCGAAATCGGCCGTGGCGATGATGTCGCGCGCACTTGCGCGGGAATGGGCACGGGCCAAAGTGAATGTGAATGCGGTCTGCCCCGGATACATCGAAACGGAATTGAACTCCGATTGGTTCAATAGCGAAGGCGGGGAGAAGCAAATCAAGTCCTGGCCACGCCGCCGCCTGATGGACATCGACAGCTTGGACGGCATGATGTTGTTTTTGGCGTCCGATGCGGGGCGATTCACCACCGGGTCCGTCCTGACGGTGGATGACGGCCAATATATTTAGCGACACAGGAATTTCGAAAAAGAACACGAAGGAGAATATCTCATGGGTCCATTAGCGGGAGTGAAAGTGGTCGAAATCGCCGGCATTGGGCCGGGCCCTTTTTGCGCCATGATGCTGTCGGATATGGGCGCGGACGTTATCCGCGTTGACCGCAAGGGAGCCAAGGGCGGCTCGAAATTCGATATTCTGCAGCGCGGCCGCAAATCGATCGGCGTCGATCTGAAGAAACCGGAAGGTGTGGAAACCGTCCTTAAACTGATCGAAAAAGCCGACGCCCTGATCGAAGGGTTTCGTCCGGGCGTGATGGAACGTCTTGGGCTGGGACCGGATGTGGCGCTGAAACGCAATCCCAAACTGATCTTCGGACGCATGACAGGGTGGGGACAAGATGGCCCGCTGGCGCATGCCGCCGGACACGACCTCAACTATATTGCCTTGACGGGCATGCTCTATTCCATGGGGCGCGCCGATCAACCGCCAACGCCGCCGCTCAATCTCGTGGGCGATTTCGGCGGCGGTGGCATGATGCTGGCCTTCGGTATTGTCTGCGCCGTGCTGGAAGCGCAAAAGTCCGGCAAAGGGCAGGTTGTGGACGCCGCCATGACGGACGGTGCTTCTGTATTGGGGGCAATGGTGTTC
>JANQMY010000484.1 GCA_028279895.1 Alphaproteobacteria bacterium
TCCATGGTTCGAGACGGCGCTATCGCGCCTCCTCACCATGAGGCTTTTGCTTGTTTTCTTCATCCTGAGGAGGGCCGCCAGGCCCGTCTCGAAGGATAGGATTGATTTTTTCAGCAAGCTGCTAGAGGCGCCACATCTGCTCGAGTGACTCAGCGATGAACTCCATACCGTCTTCATTCGGGTGCCATGGCACGCCCGACGAGAAATCAAAGTCCTCCTCGAAGCCATGACTCAAAGGGCCGTCGTCACACGGTGTCCTATTCGTCGACATGTCATTGACCTGCAAAACGGACGCGCCGCCTCTCTCGGCCACACGCGGTATAACGTCAGCAAGTCGCTGCGCTTTTTTTTGAGCGTCCGCCGCTTCCTGGTTTGAGAGGCGTGTTTTTGAGCACAGCGTTTGGGGAATGAGTGTCAAATACTGTACAAACACGATCCGAGCCTGGGGCGCACGCTGACCAATTGCGTCGGTAAGTATAATCAGATTACTTTCCAGATCTGTATACGATTGCTCTGTAGTCTGACGAAGAGCCGGGCACGGAACACTCACACCTCGAGAACGCAGCCGTTCACCTTCCGAGCAACTTGCTGCAAGTAAATTGCCCACATAGTTTAGATCGTTGCCGCCAATTGTTATTGCAACCAATTGCGTTTCTTCTCGCACGGCGTCCAGTTGCGGCGGAATTTCATCCCATTCTTCGATCAGGTGTTTTGACCTTGCACCGCTGCAACTCACATCGTCCAGATCTAAAGAATGCTTATCCGCAAGTAAGTGAGCGTAATTCCTACTGCTTTGGCGGCAACGATCCGCGCTCCCTTCCGACCTAGGCCCTGGCCGAAGACCTCGGCATTGCCGAGGGTAACTTGTGGTACCACTTCAACAACAAACGGGCTTTGTTGGAGGCGATTGCCGTACAGTTCGTTCAGAGTACCGATGAGCGTCTCAAAATCCTGCCGCGGGAAGGGCAAAATGTCATTGACGAGTATGCGGTCTTTCTGCGCGGGTTTGCTGCCGAATTGAACGAGTTCCGTTTTTTGTATCGGGATCAGGCGGATTACGGCGAACACGGGGCGGCGCTGCAGCAACGCCTTCCTTCGCTTTACAGGGAAACCCAAGATCAAATTCTGGCTTTCTTGCGGTCCATGCGCGAACAAGAGATTTTGGTTTGGCCGGAAGACCGTCTTGAAGATCTGGTCGTCAACGCAACCATCGTGCTGCGCTACGGATTGGAGTATTTCCGCGAAAGCGGCCGTGCCGCAACAGAAGAGATCGATCCGGTGTAAGGCACGTTGGAGCAGCACTTAACCCTCTTTGGGGACCGTTTGGCGCCCAACGCTGCCCGTCAACTTCGCAAAAGCCTGTCGCCGCTCGACCAGCCGAATTCCTGGCAGGCAAGCAACTCTTGACGTTGGACAGGCACGTGTGTGTCGCGCCCCAACGCTAAGTCGACACTCTCCGCAACCACTCTCCGGTTAGTGGAAAACGACTTTCGAGAGCAAGCTATCTGGAAAATACACTAAAGGTCCGCTTATGATGGGGTGAACTGGCATTGGTTCAGGCGCCCTTGCGATGTGCGGTTGGTTTCCGGCCCATCGTCCCGCAAGGCGTGTTCGCATTTAACGTTGCATGGGGGAGATGTGATGCCGAAAGGTCTTTGGGAGTTCTGCCGCCTTAAAAGCATTTTGATTGCCTTCTTGTTGGGGGTCGGCCCTTCAAGCGCCATCGATTTCGAGCCACCGACCGTGGGTGAGGTAATCGGCGGGCAAATCACCGACGCCTACAGATCTATCGTCAACGCCCAGGTGTCGAATGCCGAGTTCACGAGGAATATTCGAGAGTCCCGAAGTGCTTACTTTGAGTGCCGACCGGATTGTGCACAGCGCGAGCAGGTCGCCGAAGAATTCGGCGCGTGGCTATTCCGTAAGGATTGGTATTACCTCGCCCTTGGACTAGCCCAAAACCAGTTTGGCGGTGCAGACACGGTCGGCGCGATTGAAAGCTTGGCCGGCGATGTGGATGGCGGCGTAGCGAGAGGATGCCTGTTTCACTTCGCCGAGTGGGTTTCAGCCGTCAAAAGCAACATGGGGGACGGCCCGATCGTATTCAACATTGGCGAGTTAGATAGCGCCCTGATCGCGAGCCAAGCCAGTTACGACATGTACAAAACATGCCGTGACAAATGGGAATGGGACCGCCGCCCGCTACTGACCATCGATTTCACAGATGCCACTTCTTACTTCAACAATGTCGTTCGTTTGGAGGCTCCCAACGCAAACGCCTCTAAATGGCGTAAGATGCGGGATGACCTGTTTTTCTATCTAGGGGAAGACTTGGTGATGGCCGCCGCCGAACGGGTTTTTCAGGCACCAAAGAAAGGACTGCGTCATCCATTTGCCCTCAGCGACCCGGGCGCGATGTCCTGCACCACGGAAGATGCGTTCGAGTGCATCGGCCAAATCGCCACCAACCAATACGAAGTGCCGGTGAATCCAAGCATTAAGAGAAGCGAGACCCGCCCCAACGGAACAGTGGTACACAGATACGGCTACACTCCGAAAGACTTCGTCCCCGATTTTCCGTCCACGGAATTTGAAGGCACAGACGCGGTGTACCAATGGCGTGTTTTCGGCAACGTTCCTGCTAATCCCGAGCAACTAAGAAGCTTCGGCGTGGAGAGTTACGACAAGCTAAAACGCCGTTTTACGAAGGCGCCAAGTGAATACAAAGAGCCTTACAAAACGCGCCTCAGTGAAGACGATGCGGCGTTGGTTCAGGCGAAGGCTCGGCTACTCATGTGCGATTACCACACCGTTGGGCAAGTCTACTTCTGGTACAAGACGACCCCCGGGGCGGGCAGGGCGGATTATCTGCGTACACGGTTGCCTTTACATCCGCTAATCGAATATGTGGCGCCGGCACGCGACGCCTGTCCGCCATCCGGCAGCGAAGCGCAACAAATCCTAGAGGTGATCCCTGTTCTGGACATTACGGGTGATTACAAACTGATCTGGGGTATGGGCGTTAATCAGAAAGAGGGCCGGGTGAGGATCGAAGCGGAGGATGTCTTCGGTAACTTCCGAGTCACATGGACAAAAAACGGACAATCAATCGGCGGTTTCGGATATGTGAATGGCCGTATTAAGAAAGATGCGCGCTTGATCACCAGCCGTGAAGAGAATGGTCTTACCGTTTCTGAAAGCTACGCACTTTTTGAGGATGGGACCCTGAGTTCAGGGAAGGAGCGGTTGGTGCCGCTTTTGGACAGATCAGCCGGATCGGTGCCGGCTTCAGCTCCAGCGCCGGCTGTGCAATCCCGCTCGGCTCCGGATGTTGTTCAGTTTGCTGCGCTGTCCGCCGACAATCAGCCGGAGATCTTGGTACAGACAGCTCCGAAAATTTCAGGGCGCGCCGCACAAATGGGAGCCAAGGGGCAGGTAGTTGTCGAGTTCACCATCGATCCGACCGGCGCGGTGAAAGATGCGGTGGTTGTCGAAGCGACACCGCCATCCATCTTTGACAGGTCCGTTCTTCGAGCGCTCACTCAAAGCCGGTACAAACCAGTTACGGTCAACGGAAGGCCTGTCACCGTAACCAAGGTGCGCCGTACCTACTCGTTCGACTAATCCATAGCCAGCGATTCTTTTACGCATAGGTGTCCTTTGGGCCGCACACAACATGTGCCACGTCTGCAGCCGCTTTAACGCAATCGCCTAACATCAAGACATCACGATGCCGCCCCCAGCCCAGAATCCCGAAATGCGCGACAGCTGTCGCGAAGCTTATGCATTCTTCGCACTGGTTTTCCTTCTGAGCCTGCCATTCTGGCTTCTCGGTGCCGTGGCCGATCGCCAGCTTATGCCGGGCCTGCCGCTGTCGAGTTTGATGATCGTGTGTCCGGTTCTGGCAGCGTTCATTCTGCGCTGGCAATCGCTTGGCAGCCGGCAGGCCGTTGCCTTTTTAAAACGCGCGGTCGACATTCACAGATTGCGGCCTGTCATACTGATTGTGCCGATCTTACTGATCAATCCCGCCATGTTTGCGGTGTCCTACGTCCTCCAACGGGCGGCCGGTGTAGACATGCCGTTACCCGACATCCAGCTGGACACAATACTAATCTTGTTTTTGGTTTTCCTGATCGCTGCCATTGCCGAGGAACTGGGCTGGATGGGACACGCCCTCGAGCCCTTACAACGCCGTTGAGGCATGGTACTGGCCGCCATTATTATCGGTGTGGTGTGGGCGGCCTGGCATTGGGTCGCACTTGTACAAGCCGATCGGTCGGCTGAATGGATATTTTGGTGGACGCTTTGGACCGTCGCGCTGCGTATACTGATGGTTTGGCTTTACAACACATCTGGGGAAAGCGTATTCGGGATATCGGCGTTTCACGCCATGACAAATGTCAGTTGGCAGATCTATCCGGTTCAGGGGTCTTACTTTGATCCGGAGGTCGCGGCCCTCGTGGCCGGCGTGGTCGCCGTTCCGATCGTTGTACGAACTGTCCTTTCGCCTAAAAGCCGTCAGCGCCGGGGCCGATGAATAAGATACTCGGCGACCTGACAGACTTAATTTCCGAGGCGCTCGAATGTCGGGATAGCTCAACTGAACGGCCATTTGTCGTCGCCATTGATGGGCGGAGTGGGGTTGGGAAATCCACGATAGCCCGGTTCCTTCGCGACCGCCTCAACGCTGCCTCTATTGCCGGAGACGACTTTTTTGCCGGGGAAACCCGTGCGCGGTCCGACATCGCCATGGTTTTAGCCGATATCTGTATCGACAGAGCACGCCTGCGCGCCGTTTTAGAGAACCTTAGAAGCAAACGACGGGCAACCTATTTCCCGTTCGATTGGGACACCTTCGACGGCACGCTCGCCAAACAGGCTACCGTTGTCGAACCGGCAAGAGATGAGCCGTGCCGTCGCGCGGATCACGATCGTAAACGACAATATTGGCATGGTTATGAGTTGCCAAGCGTCGCTGCTTTCAGCAGCGCTTCCGGCTCGAAGCCCGCCGGGCTTCCATCAAACCAGCCCGTTTATGCATAGTGCACATGCGCGTCGATAAGGCCCGGCGCGATGATTGCGCCGCCGACAATAGCGAGATCGACGGGGGTGAGGGGGCCAGCCGACGCTGGCTGGACATGCCAGGGGCTAGCCAAAAGAAGTAATGCAATCAGGTAAGCGCGCATGGCGACCCATGAAAATGATCGGAAAATGTTATCAATTGATAATGCCTGATAGCGCCATACGCCACTTGCCAGTGTCCCGAATCCGAAGTTCGTTATATTAGACGGCTTGCTCCTTACAAACTTCGGATTCGTAGGGACATTAGGAAATCATTGAATCTATTGTCGTTTTAGGCTCAGAAGTTCGCTTTCGGGCTCGCTGAGATTGTACAGCGAACTTCTGAACCAACGACACTACAGACTTCGCTCCAGACGACCGATATCGCACTCGAAGCGCTCAAGCGGTCTACCGCCACTCTGTACGGCGTAGATTTGTTACATTATAACATATCTTTACACGGTAGGCGTGCTGAGTTTGATGCATGAGCGAGGGATAGTAGTGCACAATATAAGACAAACGGCATTGTTCGCGGGCGCAGCGTTGGCATGTCTATCGGCCGGAACCGCGTATGTGCAACTCCAGGATGGAACGATCCTGAAACGATATTCGTTTTGGGGGAACCTCGCGGGTATCGGGGCTATTTTGACGTGCTCGAAAACCCGATGGCATCTCAGTCGCTCGATGTTGAAGTAGTTCATGAAGTGGGCGCGCTGAATCTGAATGACGCTCTCGACTCTCTGCGGGTCCGCGCCGCCAATCATTCACCTCCAAACTCACTCTCTAACCAACTCGAAAGAGAATTAAGACTAATGCGTATCAAAGAGTATAAGAAACTGCTGTCTGGCGTCGCTATTTTGCCGCTTTGCGGCGCTGCATTCGCCACGGAAATGGCAGCCATTGAAGAGATTGTTGTTACCGCAACAACTCGGGAAGCCAATCTTCAAACAGCACCAGCGAGTGTTTCTGTTGTTGATCAAGAGGAATTAATACTGCGGGCCCCGGCCGACCTCGCGCAGGCCTTGCAGGGCGAAACGGGCGTGCAGGTTTCCGGCGTAGGTCAATCACGTAATGGGATCAGCCTGCGTGGGATGCATATTGAGCATACGCTGTTCCTGCTCGACGGGCGCCGTATTGCATCGACGAATGCAATTATTGCGCATAGTGACTTTGAATTGAGTTGGCTGCCGCCAGCGGCGATTGAGCAAATCGAAGTTGTGCGTGGCCCGCTTTCGTCGCTCTATGGCTCGGATGCGCTTGGCGGCGTGGTGAATGTCATCACAAAA
>JANQMY010000514.1 GCA_028279895.1 Alphaproteobacteria bacterium
CGGCTGACCTTTCGGATCCATCACCAACAAATGGTGGAGACGCAGGGCGCCGATCGACCTGCCGGGCGAACCCACCACGGAACCCGCCTTCGGCCTGCCGGCCATGTGGATCGATCAATCCATGCGCGAAGAAGCTTCGTTCCGCGGCTACACGGTGGTGGACCCGGCCACGGTTCTAACCACGCATCTTACCGAAATCCTCAAGGCCAACATGTCCGAGCTGTTGTCCTATGCGGAAACCAAGAAACTATTGGACGATCTGCCGAGCGATCAGCAGAAACTCGTCGAGGATTTGATCCCGGCACAGATTTCCGTCACAGGCATTCAACGCATATTGCAGGCATTGCTGAACGAACGCGTCTCCATTCGTGACTTGCCGACGATCTTGGAAGCTATCGCGGAAGCGGCAACTATCACGCAAAACATCGTGATGATGACCGAACATGTGCGCATGCGCATCGGCCGGCAAATTTGCACGGCGCATCTCAACGACAAAGGATTGTTGCCCCTCATCGCCATGTCGCCGGAATGGGAAATGGCCTTTGCCGAAAGTCTGGTCGGGCAAGGCGAAGACCGTCAACTCTCCATGGCGCCTTCCCGGCTGCAGGACTTCATTGGTGCGGTGCGCGCGACCTATGAGCAAATTGCTCAGCAGGGGGAAGTTCCGGTGCTGCTCACCAGCCCGGCGACCCGTCCCTATGTGCGGTCCATTGTGGAACGGTTCCGCCCACAAACAGCGGTCATGTCGCAG
The DNA here is from genome assembly GCA_028279895.1 of Alphaproteobacteria bacterium. GTDB lineage: Bacteria > Pseudomonadota > Alphaproteobacteria > JANQMY01 > JANQMY01 > JANQMY01. Next base: position 752 of record JANQMY010000514.1, read on the forward strand.
AATGAAATCCATCCGCAAGTGCGTCTGCAGACGCTTGGGCAGGTCTAGTCATGCGGATCCAGACCTTCACAGCCCACACCATGCAAGGCGCCATGGATCAGGTGCGAGAGGCATTGGGGGAAGACGCGATCATTCTGTCGTCCAAGCAGAGCGGTGGCACCGTCCAAGTGCGCGCGGCGGTGGAAGCGCCGGCGATAAAAGAGAATGACCAGGCGCCGTTGCTCGACTTGGATATCGAACAGAAACTCCAGCAAGAATTGCGCCGCCGGGTCGAAACCTTAAGCGGGCCGGTACAGCCGGCGAAGACCGGGCCGACAGCACAACCTCTGAGCGCCGTGCGGCTTGCGGAAGTCTTGAAGTTCCATGGCATCTCCAATGGGCTCGCTGGGGCGCTGCGCCGGGTCGCTCTCGCCATCGACAGCGACAATGGGGAGCTGGCGTTAGCGAGTGCATTGGACGCCCGCATGAGATTCGCCGCGCTGCCGGCGCGGCCGAAGCATCCGCTGTTATTGGTGGGGCCGCCCGGCGTGGGCAAGACGTCCAGCTTGGCAAAGCTGATGGCGCGGGCCGCCTTGGGCGGGGTGCCGGTTCAAGTCTTCACCACCGACACGGTGCGGTCCGGCGCCGAAGAACAGCTCAAAGCCAGTGCCGAGATTACCAAGACGCCGGTGACCTCGGCCGCGTCTCCGGAGGAACTTGCAAGCTTCCTTAAAGCATCCAAAGAAGCCGCACCCGATGTGGTCACGCTGATCGATACGCCGGGGGTCAATCCGTTTTCCAGCGATGATTTCGCGCTGTTGAAAGACATCATCGCGGCCAGCGAGGGCGAGCCGGTGCTGGTGGCGGCGGCCGGTGCCGACGGCGCCGAACTGGCCGACAATGCCCGCGCGTTTAAATCCTTGGGGGCCCGTTTGATGTTGGCCACACGGCTCGACAGTGCGCGTCGGTTGGGCGGCCTGCTGATGGCGGCCGATACCGCGCAGATGAAACTGTCTCACGTATCCCTGTCGCCATATGTGGCCGATGGTCTGAAGCCGGCAAATCCGATGTCTTTTGCGCGATGGCTTCTCGAAGCGCCAAAAGCACTCCCGGCGGCAGAACCCCAATCTAATGACGTACCCGCGCAGGCAAACGGTTGAAGGAACGAGGTGATGGGTCAGCAAGAGCAAACCACACTGGAAAAGAATGGCGAGGTGCAGGCCCTGCCGAAGCAAAAGCGTCTGGCCGTTGCGTCGGGGAAGGGCGGTGTCGGCAAGACGTGGTTGTCGATCACGCTTGCAGGCGCCCTTTCGGAAATCGGCGAGAATGTGTTGTTGGTGGACGGCGATTTAGGCTTGGCCAATGTGGATGTCCAGCTCGGTTTGACGTCCGGCAGAGATTTCGGGTCGGTGGTCAGCGGTCAATTATCCATGGATGAGGCGATTGTTCGGCACACAAACCATGCTGAACCATCATCCGGCCGCGCCACAGCCGATAGCGGTTTTGATATTTTGGCCGGACGGTCCGGCAGCGGCACCTTCGCCACGCTGAGCCAGTTGGAACTGAAGGGGTTTTCTTTGGGGCTGCGGGCGCTGGAGAGCGCCTATGACCGCTTGATTGTGGATTTAGGGGCGGGCGTCGATCAAACCGTCATGACGCTCAGCGGTGCGGCGGAAATGGCGGAGGAAGACGGCGGCCCCATGGTCTTGGTGGTGCTCACCGACGAGCCGACGTCGCTGACCGATGCCTATGCGTTGATCAAGATGATGGCCTTGCGCGGTGCGGCCAACAATCTCCGCATTGTCGTGAACATGGCGGACAGCAAAGCCGCCGGGAAATCCACCTATCAGGCGATTCAGCGCGCATGTCAGAACTTCCTGAAGCTGGATCCGCCGCTGGCGGGCATCATCCGTCGGGATTCTCATGTGAAAGACAGTATCCGCAAGCAGACGGCGTTTCTGGCGGCCTATCCCACCTCCGTGGCGGCAAAGGACGTGTCGGCCCTGGCGGCAAATCTTGCCAAATCCTAACTCTGCCAGGTCCTAAACGGGGGTCGGAAGCTCTTTAAACGTGTCGCGATCTTCTTGCGGTTTCATTAACCAAAACAAAAGAAAGCCAGTGTCAAAATAGGACAGTGAAGGATTAACCCCTTGAGACCTGTCTATTTGGGAGTAGGCACATGGCAGACCTTCTGACCCTCGTCGAAGCCGTTGCAACCGCCATTGATCCGTTGCCGGCCGTGGCGATCGTTTTGATTGCCGGATTTTTTATGCGCCAGACCCAAAACCTGGCCGTTACCACCGCCGTGGCGCTCGGTTCCTATTGGGTGGCCTATGTGGGGCAAAGTATCCTGGTGGCGGGTGAGCCTCTGGGCACCGTGATCGATCTGACCATCGCGCAGTTTCTCGATTTTCGGGTAAGTATACTGATGGTCTATTTTCTATTCTTCGGTGTCGCCATCCTGACGATCTTTACGGTAAAGACTGTCCTGCAGCGATAGCCGGCATACCGCGTTGGCGGCCGACGCTAAGAGGACAGTATGGAATTGGACGGCCTGTTTGAGCTGATTGCGCGTGCCTTCACGGTGGTGACAACCGTTCAGGGCGTGATGATTGCTTTGTTCATCGCGTTTTTGATGACCCGGTATGTGCGCATCCTCTATTTCGCGCTGCTGGCCATCGTCATCGATCAGTTTATCGCCGTTCTCTACGCCGCTTATGACGGGCGTGATTTCGATGATTTGACCGAGTTGGCCTCCCGCATCGCCGAGAGTCTGGAATTTGACGTGATCGTGGTACGATTCGTCGGATATCTTGTTCTCGTTTCGGCGTTCTTCTTTGCAAAGAACATTCTGTTCAACCGGGAATGATGGCGCGCCGGGTCAAGCGCCAGTTTGGGGAGCCGTATGACAGGCCTGATCCTATTTTTTCTTCTTGTCGCGGTGCTAATCGGTTGGATCGTTCTCACCTATAACGGCTTGGTTAAGCTCAAGAATCTGGTGGAAGAAGGCTGGTCGGGCATCGAGACCCAGTTGAAGCGCCGGGCGAACCTGATCCCGAATCTTGTGGAAGCGGTCAAAGGCTATGCCGCCCATGAACGTGAAACCTTCGACTCGGTGACCACATTAAGAACGCGCAGCGAACAGGCCGCTACGGTCGGCGACCGGGCAGAGATGGAAGGACAGCTGGGCCTGGCGCTGGGGCGGCTGCTGGCGGTGGCCGAGGGGTATCCCGAGCTTCGAGCCAGCGAGAACTTTGCCGACCTGCAACAGTCTTTGTCGGAGATCGAGAACGATATCCAATTGTCGCGGCGGTACTACAACGGCACCGTGCGCAACCTCAACACGATGATCGAACAGGTCCCGTCAAATTTTATTGCGGGTATGTTCAACTTCCAGAAGGCAGAGTTTTTTGAGATTGAAGATCCGGCCGACCGGGCCGTCCCGTCTGTGTCGCTGTAAGAGGATGTGGTGATTGCTCGCCTGAAAACCCTATGCGCAGTGCTTCTGTTTTGCTGTGTCGCCGCAGCGATGGGCGCGCAGGCGGAAGAACGCATCCTGTCGTTCGACAGCGACATCACGGTGAATACGGATTCCAGTCTTCTAGTGCGTGAAACCATTCGTGTTGTGGCGGAAGGGCGCAACATCCGCCGAGGCATCTTTCGGGATTTTCCCACCACCTATCAAACCGATGATGGCCGTCGCATCCGAACCGGCTTCAGCGTGCAGGAGGTGCTGCGGGACGGACAGCCGGAGCCTTACGTCGTCGAGTCGATCACAAATGGCAAGCGGGTGCGCATCGGTAATGCGGACCGGTTTCTGCCCGTGGGCACATATAGCTACACCATCGTCTATCGGACCGACCGGCAGCTCGGCTATTTTGAAGCGTTCGATGAACTCTATTGGAACGTCACCGGCAATGGCTGGGGGTTTACCATCGAAAAGGCGACGGCCTTCGTGACCCTGCCGCCCGGAGCGACTGTTCTCCAGAAGGCTGCCTATACCGGGCCGCAAGGATCGACCGCCTCTCAGGCCCGTTCCTCGACGCCGTCGGAGGGGGCGGCCGAGTTTTCGACCACACAGCCGCTCCGTCCCCATGAGGGGCTGACCATTGCGGTGTCGTGGCCCAAAGGCTTTGTTGAAGAGCCGACGGCGTCGGATGAAACCTGGTTCTTCTTGCGGGACAACGCGCCGTTGGCTGTGGTGGCGATCGGCTTTCTGGCGGTGTTGGCGCATTATTTGGTGACGTGGAATCACTTCGGGCGAGATCCGGAGGGCGGCACTGTGTTTCCACGCTTCTCCCCGCCGCAGGGGTTTTCGCCGGCCGCGTCGCGATTTGTCCGGCGCATGGGGTATGATCAAACCGCCTTTGCCGCAGCCGTCATCAATATGGCGGTGAAGGGATTTCTGAGTATCGCAGAAAAGGGGGGCAGCTACGTTCTAACCCGCCTTACCCACGATACGACCCAATTGTCGAGCGGCGAACGGCGGATCGCCCGGGCCCTGTTCGGCCACTATGACTCAATCGAGCTCGACCAGAAGAATCATAAGCGCATATCGAAAGCGCTCAGTACCCTGAAGGAAGGGTTGGAACGGGAATACCAAAGTAAATACTTTGAGACCAATGCCAAATACTTCTTCATCGGCGCGGGTTTGACGGTCGCTGTGGCCGTCCTGATGTCTTTGGTGTCCGATCTGCCTGCCGAAAACCTTTTCATGACCGTCTGGCTGTCCATCTGGTCCATCGGCGTGGTCATTCTGGGTGGCCAAGTGGTCAACCGATGGCGGACGGTGTTTTCCGGCCCCGGCTCGAATACCGGAAATTTCGCGTCTGCCCTCGGCATGACCGCTTTTGCGCTGCCCTTCTTCATCGGCGAAATTATCGCCTTGGGCTTCATCGGTTATTCCGTTTCTTTTGTGGCGATCGCCTTTGTGGCGGCCATGATTGGCCTGAACGCGCTGTTCTTCTATTTGCTCAAAGCGCCGACCTTGGCGGGCGCCCAAATCCACAGCGAGCTTGACGGCTTTAAAATGTATTTGGAGACGGCCGAAAAAGAGCGACTTGCCACCATGTACCCGCCCGAAATGACGCCGGATCTTTTTGAAAAGTTTCTACCCTACGCGCTCGCGTTGGGGGTCGAGCAGCAATGGAGCGAAAGCTTCGCGCGGCAGCTCCCGGCAATAGGCGAGCAGCGGACCACTTACCGGCCGCGGTGGTACACGGGGTCGAATTGGGACCGTTTCGGCCCGAACAAATTCGCCAATTCGCTGAACAGTTCTTTGGCCGCGGCCGCTGTCTCGTCTTCCGTGGCGCCTGGGTCAAGCTCAGGCTCCGGCGGAGGTGGCTTTTCCGGTGGCGGCGGTGGGGG
>JANQMY010000535.1 GCA_028279895.1 Alphaproteobacteria bacterium
GCAGCGACAGAATATTGTCCGTCCCCACCACGCCCACATCGCCGGCGGCCAGCAACGCGCGGATGCGGTTGTCGATCTCTTTGGCCATGTCTTGGCCGCCGCCCTCGAAGGACCGTCGGCTGAATAAGACGACTGACCCGCGGCCCCGGTCCAGCATGCTGCCGTCCTGATAGCCGCCGTAATCGCCATAGCGGCCTTCGGCGCGGTAGCGCAGATCCCCCGCATCGGCCAGGAATTTCGCAATGTTCGGCCCAAGCTCCCAATGGACCGTTTCCAGCAGGATGAGAGGACGTTTAGAGAGATAGATGTCACGAAAGGCCCTCAGCGATTCTTCCGGATGGGCGGGATTACCCTCCATGAAATGCACAATGGCCTCTTCCACCAAGCCTTCGCATAGAACATCCGCAACGCTTTTAAGCTTTTGAGGCGCGATCGCAGGCTCGTTGGTCCCGGCATCGGCGTCGTCGGCCAAGCCGTCCCCCTCGTCCTTATCCAGATCGTCGTCATAGGCCGCCGGTGGCAAATGGCCTTGTTCGGAGGGAAAGAAGGTCGCATCCGTGGGCTGGTGATCGGAACGGAAGCCGATGCCCATCCCCTCCAAACGCATTGCACCTTCAAACAGCGTTATCGGTTCCCACCATTCATGGGCCGCCACCAGGTCGACAATGGACGATTCGAAATCCTTGAACAGAAAGACCGGCTTCACTTCGATCGACCGATCCCGGCGATCCAAATACACCAGCGTATATTCCGCGAACTTGTCCCGCGCACGGCGTGGAATCTTGGTGGGGTTGTCATACCACGCCTTGGCGCCCAGCGACGTTAAGCGTCCGTGGACGGACGGCCGCTTGCGTGAGCCGCGTTCTTTGGATGTGGCCGATGGCACGCGCGCATAGCGACAGTAATGATTCGAGACGGCACCGTCCGCGCTGTTGCAGACGAGGTCATAGATATCCGAAACGGAAAGCTGCCGGCGCGAGCGGCCCGAAAAAACCCCGGCAAAGGCCAACCCTTCGTCTGCCGGAATATCTGCGCTGGCATTGCGCAAAACATGGCCGACATCGCCCGCCGGCCCCGAGGGGAGGCTCACGGGCTTGCACCAGGATTCAACCACCACATTTCGGTGATCCACCCGATAAAACAACGCATGGGTCGTCGACATACTTATCCCCACCGGCTCGCCCAAAGGCGGCAATACTCATCGCAATTTGGTAGTGTTTTTTGCGATTATGGCCCGCCCGCAAGGGGGCACGTCAAGGATTCATTTACCGCGGTTTTCCCGATTCCACCCCCCTATATCTAGTCAAGCTAAAAATTCGAACCACTAGATGTTGACGTTCTGAAAATTGCCTTCTACGATGGCTTTCCGTCGGCGCTTTCGCCTTCTCCGCGTCGGAAAAATTGGCTTCTTCGCCTTCAGGGTGACCGGTCATGTTTCTCTCTCGACGTCATGATCGAAAGCGTTCTGCTTGGCCACTTGGGGCCGGCGGCGGAACCGGCAACGCCTTCCTCGGGCTTGCCATCTACGAAAAATAAGTGAGTGCGCCAAAGTTGTGTTTGGCGAGCGCGCAGTTGGTGCTGCGCGCAACGCCCGAGTTTTGGGTGAACCTCGTGTTCGGTTCGCTACCCGGCGGACCGGCATGTTTGAACAAATGGTGCTGGGCGCCGTCTTGCGAACGATCCAAGGCGGCGAAAGGAAGGGTCGACAGATATGCTTCAACAAACGGCCGAAGCCGTCCAATTTCAAGAGCGTGGCCGGGTAGAAATCGATCTTGAGAATGACGCTCATCTGACGGAGTTCGGCAAGGCGACCCTGGCCGACCGCTATCTGTTACCGGACGAAACCTATCAAGATCTGTTCGCGCGCGTCGCCAGCTATTACGGCGACGACGAAACCCACGCCCAACGGCTCTACAATTATATGAGCAAATTGTGGTTCATGCCTGCGACGCCGGTCCTTAGCAATGGCGGTACCGACCGGGGGCTGCCCATTTCATGCTTCCTCAATGAGGCCAGCGACAGCTTGGACGGCATTGTCGGCTTGTGGAACGAGAATGTCTGGCTGGCAGCACGCGGCGGCGGCATCGGCAGCTATTGGGGCAATCTGCGGTCCATCGGCGAGAAAGTCTCCGGCAACGGCAAAACCTCCGGCATCATTCCGTTCATCCGCGTGATGGACAGCCTGACCCTCGCGATCAGCCAAGGATCTTTGCGCCGGGGCAGCGCGGCGGTTTACCTGCCGATCGATCACCCGGAGATCGAAGAGTTTATTGAGCTGCGCCGACCGACCGGCGGCGACCCGAACCGCAAAGCGCTCAACCTGCATCATGGCGTGCTGGTGAGCGATGCGTTTATGCGCGCGGTGGAGAATGACGAAAGTTGGGCGCTGCTCAGCCCGAAAGACAAGAGCGTCCAGGCAACCGTATCTGCCCGCGGGCTTTGGATCCGCTTGTTGACCGCACGCATCGAAACCGGCGAACCCTATATCGTCAATATCGATCACGTGAACAAAGCACTGCCCGAGCATCAAAAGCTGGCGGGCCTGCAAGTGAAGACGTCGAACCTGTGCAGCGAAATCACCTTGCCTACGGGAATCGACCATTTGGGCGAAGAGCGCACCGCGGTCTGCTGCCTGTCATCGCTCAATCTGGAAAAATATGACGAGTGGGAAGAGGACCCTCAATTCATCGAAGACGTCATGCGGTTCCTGGACAATGTGCTCGACGATTTCATCGCGAAGGCACCCGACAGCATGGCCCGCGCCCGCTATTCCGCCATGCGCGAGCGCAGTGTGGGGCTGGGCGTTATGGGCTTTCATTCCTTCCTGCAGAAGAAAATGATTCCCTTTGAATGCGCCATTGCCCGGTCCTGGAACAAGATGATGTTCCAGCACATCAGCAGCCAGGTCGCCACTGCCTCGAAGGCTTTGGCCGAGGAACGCGGCCCCTGCCCCGACGCTGCCGACTACGGCATGATGGAGCGGTTCTCCAACAAAACCGCCATTGCCCCTACCGCCTCGATTTCGATCATCTGCGGCGGCGCGAGCCCCGGCATCGAACCGATTGCGGCCAACAGCTACACCCACAAAACCCTCACCGGGTCGTTCAATGTGCGCAACCGCTATCTCAAAGCCCTGTTGGCGGAAAAAGGCAGGGACGACGACGCCACCTGGAGTTCGATCACCATCAATGGCGGCTCCGTTCAGCATCTCGATTTCTTGAGCCAAGACGAGAAAGACGTGTTCAAGACCGCTTTCGAACTGGATCAGCGCTGGGTCGTCGAACATGCCGCCGACCGCGCCCCGATGATCGATCAGGCCCAATCGGTGAACGTGTTCCTGCCGGCTAATGTGCACAAACGGGATTTGCACCAAATCCATTATCCGGCTTGGAAGAAAGGCGTAAAATCGCTTTACTATTGCCGGTCGCTGTCGATCCAGCGCGCGGAAAAAGCCGAAGCCCCCGCCCAACCGGAAAAAGGGCTGAAGCTGGTGCCGCTGGTCAATCTAGACGATCTGCCTAAAGTGGCCGCTGCCCCCCAGCCGGTCACCGACTACGAAGAATGCCTGTCCTGTCAATAGACGCTTAAATTAAACGGACGTACACGGATGTCTTTGCTCAAAGAGCGGCTTGTCTACAAGCCCTTTCAATACCCTTGGGCTTACGAAGCCTGGCTGACCCAGCAGCGGATTCACTGGTTGCCGGAAGAAGTCCCCCTGGCCGATGACGTAAAAGACTGGCACCGGAACTTGAGCGATGTGGAACGCAATCTGCTCACCCAGATCTTTCGCTTCTTCGTGCAAGCGGATGTGGAAGTGAACAATTGCTACATGAAGCATTACGCGCAGGTGTTCAAGCCTACCGAAGTGCAGATGATGCTGTCCGCCTTCTCGAACATCGAAACCGTGCACATTGCCGCCTATAGCCATTTGCTCGACACCATTGGCATGCCTGAAATCGAGTATGAAGCCTTCCTCAAATATGCGGAGATGAAGGACAAGTACGATTACATGCAGCAATGGGGTGTGGAGACGAAAGAGGACATTGCCAAAACCCTGGCGGTGTTCGGCGGCTTCACGGAAGGGCTGCAGCTTTTCGCCAGCTTTGCCATTCTCATGAACTTCCCACGCTTCGGCAAAATGCGCGGCATGGGTCAGATCGTGACCTGGTCCGCCCGCGACGAAACCCTGCACACCCACTCATCCATCAAACTCTTCCGCACCTTCATCGAGGAAAACCCGGAGCTGTGGACCGAAGGCTTGAAAAAAGACATTACCCAGGCCTGCCTGACCGTGGTGGACCACGAAGACGCCTTTATCGATCTGGCGTTTGAGATGGGCGGTGTGGATGGGCTGAATGCCGCCGAGGTGAAGGACTATATCCGCTACATCGCCGACCGGCGTCTGACCCAGCTCGACTTGCCGCCGGTTTTCTCCATGAACGTCAATCCGCTGCCGTGGATGGATGAAATGCTGAACGGCATCGAACACACGAACTTCTTCGAGAACCGCGCGACCGAATACTCGAAAGCGTCCACCGAAGGGTCTTGGGACGAGGCGTTCGATTAACTTGGTTTGATGACCTGACCGTCCCGCTCCCCCTTCCCAACCACCCCTAGGGCATGATCATGTTTCCGTGAAACATGATCATGCCTACGATTCACCGTTGGTCGCGCGATCGGACGGTTAACCGGATTCCACTTAACCTGATCGCGCTCTAGGGTACCTTATCGGGTGGTTGGGAAGGGGGAGTGGGACGGCTAAGCGCTTGCTAACTAAATGTCCCGACGAGCCGGTATTCCTTGCCGCCAAGTCCCCGTTTGAACTTGGTCACTCCGGCGGCGTGCTCTTCATTGATGCCGCCGGCGTCAAACCATTCCACCCCCACATCCTTCAACGCCAAGCACGCGCGCCATAACAGAAGATGGTGGGCTTTGGTTTTGCGCCCTTCCTCGCTGGTCCAGCCAATCTGATAGGTGGCCGAACTGCCGTGGCGCAAAATCAGAATGGCCGCAAGAGGCCGGTCCCGGCGCATGGCCCGCAGCACAATCACATTCCCGGTGCCGCGCGCTGCGTGGGTCAGGCAATGCAGGAAAGAGGCCGACGGGCCGTCATATTTACGTTCCTTCTTATCCGCTTCATATTCCATCAGCAGCCAGGGCAGTGTTTCCATTTGCCAATCGATGGCCACATCAAGCCCACTTTTCTCGGCGGCGTTTAGCGCGTTGCGCCATTTGCCTTTGAAGCGTTTGCGGATGTCGTCCAAGGGGTCGCGCAGGTCGAGCCAAATCGACCGATAACCTTCGCGCACGATGCGCAAGCCCGATGAAATCAACAGACGAAGGTTCTCATCGGATTCGCTGAGTTCCGGCATGATCCGGCGCCACCGCCCGATCCGGCGCGGAAACTCACGGTCGAACGTCTTGAAGAAGGCTTCCCAATATTCGGACGGCACGTTCTCCGCAAACCACAAGGGACCGCGATCCAAGACCACGGTGTGGAACATGCCCAACAGTTTCACTTCCTGTATCTGGACCAGACCCACCGGTGCGCCGTTCTCCTTGATCACGCCGAAGCGTGTCATTTGGTGTTTTGCCGACCTGACCGCCTTGGCATAGGCAAAAGTCTGAATCACATTGGAGCGCGGCACTCGATTGAGCAGGCGCTGCCACTCGGATATGGACGTGGCACCCCACTCAATCGTCAGTGTAATGATATCCTGATTTTCGGTGCGGGCATCCTGCGGTAAAGGCAGATCTTCTGCGTGAGCGTAGGCCATGTGGTCCTCCATTGTTCGTAGAAGGCCACAGAGACGATTTATTTTGCGTTAATCATAAAACGGCCGGCCCGCAGAATCACCGAGGCCCGCGTCTTGGGGAAGACGCGGGCCTCGGCTTTGGATGATGGAAGCGATGTTCACTTCGCGTTTTGCAACCTTTCCGGATTGTTAATTTTTCGTAACCCGATATTCCGTACCTTGACAGTTAAGTGACAACCGATTGTCTTCTAAGCACATGACAAGATCGGAATCTTACGTCCCTGGGCTTATGCTTCCTCGCATTTATTAGGCAAGAGTCGGGATGCCAAAATTAAGCACCGCGATTGCAAAACCGGCCGCAACCAACGTCAGCGACACAGCTTCCAGGACACGTGTGAAAGTCATTTCATCTCTCCATAAAATACGGCAATGTTGCCGACCCTTGATGTAGGAGGCCCGAGGCATTTTTGAATTGCATTCTCTGCATAGGAGACCCGCAAAAATGCACGAGCGTAACAGTGATCCAAAGCGCAAACGCAGATGATGAAAAGAGCGCCAAAATGGCGGGTCGACATGCCACAAAAATGGCCAATTTCCAGAGGATTCCGTATGGGAACGAAAGCTGAGGGTTCCAAAGTGTCAACAATTGCAAAAGGACTAGGCAAAAGCGCACGAGCAAACGCCGCACAAGCGCTGGGTGTTATTGCGGCTTTGGTATCGCCTACATTTGCCGTTGCGGAGGACAGCAGCTTCATCGCTGATCCGGCGGTCGAGAGGTGTGTCACGGAAGCGTTACAGATCGTTCCCCCGCTGACGGATCAGCAATTCGACACATCTTCGGCGAAGCAGGTTTGGGCAGAATGTGTCGTCAAAGAAGCGGAGAACGCAATCTCTGCAATGGATGTTACGCGGTTACGCAGCATTTGGATCACCGTAGAACATGCGCGCTTTGCGCAAGAGACATTGCCGGACCGCGACGGCCTGCTGACCCGACTAGAAGACGCTGCCTGGTCCAAGTTGAAATCGGACATCGATACCGCGCTTGCCGACAGAGACCTGACCGGCGTCGAAGCCCTCATTCGAACCGCGCGCGCCCCCATGTTCGCCCGGCGGGCCGACCAGGACGGCCCCTTGGAAGGCGCTGGTCGTTTCAGTCTCAGCGTCGGCGTCCTGTGGTCGGAATACCGCCACGGGCAGGACCGACTGTTGCTCCGGCTGCGCCCGAGCTTCGCGGGCGAAAGCGGTAACGACCCCTGCTTGCGGGTCAGCGATGTGGCCATCCTTGACCAAGACAAAACGACGTTTCGAAAAGGCAAGAACATTCGCGACAGGGGCCGCGGCGGATCGGGCGGCAGAGTCGGCGTGGGTGGTGGCGTCAGCGGCGGCAGCCGAAGCGGTGTCGGCGGCGGCGTGGGTATCTCGGTCGATGTGACCTCCCTCTTCGGCGGCGGGGGCGACGGCCGTGTCAACCGGATCTTTCGCATGGATGGCGCCGCCGGTCCGGCAAAAAGCTGGACCATTGTCGGCACGTTCCGAAACCACTGCGCCCGCACGAAAGAGACCTTCACCGTCCCACTGGTGCCGAGCCTGGAAAACCAGCAGCCCGTCACCACTGCCCCACCCCTGTCCCAGCCGCCGGTAAAATAGCGCCCGGCATCCGCCCGTAACCCTGGCACGACGTCAGCGAACAGGCTACGCTTCCCGGCAAAGAACCAACCGGGAGGCTTCAGCATGGACGTCAAATCATTCTCCGACATCGAAAAAGAATTCATGGCCCGCGTGGCCAAGATTGTCTGGGCGACGGTCACCACCATCGACACCCGGGATCGCCCCCGCGCGCGGCTGCTTCACCCGATTTGGGAAGGCTGCACGGGCTGGATCGCGACCGGACGCGACGGCCACAAAGCCAAACATATCGACCACAGCCCTTGGGTGTCCTTGTCCTATTGGGACCCGGACCACAAGCAGATCTTCGCGGAATGCAAGGCCGAATGGATCGACGACATGGACGAAAAAAAGCGGCTGTGGAAGCTGTTCGGCGACATTCCCGAACCCCTGGGATATGATTTGGGCCTGTTTTGGAAAGACGTAAACGATCCCACCTACGGCCTGCTGAAGCTGACACCGTGGCGCATCGAGCTGTCCGCCCTCTCCGACATGATGGAGGGCAAGCCGCCCCAGGTCTGGCGCCAAAACGTCAGCTAAGAACAACAAAAACGGGCTTTCATCATGCCGTCAGACTCATGCGTCTTGGCCATCGACCAAGGCACCACGTCCAGCCGTGCCATCGTCTTCGACCCGCAAGGCCGCGAGATTGCCACCGCCCAGGAAGAGTTTCCGCAACACTATCCGGCGGACGGCCATGTAGAGCACGACCCGGAAGACATTTGGCGCACCACATTAGCGACGGCGCGGGCGGCGTTCGAAAGCGCGGAAGCGGGCGGCCACAAGGTCGCCGCCATTGGCATCACCAACCAGCGGGAGACCACGCTGGTTTGGGACCGCAAAACCGGCGCGCCCATTTACCGGGCCATTGTCTGGCAAGACAGGCGCACCGCCGATCTTTGTGCCACACTCAAAAGCCAAAACCTTGAACCACAGATCCAAACAAAGACCGGCCTGCTGCTGGACCCTTATTTCTCGTCCACCAAGGCTGCCTGGCTGCTGGACAATGTGGACGGCGCACGGGCCAAGGCCGAGAACGGCGAGCTGGCGTTCGGCACGGTCGACACGTATCTGATATGGCGGCTGACCGGCGGCGCCGCGCATGTGACCGACGCGACCAATGCCAGCCGGACAAATCTCTACAACATTCACAACGGCGAATGGGACCCTGAACTTCTAGAGATCTTCCGTGTACCTGCACAAATGCTGCCCGCCGTGCTCGATTGCGCGGCAGAGTTCGGTACGACAGAGCCGAGCCTTTTCGGCCGCCCCTTGCCGATTTACGGCGTGGCGGGCGATCAGCAAGCCGCCACGGTCGGTCAATGTTGCTTCGCGCCGGGCACCATCAAAAGCACCTATGGCACGGGCTGCTTTGTGGTCTTGAACACCGGCGCGGACGCCGTGGCATCGAAGAACCGGCTGCTCACCACCATCGCCTATCGGATCGACGGGGCGACCACCTATGCACTTGAGGGCTCGATCTTCGTGGCGGGCGCTGCCGTGCAGTGGTTGCGCGACGAAATGGGCCTCATCAAAAGCGCTGGCGAGACGGAGGGCTTGGCCGCCAAGCTGGACGGTAATGCGGGGGTTTATCTGGTGCCGGCCTTTACGGGGCTGGGCGCGCCCCACTGGGAACCGGAAGCACGCGGCGCCATCTTCGGCCTCACCCGCGCCACCGGCCCGGCGGAAATTGCCCGCGCCACCCTCGAATCCGTTTGTTACCAGACGGCGGATCTGTTCGATGCCATGGCCCAGGACGGGGTGACGCCCACCGGCTTACGGGTGGATGGGGGCATGGTGGCCAATAACTGGCTATGCCAGTTCCTTGCCGATACGCTGAACCTCACGGTCGACCGTCCGCGCGTTATGGAGACGACGGCGCTGGGCGCGGCCTATCTCGCCGGGTTGAAGGCCGGCATCTACGGCTCTCTCGACGAAGTCACCAGCCAGTGGCAGTGCGAGGCGCGCTTCGACCCCAAAATGGATGCGGGCACCCGCGACGATCTGCTCAAGTCATGGCACGAGGCGGTGCAAAAGGTGCTGAGCTGAAGAGGCCGGCACCACGTTCGCCACGCCCAAAGCACAGCTTTGTCAGCACCAAGACCGTTAAACCGCGCCTGTTAAGGAACCGCCGGCGCGCTCAGCCCCGGAACAGGGCCCTGTCCAAAGACCACCCATCGTCATCTCTATAGACAAGCAAAACGATCGCGGCGATGGCCACCGTGAAAGACGGAAAAAACAGCACTTGGGCGTCGTCCGCATTTTCAAACAGAAAAACGCCGAACGGGTCGAGAATGTATTGCCAGATCACCACCGCTCCCAAAACAAGCCAAACCGCTTGGATCGGGTAGACAATGCGCCGGAAAATCCCCAACAGGACGAGCACACCCACCGCCACCTGAAGCGCGCCGAGAGGCATCTGCATCCAGTCGCCGCTGAGCGTGCCGGCATAATACTTGTCGGAGACGCCAATGGCGGCCTGTGGTGCTTGAATCTTGATGAGCCCCCACACCACCATCAAAAGCCCTGTGGAGAGGCGCAGCAAAAATAGTGTCAATGATTTCATCTGAAATGTTCCCTCAATACCCCGCCATTAGCCGTGGCGTTTATCCCTTGTTTTCTTAGCAGCGCGATGAATGACGCAACGCACGCAAGGACACTAGCGCGAGTTAAACGCGTGTTCCGCCAACGTTTTCGTGAGGTCTTTTCAAGGATGGGTGCCCAACAGTCGAGAATGCTCGAACTGGTGGGCTGGCTTGCCGAGCCGAAGCGGCGAAAAGTCCGCCTTCGTTCCTTCGGAACTTCAGCGCAACAGCCTTCTCGCTAATCTTGCTTCGCTCGACAAATTGCGAAGGCTGGTGCCCCTGGCCTGACTCGAACAGGCACGTCCTTGCGGACAACAGATTTTGAGTCTGTCGCGTCTACCAATTCCGCCACAGGGGCCCGGCACGCCAGGGCGGATCGCCCCTTACCGGAAGGCCGCGCATGATAGGCCATCGGCATCGAAGGTCAATCACCTTTCCTCGATCCCGGCAGCACCCCCAAAACGAGACGGATTACGCGGCCCCCGGCCACCAAAATGCCCAAATTCACGGCCTATCAACCCCCCTGTGTGCATGCTATGCCATCATCAATCGTTAAGGTTTGGGGGCGCGTTCATGGCAGATCTCTCACCGTCCACGCCGGAAACGGCGGAGACACCGATGATCGAGACAACCAAAAGCATCTCTGATGTCCTGGTGGATCTTGCCGACACGGCGGAAACGGACCGCATCTCCATCGGCACATTGATCGATACGTTGGAGGATCGTGCCTTTGGCCTATTGCTGCTGATCTTTGCCCTGCCTTGCTGCCTGCCCTTTCTGTATGGCGTGCCCCAAATAGTGGCATTGCCCATGTTGTTCATTGCGGGCCAGGTGGCGATCGGTCGGCACCGGCCTTGGCTGCCGCCCTTCCTGCGCCGGCGCACCATCGGCGTCGACAGCTTCCGGGATATGGCCCATCGCGCCAAGCGCTATATCGGCTGGGTCGAAAACATCAGCAAACCTAGGGCCCCGTGGCTCGTCAGCGGTCCAATCGAACGCCTGCTCGGTCTTTTCCTTCTGGTTTTTTCCGCCTCTATCCTGGTACCGCTGCCGGGCACCAACACAGTACCCGGTATCGCGGTGGCGATCATATCGATCGGGTTCATGGAGAAAGACAGCTTACTCATTCTGGGCGGGACCATTTTGGGCGCGATCTGGGTCGGGCTGTTGGCCACATTGGGAACCGGCGCCATCACCCTTATATTGTCGCTGTTGTATTGACGTCGACAATCTCGCGGCACCCATAGCATGACCTTACTGACTTCTTCCGCCGGTTTGCATTACATCCGAGACGCGTCGGTGAATCAGGTTGGTTGGGCTGTGTTCGCCGTTTCGATCGCAACCCTGGGCGGCGCCTATTTTTTCCAGATTGGGCTGGGTCTCGCCCCCTGCGAGATGTGCCTATGGCAACGCCCGCCCTATTGGATCGGCATGCTGGTGGGACTGCTGGCGGCGACCGCCCACTATGTGCGTCCTCTGCCTCGGGCGTCGGCCCGCAGCCTGCTTGGACTGGGTGCAGTGGTATTCTTAGTGGGCGCGGGCATTGCGTTTTATCATGTGGGGGTCGAACAAAAGTGGTGGGCGGGCCCTGCCGGATGTTCGGGTGCCGCCGTCTTGCCGGACTCGTTCAAGGACTTTCAGGAAAACTTTGAGGATGCCACCGTGGTGCGCTGCGACGAGATACCCTGGAGCTTTTTGGGCATTTCCCTGGCAGGCTACAATGTATTGATTTCGCTAGGGCTGGCGCTGGTTTCCGGATGGGGCGCCTTCCAAGCGAAGGAACCGCGTTAAGCGGCACCGCACCCGCGACCAAGATTTGCGTACGGAAGAGAGCGAACCCATGCCCGCTTTTAAAGACGACAAAACGCCGGAACTCCCCGGCCGCCGAGACGAGCGCCGCCGGCTGGAAGAAATGATCCGTGTCGATCACGCCGGTGAACACGGAGCGGTGCGCATCTATGAAGGCCAACTGGCCGTACTCGGACGGCGGCCCTCGACACGTGCCTCCGCCGCAACTATCCGGAAAATGGCGGCACAGGAGCAGCACCATTTGGACACGTTCAATCGTCTGGTTACGGAGCATCGCGTGCGCCCCACGGCCCTGCAGCCTGTGTGGGACGTGGCCGGTTTCGCCCTAGGGGCCGCCACGGCCCTCATGGGTGAGAAAGCAGCCATGGCCTGCACCGCCGCAGTCGAAGACGTCATCGACGAGCACTATGCCGCGCAAGAGCGGGAACTGGGCGACAAAAACCCCGACTTCAAGAAAGTCGTCACCCAATTCCGCGCGGAAGAAATCGAACACAAAGAAACGGCACTCGCGGAAGGCGCCGAACAAGCCCCGGGCTATCCGCTGCTCAGCGGCGCCATCAAAGCGGGCTGCCGCCTGGCCATTCGGCTGTCGGAAAAGATTTGATTAGATTCTTTTGTTTGATTGGGGCAGCCGGACGGCAAAGTCCTTGAATACAGACCTTACGGCTCCAGTTCGCTGTCCCAATACAGATAGTCTTGCCAACTATCGTGCAGATAGTTGGGCGGGAAGCGCCGGCCGTTTTTGTGCAGATCCTGCACGGTCGGCCGCATCGGAATCGACGCCGGATACATGTGGCATTCATCCACCAGCTTGCCGCCTTTACGCAGATTGCAGGGGCTGCACGCCGTGATGACGTTCTCCCAAGTGGTCTTGCCGCCACGCGAGCGCGGGATCAAATGATCGAAGGTCAAATCCTCCGGACTGCCGCAATACTGGCAGGAAAACTTGTCGCGCAGAAACACGTTGAAGCGGGTGAAGGCTGGGTAACGCGCGGGGCGTACATAGTCTTTTAAACTCACCACGCTGGGCAGCTTCATTTCAAAGCTGGGCGACCGCACCACTTCATCATATTCGGACACGATGTTGACGCGTTCCAGGAACACAGCCTTGATCGCGTCCTGCCACGACCAGAGTGACAGGGGAAAGTAGCTCAGCGGCCGGTAATCCGCATTCAACACCAATGCGGGACAACTGTCCGGCGACTTGAAGGCTGCACGCATCGAATACTCCATTCGCTGCAGGCCCCTCTCGCGAGATTTGAGCCCGCCAATCCCTCATCATCCAAGGCGAAGCGCCGAAGATCAAGGTGCCTGGCAATGCGCGTCTTCGCACACCAGCCAGCCTCACCAGCCTTGTGCCTCCGCTCTCGGCGCAGACTATACTATATACAGTATTACCATCTTATGACGGTACCGCATACGGTGTACAGCCACGGCTCCTCAGCGCATTGGCACGCCTATGTGGGGATGGTTAGGCGCTGTTGAAAGCCATCCAGCAGGAATTTTCCGGCAATCGCAATACCATCCGGGCCGATCGAATGGCCGATGCCATGAGATACATGCCATTGCACCGTAAGGTTCGCAGCCCCCAAGGCGCTCGCCGATCCAAATAGAGCGGCCGCCGGAATCATCTCGTCTTGGTCCCCGTGCACCAGCAGAATGGGTGGCCGCGCCGTGATCTCATCGAGCCGTTCCGGCATTGCCAGCGTCCCTGAAAAACCGACGATCGCAGCAGGCGGCGTTTGGCGGCGCAGGCCCACATGCAATGACAGCATGGTTCCCTGACTGAACCCGACCAGCGCGAGTTGATTCGGCCCTAATTCGTGCCGGGCCAATTCTTCGTCGATAAACGCATCCAACAAGGGCGCCGCACTTTCTATTCCCTTGGCGAGTTCATCCGGGTCCATGCGCGAAATGGGAAACCACTGATAGCCCATAGGCGACATGTCACAGCGTTCCGGCCCGTTCGGCGCGACAAAGGCTGCCGCCGGCAACATGTTCTGCCAATGGGGCGCCAAACCGATCAGATCGTTCCCGTCGGCGCCATAGCCATGACACATGACGATTAACCGTTCCGCCTTACCGGTCTTTGCGGGCAAACGCGGCCCCGTCAAACCTGATGACATATAGGTCCCCTTTGTCTCTTATACTGCCGGCGGCAGGCTTTTGATTTCCCGATAGTAAGACCACAGCACACGCGCGGCAACGGCGCGCCAGGGCCGCCAGGTTTCGGCAAGCTCCGACATTTCATCCGCTGTCGGACGATTGGGCAAATCGAACAACGCCTGGGTCGCCGCTTGAAGGCCAATATCTTTCGCCGGCCAAATGTCGGGATGGCCAAGGCAAGACAGAAGGTAGATATCGGCCGTCCAGTCCCCGATGCCCACCACTGCCGTGAGCTGCCGGCGCGCGTCCTCCTCGGGCATTTTGCCGAGGTCTTCCAGGCACAAGGACCCGTCCACCACTGCCTCGGCCAGCGCCTTGACATATTTCACCTTCGGCCGGCTCAGCCCCATCGCTTTGAGGTCGGCATCCTTCAGCATCAAAACGCGGCGGGCATCGAAAGGGTCAATACCGGCTTCTACGCGCCGCCAAATTGCAGCTGCGCTGGCCAGGGAGACTTGTTGGTGCACAAGGATCGATACCAAAGACGCGAATCCTTCGGGCCGGGCGCGCAACGGCACATCCGGCACGACCTTGAGGGCGTGCGAAAAACGCTTCTCCTTTTGCGCCAGCACGCGCAAACCCGCGGCGAGATCTTCTTTGGTCTTGATGCGTGGCGCATCTTGCGTTTTAGCCATTCGCTCCATGGTATAAGGCCAAGATGCATTTGCTTCCACTTTCATCACCGCCCGTATGACCGCCGCGTTGCGCACACGGTTTGCCCCCAGCCCAACCGGACTACTGCATTTGGGCACGGCGTTCTCAGCGCTTTACACCTTCGAGAAAACCTTGCCGGCCGGAGGAGCCTTCCTGCTGCGCATGGACGACCTCGACCAAGGGCGCTGTCGTACAGAGTACGAACAAGCGATTCTCGAGGATTTGGCGTGGCTCGGCATTGGGTGGTTGCAACCCGTGGTGCGCCAATCCGAGCGGCAGGACCACTACCGCGGCAGCTTAGAAATCCTGGCGACGCTTGGGGTGACTTATCCGTGCTTTTGCACCCGAAAGGAGATCGCCGAAGAAGCCGCCCGCAGCTTGCACGCCCCCCACGGCCCCGAGGGCATTCTCTACCCCGGCACCTGCCGCGGCTTATCGAACACCGAGGTCATGGATCGGATAGCTGCCGGCAAGCCATCGGTGACGCGGCTAAACTTAACCCGCGCCTTCGACTTGTTGGGGGGCGATCTTTTCTTCGAAGAAGTGGGAGCCGGCCCTGACGGCGAAACGGGGACAATGCGCTGCGCCCCCGAACTCTTGGGCGATATCGTCCTGGCCCGGAAGGATTTTCCGGGAAGCTATCACCTGTGCACCGTGGTCGACGACGCCTCATTCGGCATCAATTATGTGGCGCGGGGCGAGGATTTGTTCCACGCCACATCGGTTCATCGCTTGCTGCAAGAATTGCTCGGCCTGCCGGCGCCGATCTACGACCACCACAAACTGATCAAAGCGGCGGACGGACGGCGGCTTTCCAAGCGCGACGCCGACTTGTCGATTCAAGCCCTGAGAGACGCAGGGTCGACCCCGGCGGATGTGCGGGCGCGGCTCGGATTTCTCTGGTAGCGCCTACGACAGCCTACCAGTCGTTCAAGCCTTGGAAAGTGCGGAAGCCGGCCGCGATGCTCCAATTCCGCCACTCAGCCCGCAGACGTTTCGTCGTGGTCGGGTTGTCGACACCCTGGCCAAGACCCAGGATCTGCAACTCATCGCAGCGATTGAAGATTTTGTCTTCGGGCAGTGGCAGGCTGGACCCGTCTTTGATCAGCCGCACATACTGTGAATCTTCCACCCCGTCGGAAGCCAGGATCACCCGGGTGGACATGGCACGGCAGTCAACAATTTCGGCCATGTTTTCGAGGAATGGGACGATATTCGTGCGGTTGTGAACCTGCAGCGTGCCTTTCTCGATCAGGGTCGGCACACCGGCGATGATACCTTGCACCAGCCGCGCCACGTCTTCAGAGCGGTCCTTCGTGCTGATCACGCGGTCGAGCCGCAAATTGTTACCGGTGCCGCCATAATTCCCCAGTGTGCGCAATGTCAGCTTCGACTTAATAGGCAGGTCTTCCACCAGCGGTGCCACTCGATCCGCTATTTTTGCCGCATAGGCGGGGTCCGCCACCAGGGGATTGCTGCTGCTGAGGTCGAGGCCGATGACGAGATGGGCCGGCGCTTCCTGCGCCACCAACGGAACCGCCGCCGCGAATGAAACCCCTACGGCCAGCGCCGCGGCAGATACAATCCGAGTCCAAGCTTTCATCACACTTCTCATCATGACCTACCCTTCTGTGACCTTGTCGTCGCGGCGACCGGGAATGATTTGGAAGCCGTTACCCCCTTCACTGCGGCGCTGTTGACGATCGCGCCGGCGCACATGCTGCTCGCCTGCATCGGCCATTTCCTTCAAGGAACGGCGTTTCATGGCGCACCAGCTTTCAAGAACCCGGCGATAGACGCCATTAAGATTCGGGTGATTTTCCTGGCCGCCACCAGCCGCCCCTTCCGAGTACTGAGTGATCTGATTGCCCAGATACCGGCGGATATGCTGTTCGCGTACCGGTGCCCGCACGATTTCCTTCAAGAATTGGTCGTGCACATTGTACTCGGATTCTAACCGGCGCAGGTTGAAACGCTGCTTGCGGCGGGTTTCTTCATCCTCCAGCTTAACCAGCCGCGAGAACTGGGTGGACGCGGAATGCAGAGCCAGCGCACCGACCGACGTCACCACAAAGAAGATCGACATGTACCAGATGTCCCAAGAATAGGCCTGGAACCAGCCGAGCAAATCGGGCCACCAGCCTTCGCGCGGTGCTTGCGCAGCAGCAGCCGCAACGTCCTCTTCGCTACCGGTTTCAGCCACCGCGGCCGGGAGAAGCCCCAACGCCGCCAGCGTAGCATCCGCAGATTCCGATGAAGACTGCTCAACGCCTGTCGCATCGACGCGCGGCGTGCTCTGGCCGCTCAGCGTGCCGATGCTGATGAGCAGGAAGACCGTCACGACGGCAACGCCCGAAATAAATATCCCCCGCCCGAAATGGGTCATGCGCGAGACCAAATAGTGAATCGCAATCGCGGCAAACAAGACTTGAAGCGATTTGGACCACAGGCTCGACACCAGTGCCGGCGGCACTTCCAGAAACTCATTCATGAAGGAACGCGTCCAGAACTCGGACAAAATTGCGTAGTCCGCATAAAGCGCGCCCACAAAAATGATGGCCGATGCCAACGCCCCAAGCGCCAGCGCAAACTTGCCGGACAGCTTATTCGTTTCCGCCAAATGAGCGTTCACGATGCGGCGCGTGTCGCTGTCGACCAGATTGTCGCTGCGGTTCCAGCGGATTCGGTTTTCCGGCCCCAGAATGGCCGCCACCATGTCGCGAAAGCGCGTGCGCACCAAGTCACGCTGTGCCCGGCGCATGCAAACGGCTTCGGTAATCCGAGCGTCATATTCGTCCAGCTTGGCGATCAAATAATCGTCCGTCAGCTCGCGCCCGTCGCGCCCCATGCGATAGGACAAATCATCATGGATGAAGACCGGTTCGCCTTCATCATTGTAGCCGCGCAACGGGGCCCATTCCTCAATGTCGTTAAAGTCGCGGATATGGTAGGCCCGCTCTTGTTCGGCATGGGCCGAACGATCGTGCGTGTCCGACTCGAATGGCGGATCGACAATGTCGTCTCGTTCGTGATCCTGCTGAACCGTGCCGGGCCGCAAGGGCTCCACAGTTCCAAGACGGGGGGCATACTTAACCATCAAGTCCTCCAATCCAAAGATCACCGGACCGTCATGTCGGGAGAAGTCCCCCTTGGGGCTGACGCCCCAGAAACCACCGGTAAATCCCAATTCCCACGAAACCGCCCTTATGTATTCGGGCGCTGTTATTGGATTAACCCTAGCGATTCCGGACCCGTCCAATCTGTGATCGCAGTCACAGAAACGGCAAATCCACCCAAAAATTGCTTAGATTTCAGGGGTTTGTGACGGTTGCAATCTTGTCTTTATGAACCTCAGCTGAACAAATGGGCGCGAAGGGCCACTTATTTTGTCTGTCTTATGTTTTACGCAACTCGGTACAGAAAGGTGGTGGCAGCCCACCACTTCGGCGGCAGGTCCGCGTCATTTCGCCGATGGGCCTTGTACTCTGACCTATCATACGCAAAAACGCAGGACACCGGTTTGCTTTATATAGAGTCTTTTTCTGAAAGTGGATGACATGTCTTTGACAACGGCGTTAGACCCGGCCTGCACGCAAGCTTTGTCCGATGCCGACAGCTATCTCGCAGCCGTCCGGCAGGCCGTCGTGCCGGCGGCGGATAAAGGGCGCGCCGGCCAGTTTGCGTGCCACGGCTTAGCCTGGATCGCCACAACCGTGGAAGCTCTGCGGCAAGTCCACAATTGGGCGCAGCGGCTTGAGCAAGCCGAGTCGCTGGGCGAGCTGGAACAAAGGCTTACCCACGCCGTCTTCGCCGAATATCTGGCGCAGTTGTCGGGCGGACTGCCCATGAGCCAGGGTGAGATTCTACGACCGCAAGATGTCAATGCAGCGGATGCTGGGTGCCAATTGGCCGCGTCCGCAGCGGTATCGAACGTGGTTGCGCTGGGCGCGAGCGACGAAAACCGCGCACGCCTTGCGGAGCTCATCGGCCAGGGGCAGGAAGCCAATGACGGGCTGGATGGCACGCTGGGCCTGATCCGCGAGCAGTTCCAGCGTTTCGCCCGTGAAAAAGTGCTGCCCCATGCCCATGAGTGGCATCTGAAAGACGAGTTGATCCCGGACGATGTCGTCAACGAGATGGCCTCGCTGGGCGTCTTCGGCCTGACTGTGCCGGAATCATTCAGCGGATTGGGTATGGGCAAGACGGCCATGTGCGTCGTGTCCGAAGAACTGAGCCGCGGTTATATCGGCGTCGGATCGCTGGGCACCCGGTCCGAAATCGCCGCCGAGCTTATCCTCGCCAACGGCACGGAAGAGCAAAAGACGTCGCTGCTTCCCAAGATTGCTTCCGGGGAAATTCTACCAACCGCGGTATTCACCGAGCCCAACACCGGGTCGGACCTGGCGTCCCTAAAGACCCGCGCGGTGAAAGAGGGCAATGTTTACAAGATTACCGGCAACAAGACCTGGATCACCCACGCTGCCCGCACCGATCTAATGACGCTGTTGGCGCGCAGCAACGCGGCCGAGCCAGGCCATAAGGGCTTATCCATGTTCCTGGCCGAAAAACCTCGGGGCACCACGGAAGACCCTTTTCCGGCAGCCGGCATGACCGGCGGCGAGATCGGCGTGCTCGGTTATCGCGGCATGAAGGAATATGAACTGGGCTTCGACGGTTTCGAAGTGCCCGCAACAGCACTGCTCGGCGGCGAAGAAGGCCAAGGCTTCAAGCAGCTCATGCAAACCTTCGAAAGCGCCCGCATCCAGACCGCCGCGCGCGCGATCGGGGTCGCCCAAAACGCCATGGACTTGGCGCTGGCCTATGCCCATGACCGACAGCAATTCGGCCGTTCGATCTTCGAGTTCCCGCGCGTGGCGAACAAAGTCGTCATGATGGCCGTGGAAATTCTGGCCGCGCGGCAGCTCAGCTATTTCGCGGCCCGCGCCAAAGACGAAGGCCGGCGTTGCGACATGGAAGCCGGCATGGCCAAACTG
>JANQMY010000574.1 GCA_028279895.1 Alphaproteobacteria bacterium
GCAAGACGGCGTGAACCGTCTGCGCCATCCCCTAACGGGTTGGGTCTATGAAGATCTCGGGAACGAACGGGTCAAGGTCACCTCCGCAAAAGGCGAAACGGGGATATTCACCGTCAACGCCGATTGGATCGAAGGGGAGCTGACCGATGCCAACCCTCATCTGTGCTTGTGGGTCGGTGGCCGGCAGGCGAACGGTAACGCGTATATGTCCAATTCGGAAATCGCCAAGCAGGTTCAGGAAAAGCTGGGCGACAAGGCGTCGCCGCGAGCCATCGGCGCTGAAATGCAGCGCATGGCACTCAAAACGGCCCTGCCCTCGATCGCCGACAAGATCCCCGACGTGGAATTGTCATCGTCGATCTTTCTAACCCTGTTTCCGAACTGGCATCCATGGGGCTCGTTGAATCAAATCAATTACCGGTTCCGGCCGAACGGCGACAACCATGAAGAATGCATAATGGAATGCATGTTCCTGGCGCCTATTCCGGAAGACGGCAACTATACGCCCGTTTCCGAGATCCATTGGCTGGACGTGGACGATGATTGGACCGATGCGCCGGAGCTGGGCACGCTTGCCATGATCTTCAATCAGGATTTGCGCAATCTGCCTTTTGTATATGCGGGCTTGAAGGCAACGGCGCGGGAGCATGTGCGGCTGGCCGATTACAATGAGCTCAAGCTGCGCCACTTCCATGAGCTGTACGGCAAATGGGTGGATGACTAAGAGGCGTGTGGTGCGTTGATGCTGTTGCCGCCTTCGATAAGAACCGCATTCGCGAGGATCATCAGCGCGAACACCACGAGTACAGCCACATTGTACAGCCGATAGAAGCGCGAATGCTCTTGCACGAAGTTGAAAACCGTCGCACGGCGTAACATGTCTAATACGAAATAGGAAAGAACCAGCGGCCAGCTGGCTGCCGCGAATAGGCTGATGCCCATGCGGCCAGGGCTGGACGTGGTTTCGAAGGTCCTGGCCTCTAACGCGAATGCGCTGCCCGCCACCGCGTAGGCCAAAACAAGATGACCGGCCCAATCCGGCAATGCACGCCCGGCATAAGCCTGGAAATAGTCGGCCAGGGGCGCGAGAAGCCACGCTTCCATCTCGCGCAATCGCTCCATCGCAGACGCAAAAGCGGAACTCCACTGAAGTGGCGTCGGATGCACGGTATCAAGCAAAACCACAAGAATGAGTCCGTTGATCAGCACCGACAAGGGCGTCCATACAACCTGTAAATGGCTCACCGGGATGCCATAAATGCTCCGATATGGCCGGCCTGAAAAGTGCTGTGCGATCCACCCAGCACGCTGTCCCGTCTCGATCGACGGCGCCGTCCCGGTCCCTGCCTCCGCAAAGCTCATCTAAACGGGCATGGTGCAGGCTAAGAACACACGCCAGCGGAAAGTGCCGTCATGCCGCCCGACATCCATCTCTTTTTCGTCCACTGTCATGACTGTGTTCGGTTCCAAGGGAAGAAAATGCGGTGACGGCAGTATGAGGCAAGCGGCAGAGAAAAGGATTGAGCCGGGTCAAACTCCGTCGGCAAACAAACGATTTCCTTTGTTCCACAGTCGGAACGAGGCGACGCCTGTCATCACGGAATTGATTCCCGTCAAACGCGATGCGCCGCGGCTGTGTCACGCTGGGATCGGGTCATAAACGCAACCATCATTGCCATACATCGCGAGACTAAACGCAAAATGACAACAGCGTATGAGCGCCCAACCGCCAACAGCCCTGCCCCGAACCATACTCGGGAGGTGACTATCGAGCCTTATGGATTGAAAGGTGTTCTCTCACTTCCGGAAGAACCAAAAGGCCTTGTCGTATTCGTTCACGGATCGGGCAGCAGCCGACTGAGTCCGCGCAACACCTATGTAGCCGAGCGCTTTCAGTCCAAAGATTTCGCCACGTTTCTGTTCGACCTTTTGACCGAGCACGAAGAACTCAATCGAGAAAATGTGTTCGATGTCGATCTGCTAGCAGGCCGCCTCAGCACCGTGCTGAGCTGGTTGTCCCGACAAGCCGACACTCAAACGCTGCCCATCGGGCTGTTCGGCGCCAGCACCGGCGCCGCGGCCGCGCTGACGGCTGCTGCTGACAATCCGGCAACCGTCCACGCGGTCGTATCGCGAGGTGGCCGGCCCGACTTAGCCATACAAGCGCTTCCTCAAGTTCGTGCGCCCACTCTGCTGATTGTGGGTGACCGCGACCATCAGGTTTTAGCTCTCAACAAACATGCGTTGGACCGGCTCGAAACCGAGAAGGAACTCGCCACAGTACATGGTGCCACACATTTGTTTGAGGAACCCGGTTGCCTCGATCAGGTGGTGAACTTGGCCGCCACCTGGTTTGAGCACCACTTGCACCGCAACGACATCGCCGCCACACGGCCGCTTCCCGACGTCTTTCGTGACCGGGTCGAGGCCGGCCAATACCTCGCGCAAGCCCTATCTCGTTTCGCCAAAGACACACCCGTTGTCGTCGGCCTTCCCCGAGGCGGCGTACCCGTTGCGTTCGAGGTTGCACGCGCCCTCGACGCCCCTTTGGACGTGATCCTCGTGCGTAAGATCGGCGCACCGTTCCAGCCGGAACTTGCCATCGGGGCCGTGGTTGACGGCGATATCCCCGAAGTGGTCCTCAATGCACAGATTGTGCGTCGCGCCCAGATATCCGACGCATACATACAGGAAGAAGAGCGCAAGAAACTCGACGAGATTGAGCAACGCCGTGCC
>JANQMY010000588.1 GCA_028279895.1 Alphaproteobacteria bacterium
CGCGGAACGACCTAGCAGCTTGCTGAAAAAGTCATTTTCATCCTTCGAGACGGGCCTGTCGGCCCTCCTCAGGATGAGGAAAACAAATAAAAACCTCATGGTGAGGAGGCGCGATAGCGCCGTCTCGAACCATGGATTCCCAAGACCATGACTTTTTCACCGTCCGCCGCTCTAGCCTGCGGCTTCTTCCGCAGACAGAAGTGTGTCGTAACGTTCCTGCCGCTCCATCCAATTCGCTTCCAGTTCGTCCAAGCGTTTTGTAATTTCGCCATGGCGGCGGGAAAGTTCTTGTCCCTTTTCCGGGTTCTCCGTGTAAAGAGTTTCGTCGGACAAGGCCTTGTCGATGTCCTGGCGCTTTTTCTCCAGCGCCGCTATGTTTTTTTCCAGCGCTGCGATTTCTTTCTTTAGCGGTGCCAGGGCTTCCCGGCGCTGAGCGGTTGCCCGCCGCTGCTCGCGCCGGTCCGCCCCGCTTTCGGGCGTCTTTTCGGGTTTTTCCGGCCGGTCCCGCTTCAGGACCAATTGTTGATAGCTTTCCAGACCGTCCTGATAGGGGTGCACCGAGCCGCCGTCCACCAGCCACAACCGGTCGGCACAGGTTTCGATGAGGTGTGTGTCGTGACTGATCAGAATTACGGCACCTTCGTAATCGTTCAGTGCGTGGATCAACGATTCCCTTGTGTCGATGTCCAGATGGTTGGTGGGTTCGTCCAATATCAGCAGGTGCGGTGCCTCCAATGTGGACACGCCAAGTAGCAGGCGCGCACGTTCGCCGCCTGACAACGCACCGATCGCGGTGTCGAATTTATCCGCACCAAATCCCATTGTGCCGAGCTTGGTTCGCAGCTCACCCACAGTGAGGTCGGGAAGCAAGGCGGAAAGGGCCGACAGGGGTGACGCGTCAGGATCCAGCTCGTCTAGCTGGTGCTGTGCGAAATAGCCGATCTTTAACTTCCGATCTCGGACGATCTTGCCGTCGAGTGCATCCAGCCGGCCCGCTAGTAGTTTCGCCAATGTGGATTTGCCGTTGCCGTTCTTGCCCAGAAGGGCGATGCGGTCGTCCATGTCGATGCGGAAACTGAGCCGCTGCAACACAGGCTTGTCCGGCACATAGCCGGTCGACACCTTCTCGAGCTGTATAATCGGCGGAGACAGCGAGGTGGGCTGGGGCAGACGGATCGGCTGAACCTGTGCATCTGCAATCGCGGAAATCGGCTCCAGTTTTGCTAAAGCCTTGAGACGGCTCTGTGCCTGGCGCGCTTTCGACGCTTTATATCGGAAGCGTTCGACAAACTTTTCCATGTGACGGCGCTGTTGGTCGCGCTTTTCCTTAAGCTTCAGCAAGCGTTCTTGTTGTTCCGCCCGAGTGCGTTCAAACCGATCGTAGCCGCCGGTAAACAGAGTCAGCTTTTTCTCATTGACGTGGAGAATGCTTTGGACGGAGTCGTTGAGCAGCGTCCGGTCGTGGCTGACAATGAGAACGGTGCGCGGATAGTTGCGCAGGTAGGATTTGAGCCAGACCGCGCCCTCCAAGTCCAGATAATTGGTGGGTTCGTCCAGCAGCAGAACGTCCGGCTGCGTGAATAAGAGCCCGGCAAGGGCGACGCGCATGCGCCATCCGCCGGAGTAAGAGCTGCAAGGCCGTTGCTGGTCGCTTTCGCTAAAACCGAGCCCGGCCAGGATCGCAGCGCCCCGGGCGGGTGCCGAATGGGCGTCGATGTCGTCCAGACGCAAATGGATGTCTGCGATGCGCTGAGCCTCTGTCGCCGTCTTCTCTTCGGCAAGAAGGGCGCTTCGTTCGGTATCGAAATCAAGCACCGTGTCGATCAAAGATTGGGGGCCGTCGGGGGCTTCCTGGTTAAGGCGGCCGATAGTCCAGCCTTGCGGGACCGATATGTCACCCTCATCCGGATGAACGAAGCCCGAGATAATGTTGAGCAAGGTGGTCTTGCCGACGCCATTGCGGCCGACAATGCCTACCTTGTGGCCGGCCGGAATCGTGGCGCTGGCGCCTTCCAGCAGAAGGCGCCCCTCAATGCGGTATGTGATGTCGGCCAGGCGAAGCATGCGGCTTATTATCACCGACCTTGGCGTTCGCCCAGTGGGTGCTTGCCCCCCTTAAAAGGCGCCGCTATAACCCGGCGCCAATGCAGTTGACTGAGGGGTAGAACACCATGACCGTCGAACGGACGTTATCGATCATCAAGCCGGATGCGACCCGCCGGAACCTAACCGGCCAAATCAACGCGCGGTTTGAAGAAGCCGGGCTCAGGATCGTTGCCCAGAGGCGCCTCCAATTGACCCGTGCCCAGGCCGACGGTTTCTACGCCGTCCACCGGGAACGCCCATTTTTCGACGATCTGTGCAATTTCATGACGTCGGGGCCGGTGGTGGTTCAGGTCTTGGAGGGCGAGAACGCCATTCTCAAGAACCGGGAAGTGATGGGCGCAACCAACCCGGCCGATGCGGCACCCGGTACGATCCGGAAAGACTTTGCAGAGTCCATTGAAGCCAATTCCGTGCATGGATCTGACGCTCCGGAAACGGCAGCTGTCGAAATTGCCTACTTCTTTTCTTCGATTGACATTGTTGGTTAGAGATTGGGGCAGAGCAGAAGTGGCGCATGCTCTTCTGCTCCCGCTGCAATGGAAACGGTGTCGCCGTCAATCGTAATGGTACCGTCGGCAATGCCTTTGACGACCATCGGATAGAGGCGATGTTCCGCCGTTAGCACGCGCGCCGCCAGACTGTCGGCATTATCGTCCGGCAGAACAGGCACGGCGGCCTGCGCGATGATCGGGCCTGCATCCATTTCCGCACGGACAAAATGGAGCGTGCATCCGCTGATGCGGGCGCCTGCTTCCAGCACGCGTTCATGCACGTGCAGCCCCTTGAACGCCGGCAGTAGCGAGGGGTGAATATTGATTTGCTGGTTGAACCAGTGCGCAACAAAACTGTTCGTCAGCAGACGCATAAAGCCGGCATTGCACACCAGGTCCACATCGCGCTCGGTCAGAGCTGCCGTGAGGTCTTTCTCAAAGGCTTCCCGGCTCTCGTAGTTTTTGTGGGGTATGCTGACGGCCTCGATGCCGGACGATTCAGCGCGGGCCAAGCCATGGGCGTCCGGTTTGTTGGAAACGACACACGCGATCTCGGCGGGAAAATCCGGCTGCGTGCAGGCATCGATAAGGGATTGCAGGTTTGTGCCGCGCCCCGAAATCAAAACGCCGATGCGCAACTTAGGCTTAGTCATGCTGGTGCAAATCCAATGTGCCGCGATAGATCACTTCAGGTGCCGAGCCGGTAGGTGCGGGGATCAACCGGCCGATCGGATAGACCGTCTCGCCGGCGGCTGTCAGCGCGTCGATTGTCTCGTCTTGGAGGGATTCGGTAACGGCAATCACCATCCCGACGCCGCAATTGAAGGTCTTGAGCATCTCTTCCGGGGCTACCTTGCCCAAGTTAGACAGCCAGCCGAACACGGGCGGAGATTTCACCGTGCCGAGATCCACCTCGGCGCAAAGACCGTCCGGCAGGACGCGCGGTAGGTTTTCCGTCAATCCACCTCCCGTTATATGAGCGGCGGCTTTGATTTTCGATTTCGCCATCAGGCCCAAAAGCGACTTTACGTAGATTTTGGTGGGCGCGAGAAGTGTGTCGAGCAGCGGCGCGTCGTCAAACGGCGCTTGCGCATTCACATCAATGCCGAAATCGGACACTAGCTTCCGCACCAGGGAATAACCGTTGGAATGCAGCCCCGAGGAGGCGAGACCGATCAGCACGTCGCCGGCGGTAAGGTCCTGGGGGCGGGGCAGCAACAGATCGCGTTCCACTGCGCCGACGGCAAAGCCCGCCAAATCATAGTCTTGGCCGGAATAGTGGCCCGGCATTTCGGCCGTTTCGCCGCCGATAAGGGCGCATCCGGCTTGCCGGCAGCCTTCCGCGATGCCTTCGATGACGCTTCGGGCGACGTCCGGCTCCAGCCGGCCGGTGGCAAGATAATCAAGAAAGAAGAGAGGTGCAGCCCCTTGGACCACGAGATCGTTAACGCACATGGCGACCAGGTCGATGCCCACCGTATTGTGCCGGCCGGTATCGATGGCCAGACGAAGCTTTGTGCCCACCCCATCCGTTGCGGCGACCAGCAGGGGATCGGTCATGCCCAGGGCCTTGAGATCGAAAATCCCACCGAAACCGCCGAGATCAGCGTCGGCGCCGGGCCGTTTCGTGGATGCCGCCAGGCCCTTAATAGCGCGCACCAGATCGTTGCCCGCCATAATGTCGACACCTGCGTCTGCATAAGTATAGGCGGCTGGGCGCGAATTTTGGGTCGCTTTAACCATAATAGTTTCCTAACTTGCGGGCCTAGCCGATACCCGATGTTCACCGGTCTGGGAGCCGGGGGCCCGGGATACCCGATATGACTATCGCGATCGTCTTCCGATCTAAAGAGGGTTCTTTTTGTGTTTGATGCAAGTGCTATAGTGGCGGCGCTAAGGGGGAAATCATTGTGACTAGCTTCAAATACGCCTGTGCCATTGCCTCATTCTTGTTCGTGCTTTCTGTAGCCGGATTCGCCAGCGCAGAGGAGGCCGAAATCTTCACGGTGAGAGATGTGGAGGTGGACGCCACGGCCGAGGCGGCAGCCAAGGCGCGAGACATCGCCATCGCTCAAGGCCAGCGCTTGGCCCTTCGGGATCTGCTTCAGCGGCTGACGCTGCGCGATGATTGGACCCGCTTGCCGCAGCCGTCCGGCGCGGAGGTCACGGCGCTTATCAAAGGGTTTGAGGTTGAGGAAGAAAAGAACAGCCAAACCCGCTATCTGGGCAAGCTGTCCTTCGCTTTTAAGGCCAATAACGTCAGAAGCCTGTTGCGCCGCTATGACATCCCGTTTAGCGAGATTCGCGCCAAGGCCACTCTGCTGATTCCTGTCTACCAAATGGCTGAAGGCCCGGTGATCTGGTCGGAAGAATATCTGTGGTCCGAAACCTGGTCCAAAGGCGGTTTTGCGCAAGCGTTGGCGCCCGTTGTACTGCCGTTGGGGGCCTTGGAGGACATTGCCGCCATTTCGCCGGCGTCCGTCG
>JANQMY010000616.1 GCA_028279895.1 Alphaproteobacteria bacterium
CTGGCGCGAGCCGGGCTGCTCCATGTGCCTCGCCATGAATGCCGACAAGCTGGCCCCGGGCGAACGCTCCGCGTCGACGTCCAACCGCAACTTTGAAGGCCGTCAGGGCCGCGGCGGACGGACACATCTGGTGTCACCTGCAATGGCTGCAGCGGCCGCAATCGCCGGCCACTTCGTTGATGTGCGGGACGTGAAGTAGGTCAATTTGGCTCGGCCATACGATGTCAGCGAATTTCGGTGGTCGGCTTTGGCACGATATCATGATCGGTGCCTTGAGGCTGCAATCGGACTGGATGCTTTCTCTCGGCTCAAAATTCACTCGCACTTTGATATGCAGATTGACGATGGTCCTCGAATGGCTGTGCGAATGATTACCGATATCCACGACTTTGCTGTGAACGCGCGCAAAGCGATTGAGGTTTCTGAAGAGTTCAAAACTGGTGCATTGGAAGCGGCGAAGTCTGTGAAACTGAAATCGTCTGGCCAGTGGTTCGAGACTGAGCTTGGCGATGGTGTGATGATGGTAGACCAACCGTTTTGGTGGGTCATCTGTCGGCTAGTACACTCAAGGGAGACGCTGGTGGTTGAACAGATAACCGAGCTAGATGCCACCCAGAACCGTATATACTCAGAACGCCGTTCTCGGTTCTTTGCATTTCGGTCTGACTATGATTCTTCGGATTCGATCAATCACATCGAAATCGAGGCTCTAACGGCATCGTACCGGGGAACAATTGGACCATTGGTCGAACAAGCAATCTCAGCAAGGCTTGGCAATTAGGATGCCTGCCCAGTGGATCGGGTAAGTTAGGAAAACCAATCAATGGATAAATTCGACAAACTCACGGGCGTTGCGGCGCCGTTGCCGATCACGAATGTCGACACCGACATGATCATTCCCAAGCAGTTCCTCAAGACGATCAAGCGGACGGGGCTGGGGGTCAATCTGTTTGACGAGATGCGCTACAAGGATGATGGCTCGGAGGTTGAAGACTTCGTGCTGAACCAGCCGGCCTATCGCGATGCGAAGATTCTGGTGGCGGGTGACAATTTCGGCTGCGGCTCGTCCCGTGAACACGCGCCATGGGCGCTGATGGATTTCGGTATCCGTTGCATCATCTCCACGTCATTCGCGGACATTTTTTATAACAACTGTTTCCAGAACGGCATTCTGCCCATCGTCCTGCCCAAGGCGGATGTGGACAAGCTGATGGATGACGCGGAGCGCGGCTCCAACGCGGTCATCTCTGTTGATCTGGAGGCACAGGAGATCAAGGGCCCGGACGGCGGCACGATCACCTTCGAGATCGATGCGTTCCGCAAGCACTGCCTGCTGAACGGCCTTGATGCCATCGGCCTCACCATGCAGCAGGCGGATGCCATCGACACGTTTGAGGGCAAGGATAAAGCTGCGCGCAGCTGGGTCTAGGCTCTGTATCCGCGAGTTTGAAAAGGCGGCACTCCATGTGAGTGTGTAGACGAGCGGCCAGCTACAACACGCTCAG
>JANQMY010000620.1 GCA_028279895.1 Alphaproteobacteria bacterium
TGAAGAATGGCGGCATCGGCCTTTTGCTGGTGATTATCGCACTGGCGCTGTTTTTGGACATTCGTCTTGCGTTCTGGACCTCGGTGGGCATCACCATCGCCTTTGTCGGCACGCTGGGATTGATGAGCGTGCTGGGCCTGTCCATCAACATGATGACTCTGTTCGGTTTCATTCTGGCGATTGGGATCGTGGTCGACGATGCGATCGTGGCCGGCGAAAACATCTTCGCCGAAAACGAACGGGGCACCCCGCCAGAGGAAGCCGCCATCCTGGGCGCACAGCGGGTTTCCACCCCAATCATTTTCGCCGTCGCCACCACCATCGCCACCTTCACACCGCTGCTGTTCATTCCCAGCACCATCGGGAAATTTCTCGCCTCCGTCCCGGCCGTCGTGATCACCGTGCTGTTCTTGTCGCTGGTGGAGTCGCTGCTGATTTTGCCGCGCCATCTATCCCATCTCGAACCGCAGCGCACCACCTGGCGCAACCCGCTGATGCTGGCCTTGTTGCAGGCCCAAAAGACCGTGTCCTGGGGCCTGAATACGTTTTCCCAAGGCCCGCTGCGCCGGGCGCTGCACTTCGCGACCGACCATTGGGGCGTGGTGATCTCGAGCGCCGTGGCCATGATCATGCTGACCTATGGCTTTCTGGCCGGGGGATACCTTTACTTCAATTTCTTCCCCGAGGTGGAGGGCGACATCGTCACCTCCACCGTCGAATTACCCCAGGGCGCGCCGGTATCCGAAACCCAAAAGATCGCCGAATTGCTGCAGGAAAAGGCCTTGGCGGCCGGCCGCGCCATGGAAGCCGAGTACCCCGGCCTGGCGGAGCCGGTGGTCAAAAATATGTATGTGATTATCGGCGGGGCCCCGGCGAGTGCCACGCCGTTCGGCTCCCAGGGCGGCGACGACCAATCTAACCAGGCCGCTATCTTGGTGGAAATCATCGGATCGGAAGTGCGCCCCTTCGAAGCCATCGAGTTCGAAAAGCATTGGCGCAAAGAAGTGGGCGTTATTCCGGGTACGAAGAAACTCACATTCTCGTCGTCCCTGGTTAGCATCGGTGATCCGGTGCAGGTGGAAATCACCGCGGACGACGAAGTGTCTTTGGCGCGCGCCACGGATTTCATTCAGGGCGAGCTGTCTCGGGTGGACGGCATATTCGATCTGTTCAACGATTTGGAAGGGTCAAAACGCGAGATCGAACTCCAGCTCAAACCGGAGGCCCGCACATATGGCATCACGGTTGAGCAACTGGCCCAGCAAGTGCGCGCGGCCTTTTTCGGCAGCGAGGCCCTGCGCGTCCAGCGCGGCCGCGAAGAAGTACGCGTCTATGTGCGCCTGCCAGAAGACGAACGCGATACGCTGACCGATCTGGACGATTACCGCATTCGCGCTCCAAGCGGCGATTTCATTCCGTTGAGTGCCGTCGCCGACGTGTCGTTCACCTATGGACCGTCCACCATTAACCGGCGCAACGGCAAGCGCGTAGTATCGGTCACGGGCGCCATCGACAATACCCGCATCACCGGCACGGTTGCGGCCAATGTGGTGTCGAACCAAATTGTGCCGCGCCTCAACGAAGAAGTTTCCGGCATCAACGTGGGCTTTGGCGGTACGCAGCGGGAGCAGGCCCGTGCATTGCCGGGCCTGATCAGCAATTTCTTGCTTGCCCTGTTCAGCATTTACGCCCTGCTGGCAATGGCCTTCCGCTCTTATGTGCAGCCGCTGGTGATCATGGCGGCCATTCCCTTCGGCTTTATCGGCGCGATTTTGGGACACGCCCTGCTGGACGTGAACCTCACCATGCTGAGTATTTTCGGCATTGTGGGATTGTCGGGGGTGATCGTGAACGATGCGCTGGTGATGATCGACTTCATTAATGAAGAGCTCGAAAAGGGCCGGCGCATGAAAGACGCCATCATCGAAGGCGCGATAGGGCGTTTCCGGCCCATTCTGCTGACCTCGATCACAACGTTCTTGGGCGTGTTTCCGCTAATCCTGGAACGCAGTGTGCAAGCCCAGTTCCTGGTGCCCACGGCGATCAGCATCGCCTTCGGCATTCTCTTCGGCACGCTGGTGTTGATGCTGCTGGTGCCAGCTCTGGCCATGGCTCAACACGACCTTGGCCGGTCATTGATGTTCTGGAGACGGCGCGAGGAAGAACAAACTCAGCCGGCAGAGTAGACGCCCAAATGAAACTTGCAAAGCTCAAAATGTCTCAACTATTGCAAACGAACAGAATATAAGCTAAACTAATATCCACAGAGCCGGCTGGTAGCAGAGGCAAGGGTTTGAGAAATAAGTTCAGTTTATAAGGCTATTATTCGACTGACACAGCACCAAATCATCTGATAGCACAATGTATGGATCTTAGCTGATCCTTGAGAGTATTTGAGACCTATGGCCGACCGCCCTAAAGATCTGCCAGATTTCGTTGAGCCGCCACTGGAAGAGGTAGTTCTTTCAATTCAGTTCAACGAACTGCCCGACTACCGCACAGTACATGCAGGCCTACTCTGGAAACAACAGTTTCGCAATAGGTACCCATTGTTCTCGGAGCACCCGCCGCTTCAAACTGTATTTGAAACATTTGGTAATGCCGCCAATCAGCCGATTCAACTACAGATTTCAGCTGTGGCGGGGCCAAAGGTTCCACGGCTTTGGTTTATGAATAAGGACCTAAGCGAACTCATCCAAATTCAATCCGATCGCTTCAGCCATAATTGGCGAAAAGTAGCTACTGGCGAGGAGTATCCGAGATATGAGAAGATTAAGAGCCTGTACCTGCAGGAAATAGACGCACTTGTAGATTTCATCGAAGCGGAGAGTTTGGGCTCTTTGCTCCCAAATCAGTGCGAGATTACCTATGTAAATCATATCAAGGCGCCTGATGATCTTAGCCCGGCAGAAGTGTTTACTCAGTTATCCGATGACCTCTCGGAGATTGTTGAGGCACCTGTAAAGGCAAAGCGGGAAACATTCGGCTTCAACACAACAAGTGTGCTATTCGACGCGCAGTCAACACCTATCGGTCGTCTGCATGTAGCAATGCAGACTGTGTTTGATCAGGATGGGAAGCGTTTGTTTCGTTGTGACCTAACTGCACGAGGCGCCCCCAAATCAAGTGATATCAAATCTGTTTCTGAGTTTTTGGATCTCGGGCGAGAGATTGTCGTGAGGCATTTCACCGCGATCACGACAAAACGCATGCACGATGTTTGGGGGAGGAAATCATAGATGCTCAATAATACAGCGTCCACTGACGATATGATTACCACAAGCACACCTATTTCTGATGAGATCGTTCCTCGTCCTACGAAGCCCACATTCTCAGCGAGCCTACATGACTTACAAGAGCCAAGCTGGGTGGAACCGATATCAAAAAAACTCCTTTTGATCTTAAGGTTGGAAAAAAACTGGGATGGATTTGAGGCGGGCCCAATAAGAAGGGATGTTACTAATTTTGCGTGGAGCCTATTGAGCGCAATATTAAAGTCCGACACGCCTGTTCCCGAGATAACACCAATGTCTCATGAAGGATTAATGATCGAGTGGCATGTTGATTCGATTGATATAGAGATTGAAATCGAGGAGCCAGGATCAGCATGGACGTCTTTCTCTAATAGGCGCACGGGAGAAACGGCTGAATGGGAGTCTCGGAGTGATTTTTCAAGAATTGCCGAAATGCTAGAACAACTTCCGAATAACAATAATGTCGGTTAGGCAAGTGCCTACACAGAGTTGTTATGCCGGCCAACACCAAAAACGGTGATGTAGACAATACAGCCGATCAAGACGACACAACGATCGATGACGATGATTATGTCATACGATACATCCCGAAAAACCATCTAACTCCGAGCCAAACCGGTAATAGGCGGCTTTCCCGGGGCGCATTTTCTGGTTCAAGCAAACAGCGTGATCCGCTTCAAGGAATGTCAGTTGACATCCTGAGCTCAATTGTCGCAAGCGGTTCATCTCCCGAGCAATGCATGAGCGAAAATTTCGAAGCTGCAGTCAAGTTTAGAGTAGGCGACCTTCGGAAGGTTGGCTTAAGGATCGGCAAAACACCGAAAGAAGACAATCCATTTCATGCTGACGTGTGGGGAGTCAAAAAAAGCACTCGTGGAAGGTTGCTTGAATTGGCAGAATGGGTCTTAAAACCTGACGACGTCGATTGAAACGCCTCGTTTCCGCAATCAATCTCCTAAAAAGTCCCCGGATACTGGCCGCCATCCATCAGCAGGTTTTGCCCCGTGATGTAGCCCGCATGCTGCGAACATAAGAACGCGCAGGCCTTGCCGAATTCTTCGGGCTGGCCCAAGCGTTTCACCGGAATGCTTTCGGCCGACAGCTTCTTCGCATCTTCAATGCCGATGTTTTGGGCATGCGCCGTGGCCTCAAACGCCGCCTTGAGGCGGTCCGTATCGAATGGTCCCGGCAGGAGATTGTTGATGGTCACACCGTCCTTTGCGTATTCGCGGGCGATGCCCGCCACAAAGCCCGTCAGCCCCGCGCGCGCGCCATTCGACAATCCCAATATCGCAATCGGCGCTTTGACCGAGGTACTGGTCACATTGACGATGCGCCCCCAGCCCTTGGCCACCATGGGATCGATCGTCTTTTGAATGAGTTCAATGGCGCAAAGCATGTTGGCATCCAATGCGGCGATCCAATCGTCACGGGTCCAATTCTTGAAGTGGCCGGGCGGCGGCCCACCCGCATTGTTCACCAGAATGTCCGGCGTGGGGCAGGCTTGCAGTGCCGCGGCACGGCCCGCTTCCGTGGTGATGTCAGCCGCCACGGGTGTGACGGTCACCCCGGTCTGTTGGGAGATTTCACTGGCCGTTTGTTCGATCGCCGCTGCCGTTCGAGCAACGATGGTGACCTCAACGCCTTCTTCGGCCAGCGCTTCGGCGCAACCGCGGCCGAGCCCCTTGCTGGCCGCGCAGACCAGTGCCGTTTTTCCCTTAATTCCTAAATCCATTTTCTTCGTTCCGTTACTTTGACAAATCCGTCTGTCGGCTGAGAAAGCCGACTACATTTCGCACCAGCCATTTGGGCTGCATCTGCGACCAGGCGGCGCCCACCTGATTGGCGAAGCCGGGCACTTCGATCACTCGTCCGGCCATGCAGGCCTTATAGCCGCGCTTGGCCACGTCTTCCGGATCGGACATGAAGAATTCCGGCATTTGGGCCATCATATGCGAGTCATCCTGCACATTGGCCACCATGTCGGTCTTGGTCACGCCGGGACAGAGCGCCGTGACGGTTACGCCGGTCCCCACAAGCTCTTGGCTCATGGACTCGGTGAACGATAACACAAAGGCTTTCGTGGCCGCATAAACCCCCAACATGGGCACAGGCTGAAAACTCGCGGTGGAGGCCACGTTCAAAATGCGCCCTTGGCCGCGGCCCACCATTTGCGGCAGCACCAGGCTGGTGAGTGTTGTCAGCGCCAGGATATTCAGCTGAATCATACGCTGGGCTTTTTTGGTGCCGAGCTCCACAAAGGGACCGGCTTCCAGCACCCCTGCATTGTTCACCAAAATGCCGATCGTTTCGCCTTCGGCTTTCACTTTGTTAACGAGCTTGTTGGGCCCGTTGGTGGCCGACAGGTCCTGAGGCATCACCAGCGCACTGATCTTGTGCACGTCTTCCAGTTCGATGCGCAGATCCTCAAGCGCCGATTCCGAACGCGACACCAAAATCAGATCGTGACCGTTCTTGGCAAATTGAAAGGCAAGTTCGCGGCCAATGCCGGCGGACGCGCCGGTAATCAGGACGCGTCCGTTTTGCTGAGTGTCCGTCATGCTATTCCGAAGGGCTTGAGAGGTAAGTGAGCGCCAGAGTTATTCTCCCGTGCTGTCGGGAGGGGCCGCTTGCACCGGCGGCGAGCCGGAAGTGTCAGGGCTTGCGCCATTGGCCGACGACGACGGTTTGGCCATGGGTTTTGTCCGCCGGGTGGTGCGGCGCCGGGTGGTTTTCTTGGCCGCCGGTTTCTTTGCGCCGGCGCCACCCGCTTTACCTTTGGCGGCGGCTTTCGCCAAAGGCCGTTTGAGCGCAGCTGCCCGAAGTTCTTCGAAAGATTCTTCAATGCAATCGCCATAGAACTCGGGATCCGGAATCATCTCCCGGTCCGACGTGAATGACACGGTGATTTGACCGCAATAGCTGAGGATCGGATGGATCAAGCCCATACCGTCGACGATCGGCCCAAGGCCAAATTGATTGACCATACGGGCACCGGTCGAATAGAGCGGCACTTGGGGCCCCGGCACGTTGGTGACCACGCAGTTGAACATGGGGTTGATGGAGTTGGCGAGGCCGAGCCCCGTGTAGAGCCTGGCTGCGAGCCCGGTCAGAGCCGACGGGATAAACTTCGAATAATCCGCAAGCTGACGGGCGCCGATGGCATTGGTGAATTCCTTCGAATTGCGCGCGCTTTCATGGGCAAAGTGCAAGCGCCCCAGCGGATCGGCAATATGGGTCCCCAGTTCCACCGACATGGCAGCCACTTGGTTGCCCATGGAACCGCTTTCGCCTTGAGACCGCACCGAGATGGGCGCCATGCTGATCAGCGACTCGCCGGGCAGTTCGTTTTTGGCGTCGAGATATTTGCGTAAACCGCCGCCCACCACCGCCAAAATGGCATCGTTGATGGTCGCACCGGGCACCCGGTTCTTAATGTCGCGCACCACGTTCAAGTCGAAGACCCGGCCTTCGAACACCCGGTGGGCGGATACGGTGTTGTTGAACCGGGTTCGCGGTACTCGTGCACCGCCCGCCGGACGTTGAAAATCGCCGCGTCCGAGACCCGCTGCCGTTTTTGCCAAAGCCGGCACCGACCGCACCACCACATCCGCAAAGCGGAAAGGCTGACGCAAATTGTTGCCATAGGCCCGGGCCAAGAGCGATGCAGAACTCGGCAAGGATTCCGGCACCCACGGCTTTTCCGGCACCGGCGCGTCATCTTCCGGGCTCAAACTATTGATGGCCGCCGTCATTTCCATACCGGAAACGCCGTCCACCGCCGCGTGGTGCACTTTGGTGATCAGCGCATAAGAGCCTTTCGGCACGCCGGGCACATTGTCGAGCCCTTCGACCACATTGAATTCCCACAGCGGCTTCGACAGGTCGAGCGGGCGCGAGAACAACCGCGAGGCCAAGATGCAGAGCTGGCGCCAATCGCCCGGCTGGGGCAACGCCATATGGCGCACGTGATATTCGATGTTGAACTCCGGATCTTCAATCCAGTAGGGATGATCCAAGTTCAACGGCACGGACACCACGCGCTGCCGGAAGCTGCGCGCCATGTGCACGCGGTCCTCGATAAAATTCAGAATGTCCTTGAACCGGACCGACCCGTCCGGGGCCGTCGATTGGTCGTAAATGTAAAGCCCGCCCACATGCATAGGCATGCGCGGCCGCTCGAAATAGAGGAAGGATGCGTCCAAACCGGTGAGTTGTTCCATAGTTTCCTCCGCGGCGCGCTGGCGCCTTTTTTGTCGAGCCATTGGACGATATCGCCCACTGCGTACGCAAAGCCACTCCGGCCGCTGTCTCAAACCCGGCCGGCGGCCGGTGAGCAAATAGGGTGGGCCACCGTTACGCCTCGGCCGGTGAGGCCAATGAGCGGCGGATCTCATCGGCTGTCGCTAGAGTATGCCCAAACTGGCGGATCATTGAAACCGCTTCTTCGGTCAACTGCCGGTTGGACTTCTCACATCCGAGCGATGCATCCTCGAGCCCGACACGAATATGGCCGCCCAGATCGAGGACGGTTTCGGCAATGGAACCCACATCGCCGCCGAGCCCCGACACCATCCAGGGCGCTGCGGGCGCAAACTCCTCCAACACGGCTTGATAGGCCGCCAGCGCATAAGGCCGCGGCGGCAAGCCGAACTGAAAATCTTCGGACAGCATCAGCCGGTAAATCGGCTGAGGCAGACCGGCACAGCGGGACGCCCACGCAGCCCCTTGGCGCAAAAATCCCGGCTCATAGATCGCGAAGCTCGGATGGCTGCCATAGGCCGCTGCGATGTGCAGGCCGCGGCGGATATGGGCATCCGGATTGGCATATAGAATACCGTTCTGATCTTGGGGAAACTGCGCCGCATGGGTGATGTTAACGCTACCCGGGTCCACCACGCACCATTCCAGCAGCCCCCGCTTGGCGAGGCTCTCGACAGGGGCGAACCGTTGCTCCTCACTGCCGGTGAGCGCCAAGGTGGGATAAACAATGGCGTCGCAGCGCGCCCGTAGCCCTTCGATGATTTCCGAATAGATATCGGCGTCTTCGCAGGGACGTCCGGTCGCCGGGTCGTAGGCGTGGAGATGCAAAATGGCGGCGCCGGCATCGGCGCAACGCAGACCGTCTTCAATGATTTCCTGGGGTGTGAGGGGGATGAGCGGCTGCCGGGCCCTGCCGGCACCGCCGTTCAGCGCCGCTTCGAGCCATACCGTCACGGCGCGCGCCAGGCCACGCCATGGGGCAACTCAACCTCCACATGGGTTTGAAGACGCGCGGTCATTTCCTCCGGATCGCCCAATAGATCCGTATGCGGAATGGGCGCACCGAAGGTCATTTGGTATTCGCGTCCTTTCTTGTTCAGCAGCTCATGGAACAAGGTCATGTCGCGCAACTCGTCGCTCAGGCGCCAGAACAAATAATAAAGGCGCGAATTCCGGCCCGTCAGATGAAGCGGCACCACCGGCGCTTCGTATTTCTGCGCCAGATTGATCACCGTCGGCATCCAAGGCCGCTCGCGCAAACCGCTTTCCGTCATGCGGGCCAATCGTCCGGACGGGAACAAAATAACCGCCTTGTCCTGTTTGAACGCATTGACCATGGACTTTAGCGTTTCCCGAGAGCGTTCCCGGGACCGCTTTTCTTCCACCCATTCGACCGGGATGACCATTTCGTTCAGCTTCGAGGCCACACGAATGGCGTCGCGGTTGGCAAAAAACGCCATGTCCGGGCGCCGGTGCTTCAGGGCGTCATACACCGCGAAGCCGTCGGCAATGCCCGTCGGGTGATTGACAGCCAGGATGAAGCGGCCGCTTTGCGGAATGTGCTCAGCGCCGTGCTGAACCAGTTGCAGGTTCAAAAGACCGCTCACAAAATCGAACACGTCCCGGGCTCGCATGTCGCGAATATGGTCTGCCATGCGCACCGCTGTCCCGTATTGCAGGAGCGGATAGACGAAAGTGCGGATCAGCGGACGCAGCAAAGGGTCGCCCAGCAAATGGGGCGCGCGCTCCTCGATCAGCACATCGACAATATGGGGGTCCGCCGGCGCGACGCGCATTTTGGGGCACGCTTTGCTTCCGACCCATTCGCTGGACGTCATGGCTTCGTCCCG
This sequence comes from Alphaproteobacteria bacterium, assembly GCA_028279895.1. GTDB lineage: Bacteria > Pseudomonadota > Alphaproteobacteria > JANQMY01 > JANQMY01 > JANQMY01. The sequence continues at coordinate 9,368 of JANQMY010000620.1, forward strand.
TATTCCATTTCTTGGCCCCAATGTGGCCATTAACCAGCCGCCGGACAAGCCTAACCCGGAGTTTCGGCAGGAATGTGGTGGCTTTTGCCCGAAAATCACGGTCCAAGGCAATTCTTACCAAAAAGTTAAGCGTCTTGGACCGTGATCCAGGTTTGCCGGGCCTTGGCCAGGAGCACGCCCTCCTCAGAAAACAGTGCGGTCTGGGCGAAATGCTTGCGTCCCTCGGAGGCACCAGGCCAAGACGCGACGATGCAGCGGTCGCCCCGGCGCGGCCGTTCGAAGATCCGGCAGGCCATGCGGCCGAGCAACGTGTATTGGCCGACGACACCTGTGGGGGCCAGGGCATGAACGCCGGGACAATCGAGCGCCGCCCAAACGAATTCCGGCGCCACGGCACCGTCCAAATCCTCCAAAGTGTCCTGCACCACCCAGGGCGTGGCATGCATGCGGTCGGACCGGCCGGCGACGGGACCCGCCCACAGACACAGCGCGTCTTGGGGGTCTCGATTACGGCTGCAAGTAAAGCATTCATTGAAATCGGAATTGCCGAAATCATACGCGTCCGCGCGCGCTGCTTCGGCTTGCGCCCAGGTAATACCGTCGGGCACGTCTTCTTCCACCACGGTAGGGACCGCCTGGGCCAACAGCGTAGCGCCGTCGCGAAGTTCGGCACCGCCGTCCACCGGCGACACGTGAAGCGGCCGGTCCAGCGACGGCGGCGCGCGCAGGGTGACTTCGGCCGCCCCGTCGACAAAACGGGAAAGATAACCGCTTACATAGCCGCCATTGGCCGACGTGGAGGGGCCGCGAAATCGATGCGCGATGGTAATGGTATCCGTCATACTAAGATCCAAAACACGCGCCGATCCCTTCGAAAGAGATGGGCGCATGGGGTACATCCAATGTTCTTGGGCCAGCCGGGCCCGATGCCAAAAAGGGCCCATGGTTTTATCCCGTCAGATTCACCTGTCAAAGAGCGTTAGGTAATATAGGCTTAACTTATACCACAAAGGCGACGGAAAAGGACATCCACCATGCATGAGGCCACCTAAGGATCAGCGCGCCCTCACCGCGCCGGCAACCAATCCCATTTTCCGATCTTTACAGATGCGCATAGACTGCGCGCATGAAACACACATACGATTTCGGGCATCTCACAATATGGGAGTTTTCGCGTGCCCTCAGCTAAAACCGCCACCGCCAAAGGACGCCGAAGCGTCAACCTGACGATTCCGGCAGATGTCATCGAAACCGCCAAGGCTCTAAAACTGAATGCGTCCGAAGCCGCCGAGGCGGGCATCCGGCGCGCCATCGCCGAGAAACAGACTGAACAATGGCACGCTGACAATCGCCCGGCCATTGAGGCGCACAATGCGCGGGTGGCAACAGACGGCGTGCTCTTAACACCGGACTGGACCGAAGACTATGGCGTTTCCGGGAGAAGCAAACCAAAAGGGTCTGACCCTTTTGATCAGGAGGAGAGGCTGAGAAAGCCTACTCCGCCGCGTCCGTGGACTGATTAACGATCGCCTTTTTGACCGACGCTTTCACCACCGGGATGTCTTCATCCGCCAAAGGCTGCATCCACTGCTTGCGCTTGAGGGCGGCGTCGATAAAGGGCTTCAATTCCTCTTGCTTGGCCCGTTCCCGATCCGCCACTTGGGCTTTGAACTCCGGCATCACATCGGTTGCGAACAGATCCAGCGAGGCACAAATGTCGTGATGGGAATTGCGCCCGGCCTGTTGCATAAAGATGATTTGATCGACGCCCGCTTCCTGCAGGTCCATGAGATGCCGCCGCATATCGGCCGGGGTGCCGATGCCCGGCGCCTGTTCGCCCATGGCCTCAGGCCCTGCTTCATCGGCCGCGGCCATCAAGCGTTCGGTCTTATCGCCGCGCAGCTCTTGAAACTCGGCCCACAAATTCGTCCGTCCAGGGACGGTATCGCGCGCCACCAGCGCATTGAGCGCATAGCCGAAAAATTCAAAACCTTCTTGCCCGCGCCGAATGGCTTCCGCCCGGTTATGGTGGATCGAAAAAGCCGACACCATGGCAATATTGGCGTTCACGGAATGGCCGATCGGCACGCATCGGTCGGATTTGATGATGTCGTAATAAATGTCGCTCCATCTGCGGGCTTCGTCGGGGTCCACGAAGGAAAAGGCCAGCGCCCCGATGCCCAGGCTGGCGGCCACTTTGATGGTGTCGCGATTGGTACAGGCCATCCACATGGGCGGATGGGGTGTCTGCAAGGGCTTGGGCAGCACGTTGCGGCAGGGCATGGAGAAATACTGCCCGTCGAAGCCCGGATAGGGGTCCATCACCATCATATTGGCGATTTGCTCGGCCGCTTCCAGCGCCATGGCCCGCTTTTCCTTGGCCGGAATGCCGAAG
>JANQMY010000623.1 GCA_028279895.1 Alphaproteobacteria bacterium
ATGCGCACGCCTTTTTTGGCCTTGGCCAGATACTCCGCATTCAGAATATCGCGGGTCTTGTCGGTGAGCGGCGTGTGCAGGGTGATGAAATCGGCGCGGGCCAGCAGTTCGTCCAGCTCCACTTTCTCCACCCGCAGCTCGTCGGCGCGTTCCGGTGTCAGGAACGGATCGAAGGCGACCACTTTCATTTTCAAGCCCAAAGCGCGGCTCGCCACGATGGAGCCGATATTGCCGCAGCCGATCACGCCCAGCGTTTTGGAAGTAAGTTCCACACCCATAAAGCGGCTCTTTTCCCACTTGCCGCTATGGGTCGATTCATTGGCTTCGGGAATCTGGCGGGCCACGGCGAACATCATGGCGATGGCGTGTTCGGCGGTGGTGATGGAATTGCCGAACGGCGTGTTCATCACGCAAATGCCTTTGGCGGTCGCTTCTTTGACGTCGATATTGTCGACGCCGATACCGGCCCGGCCGATCACTTTAAGGTTCTTGGCGGCGGCCAGAACCGGCGGCGTGGCCTTGGTGGCCGAGCGCACGGCCAAACCGTCATACTCGCCGATGATGTCGATTAGCTCTTCTTTCGAGAGGCCGGTTTTGATGTCGACGTCGATGCCGCGGTTTTTAAAAATCTCAGCGGCGGCGGGGCTGAGCTTGTCGGAAATAAGCACTTTGGGCATTGCTGCCTCCTTGAGGAATAAGTGGAAAGGACTTGACCATCCCGCTCCCCCGATTTCTGATTCTGGCCAACCACCTGGAAAAAGTACCCTAGCGGGTGGTTGGCCAAGGCCCACATTGAGGGAGTGGGACGGCTTAGTCGTTTTTTTAGTTAAGCGGCTTCAGCTTGCGAGCGGCGCACTTCGCCATAAGCCCAATCGAGCCATGGCATCAGCGCTTCCAGATCCGATTTCTCGATCGTGGCGCCGGCCCAAATGCGCAACCCCGGCGGGGCGTCGCGATAGGCGCCGATATCAAGCGCGATGTCTTCCTCGCCCAACAGGCTGGCGATTTTCTTGGCGGCAGCGGCTTGGGCCTCCGCGTCCAGCGCGCTGAACCACGGGTCCACCACTTTCAAACACACCGACGTGTTCGAGCGGTTGGCCTCGTCCGCACACAGAAAATCGATCCAATCGGTCTTGGCGACGAACTCGGCGATCACGGCCAAATTGCCATCGGCCCGGGCCTGCAGCGCGGGCAAGCCGCCCAGGCCTTCGGCCCATTGCAAGGCGTCCAGATAATCTTCCACGCACAACATGGACGGTGTGTTGATGGTTTCGCCTTTGAACACCCCGTCGATTAGCTTGCCGCCTTTTGTCAGGCGGAAGATCTTCGGCAGCGGCCAGGGCGGGGTGTAGCTTTCCAGGCGCTCCACGGCGCGCGGGCTTAAGATCAGCATGCCGTGGGCCGCTTCCCCGCCCATTACCTTCTGCCAGGAGAAGGTGGTCACATCGAGCTTCGCCCAGGGCAAGTCCTGCGCGAACGCCGCCGACGTGGCGTCGCAAAAGGTGAGGCCCGCGCGGCCATCGGGGATCCAATCGCCGTTCGGCACACGGACGCCCGACGTGGTGCCGTTCCAGGTAAAGACCACGTCATTGTCGAAATTGACTTGGGCCAAATCCGGCAGCTCGCCGTAACCGGCTTCCAGCTTGCGGGCACCGTCGAGTTTGAGCTGCTTCATCACATCGGTGACCCAGCCAGCGCCGAAACTCTCCCAAGCCAGCATGTCGACACCGCGGGCACCCAGCAAGGACCACAGGGCCATTTCCACCGCGCCCGTGTCCGACGCGGGCACGATGCCGATCTTGTAATCCTCGGGCACACCGAGAATGGCGCGTGTCTTGTCGATGGCAAGCTTCAGTTTCGCTTTGCCTTCTTTCGACCGGTGCGAGCGGCCGACACACGCATCGTTGAGGTTTTGAGGAGACCACCCAGGCCGCTTCGCGCAAGGCCCGGACGAAAAATGAGGCCGTGCAGGGCGCACAGCCGGACGTGTTGCTTCTGTCATGTCATCTATCCCTTCCAGAATAGGCGCACCGCGTTGGGGCGGCGTGTCCCACCGCCCACATAGGACTTCCGATAGGCAAAGTCAATTGAAGAATCGAGCGCGGCCTTTTTCGGCGCGTTTTTTGTCTCTGTGTGGTTAAGGGGGGCATTGTCTTTGGGACTCGACCGTCCCGCTCCCCCGGCCCAGCCACCCCAAGGGTACCCTCCTACGGGTGGTTGGGCCGGGGGAGCGGGTGGACATGCCCCTAAAAAAGATGGGCGCATGGGGTAGATCCGAGTTTTTGGGTGGGGACCCCTAATTGTCGCCCGGACACAGCGCAGCATCTGTGATGATGCGCTGTAGAGCCGGGGCCCGGCGCCCCGACATCAGATTTCGAGAGTGAGTTTGGAATGGGTCCCGGATCTGCATGGCAGCATTGGCATGCTGCAACGCGTCCGGGATGACCCGCATTAATTGTGATTGGCGTCATGAGGCGCTCTCCATCAACGCCTCCCTCTGACCAAAGGATACCACAAAAAAGCGGCAATACACATCAGCCGTCATCCCCGGCCGCAACGCGAGCCGGCGATCCACGCGCATTCGCGCGAGGATGACGGTCGGTGTAATTCAGTGACAGTGCACTAAATAGATATTCTTGTTCAAAGGTCAAAAGTTTCTATTAAGTGCACTGTCACTGAATTACACCGAATTATGCACCGAATTATTCATGGGGGCAAAATTCCTTAACAGGTTTTAACCTTCTTCAAACCAAATCGCGTTAAGTAAAATGCCAACACCACAACGCGTTGAGGCTTGAGAAGGAGAAAGACATGAAAATTCTGACAGCGTTTAAATGTGGCGCGGTCTTGGCGACGCTGCTGAGCAGCATCGGTTTGGCCAACAGCGCAAGCGCACAGGCCTATGAGCCTTTCATCGGAGAAGTACGGTCGTTCGGGTTTAATTTCTGTCCGCGGAGCTGGGCACCGGCCGATGGACAGTTGTTGCCCATCAACCAGAACCAAGCATTGTTCTCGCTGTTTGGCACCATGTATGGCGGCGACGGGCGCACCACGTTCGGTTTGCCCGATTTGCGCGGGCGCGTCGCCCTTCACACCGGCACCGGACCGGGACTGAACCCCTATAAAGTTGGTCAGAAGGGCGGGGCGGAATCCACAATACTGCCGCAAGGATACGCCAGCGCGGCAGCGAATGATGGTACCAAAGACGGCGTGGTAACAGTGGCAGGCAACAATGGCGCGGTGAACAACATGCCGCCTTACACCGTTGTTAACTGGTGCGTGGCGTTGCAAGGGATTTACCCTTCCAGGAACTAGAACGTTTCCGGACGGTGAACCGTTACACGCTTCACCCGGAAACGCTATAGGAGGAGAGGCGGTCTCTTTCCCTTACGGCGTCTGCGGCTTTTCGGGGGCGGGTTGACAGCGGTAGACACGGGGAGATTCAATTCCGCGGCGTCGGGAACAGCGTATCGAAATCACCATGACCACTAAGACCAACACCCGCGAATTTGAGCCGCGCCCCTTCGAGGTGACGGTGCCGGGCGGCATCACCCTGCGCGGCGACGATTGGGGCGACCCCGCCGGCCAACCGGTGCTGCTGAAACATGGCGGCGGGCAAAGCCGCCAGGCCTGGCGCACCAGCGCCGGCAAGCTGGCGCGGGCGGGCTATTACGTCACCACCATCGATGCGCGCGGCCATGGGGCCAGCGATTGGGCGGGCGCCGGCAATTACGGCATGGAAATCATGGCGTATGATCTGATGACCGTGCTGGACCGCTATGACCGGCCGCCGGTTCTGGTGGGGGCGTCCATGGGCGGCATGACCGCTCTGCTCGCGCAAGGCATGGCCGAGGCCCATCTGTTTTCGTCCCTTGTGCTGGTGGACGTGACCCCGCGCATGGATCCCGCCGGCGTGCGCCGGATCATCGAATTCATGACGGCCCATCCGGACGGATTTGCGTCTCTTGACGAGGCGGCGGAAAAGATCGCGGCCTATAATCCGCACCGGGAACGTTCCGCCAGCACGGACGGTTTGCGCCGCATCATGCGCGAAAAAGACGGGCGCTGGCATTGGCAATGGGACCCGGCTTTTGTCTCCCATGAGTCGCAAGTGGCCAGTCAGGACCACGACGCCCGCGAAGCGCGGATGGAGGAAATGGCCCACCGCATGCTTGAGGCGGCAGCGGCCCTGACGATCCCCGTGCTGCTGGTGCGCGGCGCGCAATCCGATGTGGTGAGCGAAGAGAATGTGAAAGAGTTCCTGGCCGCCGTTCCCCATGCGGATTATGTGGACGTTTCCGGCACCGGCCACATGGTGGCGGGCGACGACAATGACGCGTTCACAGGGGCACTTTTGGGTTTTTTAGAAACGCAGAAAGTGCCGTAACAGGCTGCTGAAAAAGTCATCGCTTTATCTTTCCATGGTTCGAGACGGCGCTTTGGCGCCTCCTCACCATGAGGTTTTGTTATATTTCCTCACCCTGAGGAGGGCCGATAGGCCCGTCTCGAAGG
>JANQMY010000010.1 GCA_028279895.1 Alphaproteobacteria bacterium
CGGCTCGGTATAGCGGTCTTCCCGCACCTGAGCGCTTCCGTTCATCTTAGGTTCAGGCAATTCCACCTATCTAAATCTAGTCGATCCGGTGGTTTCAGGTCTGCGGGGCTGGGTCGACACGCTTTTTTGCCCCCGGCGCCCGTATCGGCCTATGCTCCATACCCAGTCCTATGCCCATGTCGGGGGCATTAACCTCCTAAATCGATGCATTATTGGCAGGATGCGCGTCAATCCAGGGCCTCCCCCTTGTCCCCTATGCGGCCGGTCGCGTAAGAGTCACGCAAACCATTGGGCTATAGCGTTTCCAGGTGAAGCATGCCCTCGGGCTTGACCCGATGGGTGGATACCGGTTCACCGCCCAAAGTCTATTGGCGGAAACGGGCAAAAACAAAGAATCAGGAGCCGTTTTGCGTTTCAACGAAAACCAAAACGGCTCTAGACAGAGGGGCTGATCATGACATTCGAGAAACGCAAGGTCGGAACATTGCCTGTCCACCCGGTCGGGCTGGGCTGCATGAATTTGAGCCACGCCTACGGGCCGGCGCAAGACCATGACGACGCGGTGACTTTTCTCCAGCGTGCCATCGATATCGGCTACGACTTTCTCGACACGGCCACCATTTACGGCATGGGCAAGAACGAGAGCTTGATTGGCGAGGCACTCAAACACCGGCGGAACGATTTTGTCCTGGCCAGCAAATGCGTGATGGGCTTTGCGGACGGGAAACGCTTTCTGGATGCACGTCTCGAAACGATCAAGCAGGCCTGCGAAGCCAGCCTTGCCCGTCTGCAAACCGATGTGATCGACCTTTACTACATGCACCGGCCGGACCCGAAGGTCCCCATCGAGGAATCGGTGGGCGCATTGGCCGAGTTGGTCACACAAGGGAAGATCCGCATGATCGGCCTGTCGGAAATGTCGGCGGACATGCTGCGCAAAGCCCACGCCGTGCATCCGATTGCCGCCATGCAGTCCGAATACTCCCTGATGACCCGCAATCCGGAGATCGCCGTGATCGATGCGTGTGCCGAGCTGGGCACCACCTTTGTGCCCTTTTCGCCGGTAGGCCGGGGTTACCTGGCCGACGAACCACTCAAGCCCGACACCTTTCATGAACGGGATTTACGCCGCACATTCCCGCGCTTTAGCGAACCGCATTTCAGCAATAATCTCGCATTGCTGAAGCTTACCAAAGAACTCGCCGGCGACCTGAACTGCACCGTCGGCCAATTGGCGCTTGCTTGGACACTCGCCCGGGGTGAGACATTTGTACCCATTCCCGGGACGACCAACCTTCAACACCTGGAAGATAATTTTCGCGCCGCCGAGATTCGTCTGCCGTCGGACGTGTTGGAGAAACTAAATACGGCCTTTACGCCGGACGCTGTTTCCGGCCCGCGCTATTCGCCGCCGGCACAGGCGACGGTGACCACCGAGCGGTTCGAATTCGAGTTGCAGGAAACCACCTAAAACCTGTCGCGCTTAAACCGATTGCGGCAAGCCTAATCTATTGCGCGAATACGAGAGACGCGGTGACAGGAACGGCAGGCGTGATCGACGGCAAGCCCGCGATCACCGCCAGTTCTTCAAGGCCATCCCCGAGGTCGAATTCATCGACGCTCACAATAATCGGCTCTGCCGTGTCCACCGCGACACGCGCTGCTCCGATCCGTGTAATGAACACTTTGGCGTCATATTCGCTCGTTGCCCCATGCAGGCCGAGACCGACCACGATTTCCGCTTCACGGCGTTCGCCGACCTGCAACGTGTCGAAGTTTGACAAGTCGACGGCAGCCGAAACGGTGGCGGTGGGGAACTCAACGACTTGGAAGAAAAGGTCCCGCATACGCTCGTTACGAATGTCGATATAGGTTTCCACACTGTCGAGGGCGACCTCGACGGTCACCGCACCGTCCGGAGACACAGACCCGGTGAGTGTTTTGAAATAGTGGGTTTCACCGATATCGCCGCCTTTTACGGACGCAAACGAAATCCGCGAGTCGTCCCCCATAAGGGTCCACGCCGCATTGGGGTCCATCGTCGCAGGTTCTTCGCACGCCACAAGAAAAACAAGCACCGCGGACAACAGCCAGTATCGCATGGAGACCTCCCAGCAAAGGAAACGCCGACGCCCGAATCAGCATCGGCGCCAGTGTAGCCGTTGCGCTAGTCTCGATCCACGGACTTTCTTCAAGACATGGTGAAGGCCGACATTGGCCGGCCCGGGTTATCGCATCTTCGCGCCCGGATCGAATTCGATATGCAGCTGCTCCACCCCGCGCAGCAGGAAGTTCGGCGCGAACCGAAACGAATTCTTACCGTCTGCGAACCGCAAATTCTTCAAACGATCCAGGATAATCGGGAAGCAGGTGTTGAGTTCTTTCCGTGCGAGCTGTTCGCCAAGGCAGGTATGGATGCCGGACCCGAACGCCATGTGTTTCTTGGCATTGTCTCGGGTAACGTCGAACGCTTCGCCTCCGTCAAACAGCGTCTCGTCCCGGTTGGCGGACCCGAACCGGATGAGGATTTTGTCGCCTTCCTTGATTTGTACACCGCCGAGTTCCGTATCCCGGGCGGCAATCCGCCACATATTGTTAGTAGGTGTCAGCATACGGAGCGTTTCTTCGATGAAATTCGGAATCAGCGACGGATCCTTTTTAATGCGCGCCAGTTGATCCGGATTACTCAGCAAGTAGAAAATGCCGGCCGTGAAGGAGTGCGCTGTGGTCTCGTTACCGGCCACCAGGAACGCCGCCAACAGGCTGATAATCTCGCTGTTGTTCATCAACCGCGTTTCGCCGTCCTTCGTAATCTCGGCGTTCGCGACTTCTGATACAATGTCGTCCCCCCGATTGACACGGCGTTCTTCCACCCGCTCGATGAAGTAATTCTGAAAATCCATGGTGAGGCGGGCCGCCTCGATGCGCCCGGCCTTGTCTTCCAAACCGCCGAGCTGGTCGACAAATGCGTGGCTCCACTTGCGAAATGTCGGAATGTTGTCCCGCGGCACCCCAAGGGCATCCGCAATCACGGTCATCGGCAATTCGTCCCCGAATTGGGATTTGAACTCACACCGCCCTTCTTCGATAAAGGTGTCGATCAGATTATTCGCCACCTCTGAGATGTACTCTTCCATTTTCAGGATGCGCTTATAGTTAAACGCCTGCTGAGCAACCCGCCGGTACGGGGCATGGTTTGGCGGATCTGCCGTTTGAAGCGTGTCGGCCGGCGCGACGCCTTCCTTCAATATTTCCGCCACTTCCGGGTCCACCTTCTCCGCCCCACTCGACCGGAAAAGGTGGCCAAACTTGCTCGAGAAATCATCGGTGCGCCGGCACACATCCTTCACGAGATCATAGGTCGAGACGTACACCACATCGTTTTTGGGGTCGCGGTACACCGGCGCTTCAACACGCAGGCGATGATAGGCCGCGTACGGATCCCGCAGAAACTCTTGGTCAAAATAGTCGATCTCTTCAAGCGGTCTCGTTTCCGTGTTGGTGGACATGGTTACCCTTTCTCACTATGGCGTCTCCTGCCCGGATTTTAGCGCCAATTCTTCGCATGCCAATGGGCTGAGGCTTATCCGATCAGCGAAGCGACATGGCGCCGCACGCGCGACTGAAGTTTCTTTAGTTTCTTTTCGAGCACCTCAAACGACGTCGAATTGAGAAGTCGATACAGGGCCGTCTTCACACCGGGCGTCATATCTTCAACCCGCACCAAATCGAAATGGGCCACGCGCAAGATTTGCGTCAAATTCTGCTGAAACGTATAGGCTTGTGTTAAATCTTTGAACTGTGACCGCGACAGCAAGCCCCGGCGCCGCAGCGCCGCCAACAATCGCGCCGCATTGCGCCGCGCGGTCGGTCGCAGGCGTCCCCCCTTTACCAGGAGTGTCAGTGCGGCCAGCAAATCCACATCCATCAAACCGCCGGCACCGTATTTAAGATCCCAATGGTGGCCGGTACTAAGTTCATTCGCGATGCGGCCCCGCAGATGCGCCACATCTGCGCGAGTCGGGCGAGCGTTGCGGCCGTGCCGAAACAATTCCGCAAGGCGCTTCTCGACATCTCGGGCGAGCGCCGGACTGCCGGCCACCGGCCGCGCTTTGAGCAGTGCGATTGTTTCCCATGTTTCCGCTTCCTTGCTGTGATAGGCGAAATAGGACTCGAACTCGGCGGTCACCGGTCCCGCACGGCCCGAGGGCCGCAGCCGAAGGTCTACATCGTAGAGCTTCCCCTCATAGGAATCGGCTGACAGCGCCGATACCACGCGCTGTGAAAAATGAACAAAACGGTTCTGTAGGGTCGCCATGTCCGACCGGCCGGTCACCCCGTTGGCGCGGAACAAAAACACCAAATCCAAATCGGACGCCGCCGTCATTTCGCCGGCGCCCAGCCGGCCCAGCGCCAAGACGCAATGATCCGCCGTCGCGGAGTTCGGGTCACCCCGCACAACATCTCGCCAAACGCGATCGTAAACGCCCGCGAGTGTGACATCGGCCAATACGGTAAAATGTTCGGCCACTTCCTCCGGCCCCATCGATC
>JANQMY010000021.1 GCA_028279895.1 Alphaproteobacteria bacterium
GGTCGCGTGGTTTTCGAGGCCTATGTCGAGGACGGACAATTCCATCGCGATCCGGCTCTCGGACCCAGCCTTCACGATATAAATCCCGCCTTTGAAACAACCGAATATGTTGTGCGTGGCGCTCCGCACCGGGATTGGCGCGACGGCCCGGCGATTATCACAAGGTGGCCGGACGGGGCCGTGCAGGAAGAGTATATCACGGACGATGTCTGCCACAGGCCTTCGGACGAGGGACCCGCTTTGCTGCATACCGGGCCCACGGGCCGGATCATCCGTGAAGCGTACCTTGTGAACGGCAAGCCGCACCGTGACCCGAAGCTGGGCCCGGCCTGTCGAACGCTCGTCGCCGAAGAAGGACGGGAGCGGTTCGAGTACTTTGTGGACGGTCTACCTCATCGTGACGAGGAGGAAGGCCCGGCCTGGATCGCCACCAGCCTGCACACCGGCGGAACCGTGGAAGAGGGGTACTACCGGCGTGGCGAGGCCCACAGGCAAGGCGGCCCCGCCACGATAATCCGCAATGACGAAGGCGCGCTTCTTTTCGAAGCCTGGTTTTGCAACGGCATGCTCGACCGCGATCCCGCCGAAGGGCCCGCCGTCATCTGCCGCAAGGAGGATGGCCGCATCAGCACGGCGGAGTTCTGGCGCAACGGCGTTCTTCTTGAAGACGGGGCGGACGGGGAGGCGCTGACATGAGCAAGCATCCGTCCGACATGCGCCCGGAGAGCCGGAATAACCTGTTCAAGCAGCTTGGCGTCCTGGCTCAGTCCGTGGGCTGGGTGCGGGCCGGTGTTCCGCTTGGTGAGTCCATCAGTAAGATGATAAGAAAACTTTCAAACGCCGAGATCGCTTCCTTCGAGAATGGCGCCGGTATCCCTCACCACGTCAAGGCCTATGCCGCCAAGCAGGCCGCCGAGGCGAAAAAGGTCCAACAGGAGGCCGATGCCGCCCGCAACGATGCCCAAAAAAATCTCACCATCCCCCATGGCATGGATGAAGCCTTTGGCCGTGGCGGCGTTCTCCGTGCTCATCGGGGCCTGCCGGGGTCGGTGCGATACGGGCGGCAGGATATCGCGTCGTCAGGTTCGAGCGGCAGGAATTATGCCTCTCTCAGCACGCAATGGGACCCGTCAACGGGCGGCGTGGGGCTGACGCGGTCGAATTTCTTCAACACACCCTTTGCCGGGCTTGGCCTCGACTTCAACACGACGAAATTCCTGTTCAGCCAGGGGTTCAATACGCAGCAGATCAAGCAGGCGGCGAATGATTCCAAGGCAATCGGCCTTTCGCCAAAACAGGCGGCCGTCGATGTCGCGCATTTGCGAAAGGCCGAAGGGAAGCGAACTGACCAGCATCTTAAGTCACTTTCCGATTATGGCCGCGAACTCGAAGACCTTGAGCGCAAACGTCTTGCAGAAGAAGCCAAACCGGATTCGCCGCAGAAGCTTGAAAACCTGCGTCAGCTTGATGCGCAAAAGAAAGCGATTGAAAGCAAACAGGATAAGTACCAGCGGAATAATGTCATCACGCCGGAGGGCAAGAAGCGGTACAACAACTTAAGGCAGATGAAACGCGATGACGCGGAGCAACGAGCGAAAATTGGTGCCCCAGGCGCCCGCGCTCAGGATGATACCCGTCTTGACAAGCAAAATCAGGAGAAAGGTCAAGAGAAAATTGCGGAAAACGTGAAAGACAGCGAGTTCAAGATTGCAGGTCGGGTATCCGACAAGAACACCTCTGATGACTTTTTGTCGACTTTTGGTGTGTCCGGCGCAACACATCAAAAAGCTGGCTTAGCGGTCGAAGCAGATAAGCCGAAAATAGTTGATAATCATAAGGGAATAAACAAAGAGCTAGCAGGAAAGGACGATAAACCGGGCACAAAGAAGGAAGGCGCAAATCATCCAACGGCGACTGCCAAGCTCAACAAATCTGGTCCTGCTCCAGCCTAGGTTCAATGGACAATTAAACTCAAGTCATTGAAAAGACTAAATGAACATTCCGGGCAAGGTTGCGCAGCAACCGCGACCCGGAATCCAATTTGTTCCTGAAAATAAATGGGATTCCCGCTTTCGCGGGAATGTTCGTGTTAGTAATTGTCCGTTGGACCTAGCCTCCAACGCGGCTTTCAGGTGCTGCAACGGGTGGTTTCCCGGCATCACTCTTCTTGTCCACGCCGGGGCGGCGAGCTGCGTCGATATCTTTCGGATCGACAGAGCGGAGGCCCGCCTTCTGCAGGCTGATTGGATTCTTTCCTGCAAGTAGAACTCGCCGAATAACATTGAAAGTGTCGATATCATCGCCACGAGGCGTAAGAATATCTTTTGGCCCGTCGCAGGTGAAGGCTGGAGGTCTAACCCAATTTACAAAGCTCTGGCGGAACTCAAGACTTAGCTTGTTTGCACCGATCGCTTTCACGACTTCGCTGGCAACAAGAGCAATTCCTTTGCATTCGACTTTCGTGAACGTTCGTGGCTGCTCAGCTGGTGGCGGCGGCACAACAACGGACGGTGTAACGAGCAGCGATTGCGCCTGGGCAGGAGAGACGGAGGCCGTGGTCACGCTGGTTGCCGTTGTGCCAGCGCCGGCGGCGAGGCCAAGCATGGTGACGCCAGAAAGGGCGCTTCGCCATGAGTGTCGCGTTTCAGTTAGCATGGGATTCCTCCATTGAAGAGAAATCGGGGGCCCGCGTGGGGCGGTAAAGAAATCATCGAATGAACTGTTTTTTTATACCATGATTATACAGGGATTAATACTTGCG
>JANQMY010000026.1 GCA_028279895.1 Alphaproteobacteria bacterium
CGCCCGACATCAAACAAAACCCAACCGAAACACAGCTAAACCTGAAAATCCTATAACCCTAAATCTTAACCGGACAGTAGTGGGTTTATCCGGCGAATCCACGGATCAGCCGATCAAGTCGGCGGATGATGCGTTAGAGGAGTTACCTCATGGTCGTCGTCATCTTCAGATCCCGAATCCGGGACGAAAACACGGAAGCGTTCCAGCTTCTGGCAGACCAGCTCTATGACATTGCGTCTGCCATGCCGGGTTTTGTGTCCTACAAGGTCTTCAAGAACGAGGATGGCGAACGCGTGTCGATCCATGAATGGGAGACGGCGGACCATTTGCGCGCATGGCGAGAGCACCCGGTGCATCAGGCCGCCCAGAAAATGGGTCGTGAAAAGTTCTACGAAAGCTATATTCTGCAGGTGTGTGAGTCTCCGCGTGAATCCCGCTTTCCTGTATGACCAAACGTTACTATATCGGCCTTGCCACCACCTTTCATGATCCCGCCCTGGCCATTATCGGCCCGGATGGCGATATCCTGTTCGCAGAGGCGACGGAGCGCTTTTTGCAATATAAGCGCGCCGTGAATTGCGAACCGGACACGGTGACGCGCATGCCGGAGCTTCTTCGGGAATATCTCGAGCCCGACGCAGAAGTGGTGGTGGCAACGACTTGGAGCGAACAGTATACGGATTTTTTGAACCGCAGTGCCGGAGTGGGGCAGTTCGAGGTTGATGAAATCACCAAGCTGCCGCCGGAGCTAAACCGCTCGCTCACACCCATCAAATCCGAACGGGCGCTGATTTCGCAACTTCAGTTGGCGCAGCGCCGGGCAGGGCTTGGTGTGCTGATCGGTTTAGAGCGCGCCTTCGGCCACACCAACCTGTCGCTGCGCCGCTATCTGCACCACCAAACGCATGCGGCTTTGGGCTGCTACAGCGCGCCTTTTGACGAATGCGTCTGCCTCGTGGTGGACGGGATGGGCGAAACCGGCTCGATGGCGATTTTTCAGTATAAGGACGGTGAGCTTGAGGAAGTTCGCCGCCATCGCGGGCGCGAAAGCCTCGGCTTTATGTTCGGCCTGCTCACCGACATTTGCGGTTTCGACCAGTCCAAAGGCGAAGAATGGAAGCTCATGGGGTTGGCCCCATATGGCAAACGCGACCCGGAAATCTTCGAGATCATCAAGCGGATATATTCCTTCAAGCGTGGGCAGCTCAAATTCGCGGATGAGGAGACGATTCGCACAGCCGTCCGCGAGGTCGAGTCCCGTGTCGACATAAAGGATTCGAATTCGCTCGAAGCCCGGGATTTGGCGCGCACCAGCCAGGACATTTTCGAAGAGATCATGGCGGAGGTGCTGCAAGATGTGGAAGCACGGGGGCTTTCGAAAAATCTGGTGCTCGCCGGAGGCTGTGCGCTGAATTCGTCGTTTAACGGAAAGGTGCTAAGCCGCACGGGCTTTGAAAGCCTTTACGTCCCTTCGGCCCCCGCCGATGACGGCAATGCGCTGGGGGCGGCGCTACTGGCCTATCACGACGATCATCCGCAAGCGGATAAGACGCCGAAATTTCTGTCGCCCTATTTGGGTAGTGCCATCAAGGCGGAACCGGTCGAGCGCATCGTGCAAATGGGGTGGGGCGGCAAAATCCGGCAACTGCCGGGTACGATCATTCAAGAAACAGCGAAACTGCTGGCGGACGGTGCGCTCATCGGCTGGGTGCAAGGCCGTGCAGAGTTCGGGCCCCGGGCGCTGGGCAATCGTTCCATCCTGGCGGATGCACAGCCCGCCGACGCGAAAGACAAGATCAATGCCAAGGTGAAGTACCGGGAAGCCTTCCGCCCGTTCGCGCCGTCGATCTTGCACGAATACGGGGCCGACTGGTTCGAGGACTACCAGGAGAGCCCGTATATGGAGCGCACCTTGCGTTTCAAGGAAGACAAGCACGCACTGGTGCCCGCCGTGGTTCACGCGGATAATACGGGCCGCCTGCAATCCGTGAAGCGCGAATGGAACGCGAAATACTATGATCTGATCTCTGCGTTCAATGATCTCACCGGCGTGCCTTTGGTGCTCAACACCAGCTTCAACATTATGGGCAAGCCCATCCTGCATACGGCGGAAGACGCCATCCAAATGCTGCATACCACGGGTCTGGACGCGGTGATCATCGAGGACTGGCTGCTGGAGAAGTGAGGGCCGCAGATCCGGAATCTCGTCACGAACAGGGCCTGTTGCGCGATATCGGTTAGTGGACGCCGCATCGACGCCGCAATGCTAACGTTTCGTTAAATGTGCCGGTGTACCGGGCGCCGCCTTATGGCCTCCGCTTTACGTTTTCTTAGCCATGATTGTGGACGCTTGCCCCTGGGATGCGGTTTTGGTGCCTGCCATCAAACGTCATTCGAACTTCAGCCAGGGAGAAGATCGTCCATGACCTATGTTGCACCCGAGAAACCAAAAGCCGTCAAAGGCGGGTCTGTTCTGCCGCTGCCGGCGCAGATTTCGTTCAGTTTTATCGGTATGCTGACGATGATCGGTGTGATCGGCGGCGTCGCGCTCACGGCGGTCGACGGTGCGTTGGGCATCGATGCGGAGCAGGTGCGGTTGCGCATTCTGGTGGCCACGGGGGTCGGTCTCGCCATTGGCGGCATTGTCGGGTGGCATGCCGAACGGAAGGTGGCCCAACTGGTCAAGAACCTCAAAAAGGAGGTCATGATCAATCAAGCCGCCATCGCCCAGACCGCCAAGGAACGCTTTGAAGCCCTGGAGCGGCAAAAATCCGACCGCCGTAATGCGGACATCGCCGATCTTGCCCAAGAAGTGGCGTCGCTGGCCGGCAGCACGGCCTTGGCCACCAACGAGATCCTGCAGCGCTTGGAAGAAATCCAAAGCAAGGAAAAAGAAGAACCGCGCACCGTGGATCACCCGGCCTGGAGCCGACCTCAAGCGCTCAGCGCATAACTGCTCTGCAGTATCTGCGGCGACGATACGTTTCGCCCTATTGAAAAGCCGCTCGCAAGAGCTACTGTCTCGGCATGGTTCAGGACAGTCCCCATTCCAACCCCGTCCCTTCGGCCGTTCCCGCGCGGGCAACGGCGCAGCATGTTGCCGTTATCGGCGGTGGCGTGATCGGCCTGTCCGCTGCCTGGAAACTCGCCCAATCCGGGGCCGCCGTCACACTGTTCGATACGGGACACCGGCAGATGGGGGGCAGTTGGGCCGCCGCCGGCATGTTGGCGGCCGCCGTTGAGAGCCGGGCGGTGTCCGAACCCCTTTCTCGTTTCAACCAATGGAATGCATCCCTATGGGCAGACTTTGCCCGCGAGGTAAGTGACGTGGCCGAGGCGTCTATCGGCCATGACACGTCCGGTACGCTCTTGCTGCACCAGCCCGGCGTGTCGGGCCACGTGCCGGAAAATACTCCGGTGTGGGGTCGTGATCGTCTGACCCTCGAAGAGCCCCATATCGGTGCAGACTGTGCCGGGGCCTACTTCTTTCCGGAAGATCACTCCGTGGATAGCCGAGCCTTGCTATCCGCTCTCGCCATTGCGTGCAAACAGGCTGGGGTGACGTTTCGCGATGAGCCGATCACCCGGATCGAAACGGCAGGCGATAGGGTTACTGGCGTCGTCAGTGGGGGCGAACTGCTCCGCGTAGACGCCGCGTGTCTGGCCGCAGGCGCCTGGTCGTCGGATATCTTAGAAGCCTCTGCGTTGGCGCCGCTGCCCGTGCGGCCGATCAAGGGCCAAATGCTCTGTTTGCAGACGGACGCACGCGCGCCGCTCCTGCGTCATGTGATTTGGGGCAATGGTGTTTACTTGGTGCCCCGCGCCGACGGCCGGTTGGTCATCGGGGCCACCATGGAAGAAACGGGTTTCGATGCGTCCCTCACAACGGAAGCCATTGCGGGATTGCGCCTGAAGGCGGAACAGGTGGTGCCCGGTTTGAAAAAGCTGCCGGTGGTCGAAACTTGGGCCGGACTCCGGGCAGGGTCGCCCGATGAAAGCCCGTTTATCGGTCATCATGGGGTGTCCAATCTGGTTGTTGCGACCGGTCATCACCGAAACGGAATCTTGCAGGCCCCCGGCACGGCGCAGATCGTGACCTCGCTTTTACAAGGCCGAGAAATGCCCGAGATTGCCCATTTGTTTTCTCCGGCGCGCATATCTCCCAGAGCGGTTACTATTACTGCTTAGAGCGCGATCAGGTTAAGCATGCCCTCCGGCTCGACCGCAGGGCAATCGCATATGGAACTCATTTCTTTTGCGCTCAT
>JANQMY010000035.1 GCA_028279895.1 Alphaproteobacteria bacterium
TCCTGCTGTTGCAGGAAGTTGAAGGAGGCGGGCTTTGTCGCTTCCTTCTTCAAGGTGAGATGCATGCGCTCATGACGGCCATTCTGCTGGGGATGGCCCGGCTTGATGCGTTCGATATCGATGCCGAGCCTAAGCCACCAGACGGACAATCGAGATAGTCCGTACAGCCCGTTGGGGCTTGCAAAAGGAACCCCGTTATCGCTTCGGATCGCATGGGGCAGGCCATAGGCTTGGAAGGTGCGCTGGAAGGCCGGGATGACGCCAGCCTCTTTCGTGCTCTCCAAAGCCTCGCAGGCCAGAACCATCCGAGAAGCATGGTCGGAGACGGTCAAAGGGTAACAGTAGCGGCCATTGCCGAGCTTGAACTCCCCTTTGAAGTCGACGCCCCACAGATCGTTGGGCGAGGCTCCGTCGGACAGCGGCGTTCCTTGGGCCTTGTGGCGCTGGCGGTCTTTGGCGCGTTTAACGAGACCATGGCGGTCGAGAACGGCATGGACCGTGCTCTTGGCGGGGATGCGCACATCTCCTGCCAGGCGCCGGGCCACGAGTTCTCGGATCTTCCGGGCGCCCCAGTGGGGTTTTTCCCGCTTACACTCAACGATGAGCCGTTCCACGGGCTCGGGCAGTTGGTTGGCATAGCGCACAGGCCGACGGGACCGGTCAGACAAGGCCACAGGGCCTTCCTGTTTGTAGCGATTGTAGATTTTATAACCGGTCTTCCGAGAGATCCCAAAGGATCGGCAGACCTCACTCATGCTCTCGCCCTCAAGCAGACGAGCGATAAATCTCAGGCGTTCTTCTTCCACGGTTCCGGTTCTCCACGGCATCAACACCCCCAGCGCAAAGGCTAAAAGTGTTACCCATGTCTCCGGTACGTTCTGTCACCTATCTCTCAGGTCGCTCAATCCCCCAAAAAATACAAGCAAAACAGTAATCTAGCTTTAAGTCGTAACGCGATTGTTTATGCGTTGAATACGCAGAAATACGCGCCAAAACGTGAACATGCAGTTGCTGAGCCGTTGCTAGAAATGAAGAAGAAGCTTTCTGTTCCTCTGATTACCAAAACACCGCCCGAACCAAAGGACAAACTGTTCTGGGGTTCAGATGCCCATGGATTGGATCTTAAGATCACCCCGGCTGGTCGGCGAATTTATGTTTTTCAATACAGTCGCAACAACCGCACGCGCCGGGTGACGATTGGAAAGCATGGAAGCGAATTCACTCTGCACGAAGCGCGCTCAAGAGCGCGAGATCTTGCCCACACAGTCGCCAATAGCGGTGACCCGGCCGCGGAAATCCGACGGGCCAAATCAATTCCAACAATTGAAGAGTTCGGCCCGATCTATCTCGAACGTCATGCTTACATTGTATCGGAGCTAGTCAAGGAGAAGGCATGGGATGGCCCTGCTAAGGAACTTCTCGATCTCCTCAATATCGGAGCGAGCGAAGAGACAAAACGCAGCCGGACTTGGCCTAAGACACCGCAAGCTATGGGAATGCTTCTTGTCAGAATCTGTCCGGTGCTTCGGCGCTTGGGCTAGACGATCGAGAAACCCAAAAAGTCCGGGAATCGGAAGTGGATTATCGAGATCTCCCTCTAAATCACCTGGATTACTTATCCCCCTTTCTTTGATTGCTCTAAACGGATGCTGCAGTAGAGAGAAAGAAAAGCAGTTTACGGTGGGATTGAAACAAGCATAGTGCAGAGTGCCCAACTCCGTTAAGCGCGAGTTCAATTTCTCAAGGAGGGCCCAACGTTTGTTGATCAAAAAAAGGTCGCACAAACACCCATGAAAGCGCATTCCGCCAGTTTGCTGAACGCGGTTATCCCCATTGCCGTGTCAGCCTGGGCCTATCTTGCCTCTGCGACGACTTCCATGACGGCTCCTATCCCTGCAATGTTCGGCGCGTTGTTATTGGCGACCTATCCGGGTGTGAAGGCCGAGAACAAAGTTTTTGCACACATCGCGGTGTTGCATGACAGCTTTGTGTAGCCAATTCTCACTTATTCGATCTCTATGTCACGATATCCTTCATCAACCGCATTCTGCAGATGTTTCCTATATCTGGGTCCTCCGCCCCAATAAGCGATGTACCTCACCTGGTCTGGGTCCCTGCGCGCTACGTTAGGGTTGAAACCTGTGAACCAGCTCTTGACCTTATTGAAAGGCATTTTTTCTTGAACAGTCTTAACTTCCTCGACCCATGCTTTCTCCGCATCGGCTTGCACTTCGACACGGGTGTTTCCGCCCTCTCGAACGTGAGCGAAAAGGTCCGTCACCCAATTTACCCCCGTTTCGATGGCCCTTGGATAGTTGGTTGATCCGGAAACACTCTGTGGTCCCGCCACCATAAACAAGTTTGGGAAACCATGGGTCAGCATGCCGAGATAAGTACTCGGACTCCCCGTCCATTTGTCTCGCAAAACGGTACCATCCGTACCAAGAATATTAATATGTTCCAATGCACCAACCGCCGGGTCAAATCCGGTAGCATACACTATGACATCGAGGTCTATGTCCTGTAATGACGTCCGAATTCCGTTTTCTGTTACGCATTCAATCGGCGTTTCTTTCAGGTCAATAAGGCGAACGTTGTCTCGATTGTAGACTTCAAAGTATCTCGTTTCGAGGGGAACCCGTTTCATCCCAAAACCGTGATCTTTAGGAATCAGCTTCTCGGCAGTTTTAGGATCGTGAACACGTTTTCGAATGCGTTCGGCGATATAGTCTGACAACTCCCGATTGGGCCCCTCTTCAAAATACGTATCGGGGAAATTTGCCAACAGCAGGGCAAAACCAGGCGCATCATAAAGCTTATCCCACAATTCGAGGCGCTCTTCCCGTGTGACATGCTTGCATCGGCGCGGATCTGTTTGGTGTTCGAAACCGCCATGCGATTTTTCGCAGTTCGTAAAAATTTCATCGTAACGCTGCCGTATGCCTTCCATTTCTTGTTGGGAGATTGGTGAATTATTTAGAGGTACGCTCCAATTAGGATTTCTTTGGAAAACAAAAAGTTCGCCGGCCTTGTCAGCAATCTCGGAAATTATTTGAATGCCGGTCGCACCGGTCCCCACAACACCCACGCGGCGCCCGGTAAGTTTCAGCGGTTCGTCCGGCCAATGAAATGAATGAAATGACTCGCCTTTGAAGGCGTCTATGCCTTTGATTTTCGGTAGCACGGGTACTGACAAAACGCCCATGCATGTAATGACAAAGCGAGCGGTGTAAACATCACCAGACTGGTCCGTCAGCGACCAGTTTCGCTCGGACTCATTCCAGACCATTCTCTCAACGCTTGTGCCGCATTTGATAAACCGGCGCAGACCGAACTTATCGGCTACATAGTTCATGTATTTGAGATTCTCCGGTTGGCTGGAAAAACGCTCTTTCCAATGCCACTCGTTTAGCAACTCTTCGGAAAACGAGTAACCATAGGTGTAGCTTTCCGAGTCAAAGCGACATCCCGGATATCTGTTTTTGAACCAAGTGCCGCCAAGGTCTTCGTTGCCCTCTAAGACAATTGCATCGACCCCCAGATCTATGAGGCGTTTAATTTGGTAGATCCCCGCAACGCCAGCGCCAACAACGATAACGTCAAACTCTTTCCGGGTGCCGGACACTTCTTATCCCTTTCTCTAACTTCAGAAACACGGCCCAAGAACCGAAGCCCGGCCACGTTTTTCTTTCGATTGTTCGCTGACGTTGTCGCAATACACTCTACGTCGCAAGAAGCAAGAACACCTAAATAAACAACATCGTCGATTATTACTATTGCATGTGAATCTAGTCAAAACTCAAAAATGGGCAGACGAAGGCTTAGTTCCGCCCGTGAGGGTTTGGCCCCTCCAACGACCCAATAAGCGGCATTTTGTAGCCAGGTGAACCGGGACATGGACCGTACCGGGTACCGACTGGACCGCCAGGATAGTCGCAAGCACCGACAATCAAATGTGCAGGCTGGGGACGATATGGCGCCGAGTACAGACCCACGACGGCATCCATCAGCGAAGCAGTAATCATGAGCGAGTTCAAAATTGCCATCATGGCTAGGGTGGACACAAACACACGTAAGCGTTTGGGCAAGTGATCAAGCCCGCGTTCGGTAATCCGCTGGCCGCGCTCGTTCACATAATAGCGCACGCAGCTGAATGTTCCGAATACCAGCCCGCCGGTAAACCACTCGATCCAGGGCATCTTCAGATCGCCTACATAAATCGCCAAGAAATCGGGCGCTCCCGGATATGAAATAAGATGCAAGCGCAACCAGATGATTTCGACAATGATTTCCAGAAGGGCACCGGCCACGAACGCCACGGCGAACAAGGAAAAGATGCTGACATTCGGATTTCTGTCTTCAACCCACCGCATTATGGAATTCAACAACATGGCATAAGTGAGAAATCCAACCGTGTAGGTGGCAAAGTAACCTACATAGGGTTCTAAGACCCTGCCCGCGTCCGGATTCACAATGAATGGGAGAAATCCGGTCCAATCGCGGACATTCACGTAATAGGCCGTGTTGAAAAAGATCGGCTGAAAGAAGTTGACGATTGGGTCACACCAATATGTCAAGGCGCCAGCAATGCAGAATTGCGCATCGAAAGTGAGCCGCCCCTCACGCAAGCACTGTCTAGCGACAATTGTGAGCACCACGACCAGCATGGTTAGGGCTTGCGCTTCGAAAAACTTCGCCCCCCAATATGCCAGAGGATCGAACGGCCCCTCTGGTTTGACTGAAACGGGACCATGGGAGAAGAAACCAACCCAGGTATAAATCTGTGCACTGAGGAGAATGACTCCCCAAGCGGCCAAAACATGAGCGACGCCAAGCTGATATTGCGATGCCGTTGGCGTATCCGTCACAGTTCTCATTTGTAGAATTCAACCGAACTTTAGGTGAGCAAGCGGCCGCCTTCGACAGGGATCGTCAATCCGGTCAAATATGATGCTGAAGGAGATGCTAGAAAAACAGCAAGGTCTGCCACATTTTCCACCTTCCCTGTTCTGCCCAGCGGCACGCGCGACACGTAAGCGGCAACACGTTTCGGGTCTTCGGCTGCCACCTTGGTCATGCGTGTAGGAACCATGCCCGGCGCAATCCCGTTAACGCGAATACCATCTTCTGCCCAGTCCAGAGCGAGTGTGCGCGTCAAGCTTTCAAGCGCTGCTTTGGAGGCATTGTACGCCGGCAACTTCGGATTGGACCGGAACGCACCGACAGAGTTCAGGATTATGATCGTCCCCGCGCTCGCGGCGAGCATCTCTTGAAACTTGACACAGCACGCCAAGACACCTGCAACGTTTACATCCATCACGCGCTTGAAGTTATCGGGCTGGTATTCTCTGCCGCCCCACATGACAATGCCGTGCGAAAGCACCAGCACATCTAGCCGATCAAATGACGGGCTGTAGGCGTCCAGCGCGGCCTGATCCGATACATCCATCTGCTCGAACGCAAGACCTTCAAGGTCCGAATCCGGATCATCCTGATAATCTGATGCTGTTGGCCGCGTTCCCCAAACACACGCTTCCGCCTGGCGGTCCTTGAACGCGCGGGCAATCCCGTTTCCAATTCCGCCCGTGCCGCCCACAACGAGAACCGTCTTATTCTTAAAATCCAAACTCTCCACGGCGCCCCCTTCCTACGGCAGTAGTGCAGGCCTCATCCGAGCTGTTCTTCCGGAATGCGGACAATCAATCCATCAATACGCTCACTGACTTCAATCTGGCAGGACAGTCTACTGGTCTCTTCCATGTCGATAGAAATCTGCATTAGTGACTCTTCAACGGCATTGGGGCTGCCCACTTTGTGCATACACGAAGGCTCAACCAAGACAAGGCAGGTACAGCAGGCACATTGCCCGCCACAGTCGGCCAAAATGCCAGGCACATCATGTGTTTTGGCAACTTGCATGACTGATTGCCCCGCTTCAGCCTCAATGACGTGCTGTGCGCCGCCATGCTCAATGAAAGTGATTTTCACCATGCAAGGCCCCTATCACCGCCCGAAACATTCAATGGCTTGTTTTCATTGATCAACACTGTTGTTAATTAATTTAACAGTGATTTTTGTGTCATTCAAGGCGGAACACCTTCGGACAATGCGATGTCATCCGCTAGTCCGGGCAGGAGTCAGAGGCATAAGGCTAGATCCTGACCCCAGATGGGCGATAAGCTACGCAACAACATTGTCGATTATTTACGAATTTCATCCGCACGAGGGCTCCAACATGGCGAAGACCCGAATGGACTATTCCGATTTCGAAGAGCTAACAGCAGTGCGCAGGACGAACGGCGTCCTTTTGGTGACACTCAATAGGCCAGAATCACTCAACGCGTTCACTGAAGCCTTGGTTCTAGAACTCATGGAGTTGTGGCACCGGGTGGACAGAGACTCTGACACGAAGGTCGTGGTGGTAACCGGCGCCGGTAAAGCGTTTTCGGTGGGCGGCGACATCGATTTGTTGGACACGTTTACAGACGACATTGACGGTTCCATCGCCTCCAGCCGGAATTTCGCGAAAATCCTCCGGCAACTGATGGACCTGGACAAACCCGTGATCACCGCGGTCAATGGCGACTTGCTCGGCGGGGGGTTAGGCATGGCGCTGTCTAGTGATGTTCTTTATATGTCTGATCAAGCTCGTATTTTGGCCGGGGCGCAACTCAATCTCAGCGTTCTGTCCGGTCCTGAAGTTTACTTGTGGCCGATCCTTACCAGCCCCATGAAGGCAAAACTGCATCTTTTTCGAGCCGACACGCTTGATGCGCAAACCGCGGAAAACATCGGGCTTGTCAGCGCTGTCATTCCCCATGCGGACCTAATGGATGAAGTATTATCCCTGGCAGATGAGTTAGCTGCGCGCGACCCCATGACCCTGACATGGACCAAGCGGGCGTGCAATCACCTGCTTGAGCGCGCACGGCCGGCGCTGGACACCTGGTTGGCTCTGGAGGGTTTTATGTTTTCCCGGGACGAGGCAAAGGCTGGGCTGAAATGGATGCGAAAGACCATAAAGGACGATTGATCTCCTGTGCGCTTCCATCCACGCCATATTGCCTTTGCCAAATTAATCAACTATGTTGTTTAGTTAAAGGGCATATGGAAAGGCTGAGGCTATGTTCGACCGGATTAGCCACATTGGGATTGTGGTGAATAACATGGAAGAGTCTCTTGCCGTGTGGCAGGACGCATTCGGCTTCCAACAAGTCAACGAGTACCGGTCGGACTCAGAGGGCATCCATTGCGTGATGCTCGCCGTGCCGGGTCAGGAGGAGCGGATGGTTCTGGAGTTTATGGAGCCGCTGGACAAGGAAGATATGTCCAACCCGGTGGCGAGGCGACTCAGAAAAAATGGTGAGGGGTTTTATCACCTATGCGGGGTTGTCGGCGACGTGGATGCGACGGCGGCGATACTCAAGGACAAAGGTTTAACGGTCATCGACCGCCCGCCGGCGACTGAGGGCGATGAGCCCAGATGGCTCACACATCCCAAGACGTCCAATGGCATCATTGTTGAGGGTGTTACCGAATGGCTGCAGGGAGGCACAAAAAGTGGCTAACGGTAATGATACTTCGAACGAGCGCCCGATTACACGATCAGGGATCGAATTGCAGCCCTACTATATGGATGCTGACGAAAAGGCCGAGCGGCCAGGCGAATTTCCCTATACACGGGGCCGCAGGGCAACAGCCGCCTCGGGATGGATCCACCGCGAACTGTCCGGCGAAGGTCCGGCCAAAAAGTCGAACGAGCAGTTCAAATATCTCATTGAACACGGGTCTACCGGTTTGGATGTGATTGGGGACGCAGGCTCTGCCGCGGGACTGGACCCAGATCATCCGCTGGCGCGCGTTTCTTGCGGCACCCAAGGGGTTTCCGTTTGCCGGCGGCAAGACATGACGGATCTTCTTAGAGACATTCCGCTCGACAAAGTTTCGATCTCTTGCTCCCTCAATCCGTTGACGACCGTTGCGGCAACGGCGCTGGCGGCGGAAGAACTCAACTTCCCTCTCGAGAAAATGCGAGGCTCCTTGATCCACGCCCCCCTCTATGTGGAATCCTGCTGCTACGCAATTCACTTCCCTGTGGAGTTTCGGACGCGGGTCGCATTGGATTCGATCGAGTTCTGTTCGAAATATATGCCCAAATACCATTCCTATATCGAGGACACCTACTTCTTCAGTGAATCGGGAAACGATCCTGTGGAAGAGATGGCGCTCGGATTTTTGCAAATCCGTTTTCTCACGCGCCGCTTGCTTGAGCGCGGCCTTGACATCGATTCCTTTGCGCCAAGGATCGCCATCCTTGTCAATTGCGGAATGGACTTCTTCGAGGAGATCGCAAAGATCCGCGCGACCCGCCGCATTTTCGCAAAGATGATGCGCGATGAGTTTGGCGCGAAAGATCCGCGCTCCCTCGCGGTGGTCGTCACCAGTCACACCTCCGGCCTATCGCTCACGGCTCAGCAGCCTGCCAACAACATCATCCGCGGCAGTATGCAAGCTATGGCACTGGCCCTTGCTGGCGTCCAGGCGATGGAAATTTCCACCTTCGATGAAGCCTTTCGAACCCCCTCGCCAGAGGCCCATATGGTCGGCCTCAGGACGCAGCAGGTCTTATCTCTGGAAGCGCTTTCCGGACAAGTCGCCGACCCTCTTGGCGGCTCCTACTTTGTGGAAAGCCTCACCGATGAAATGGAAGCGCGCATTGTTGCCCGCGTTGCAGAGTTCGAGGCCATGGGCGATCCGGAGGAGCTCGAAAAACGCGGCGTATTCGAGGAAGTTTTTCACAATGCCATGGCCAAGCAACAGCGCGATGTTGCGAAGGGCCGTCAGCCTCTTGTCGGCGTCAACTGTCACACTTTGCCTGATGACCAAGACACATTGTTACGCGACGTCGCGGAACGAAAGATAGAACCTTATCAAGCTCATGTGGACGACATCATTGCCTGGAAAGAAACCAGGCAGATGGATCAGGTGAAAGAGGCTCTAAACCGTTTCGCCGACGTTGTCGCCGGTGACGCAAACATTGTTGAGGCCGTTCGCGATGCGCTTCGCGCTGATGTCACCTTCGGTGAACTCAAGGGCACGGCGCGACAGGCGCTTGGTCTGGACTACGACTATTACGGCCGGGTGGAACCGCTGCTAAAAGAAGTGGCCTGAGATGGAGCGCGAACATTTTTTGATCGGCACGCTGGGCCTGGACCAGCATGAGAACGGTGCCATTGCCGTGCGTCGCATGCTCGAAGAAGCGCAGATGCGCGTTACCTATGTGGGACGTTTCAATACACCCGACAGCATTGCCGAAGAAGCCGCGCAAGCGGGCGTGGACGTGATCGGCATCAGTTGCCATTCTTGGGAATATTTGGACATGGTTCCCGAGCTCCTCGAAAAACTGAAAGAGCGCGGCGATGATCGCCCTGTCGTCATTGGCGGTTCGGTCATCACGGCGTCGGACGCCGAAAAAATGAAGGCCCTTGGCGTCAGCGCCGTCTTTAACGGCGCCCCGTCCGACGATCAAATCATCGATACGTTGCGGGATCTTGTGCGCTCAAAGCGGACAGCTCTTGCTTGAACCACACCTCTCTAGTTCTGCGGGATCAGTGCGTCATAGGCCGGTTCGGAATATTGGTATTCCACAAAGTGTCCGAGTGTCGGGCGTTCATCCACATAGAAAAAGGCGGACTCTTCGCCAAACTCGCCAAAGATGGGCGCTACCCGGCCGGCAAGCGCTATCGGCCGGACCGCTTCGAGATCACCGCGGCTGAGCGCAAAATAAGACACATGATGGAAGCCGAGCACCGCCCCGTTTTCCTCCGGCAAGCCGTTTCGATGGTAGTCGACCGCGCCGGAGATCGGTTGGATCACCTCGTATTGGATGCGTCCGCAATACGCCATAGCGACGCTCAACTCGCCAACCGCCCCTCCCCCCAAATCGGCCTTCAAGGCGCCGGTTTCCATGAAAGTCCGAATACCGACTTTCCGGCGTAGCGTATCCATTGCCGCGACCAGATCGCGGGTCACATAGGCGATCTGTATCGAATCTTTAAGGTGCTTGGCAATTTGCCTCGATTGACCCTGCATATTCGCCTCCTGGGGTATGACCTAAGGAAGGGCATCAATCCCATTCGAGATGCAGTTCCGTAATCACCCGGGTTGCAACCGACTCCATGTACGGTATCGGTTGTTCCTTCTTGAGCCTCAGTCCGGGCAAACGCTGTGATAGTTCTTCCAGCGCGATCTGTAATTCAAGCCGCGCAAGCGGTGCGCCCAAGCAAAAATGGCGTCCGGTACTAAATGTCATTTGTTTGGGACGCTTGGGACGCATGGGGCAAAAGTCCCCTGGTTCATTGAACTTGGTTTCATCGTGATTGGCCGACCCCAAAACAGCCATGACCTTATCACCAGGTTTTAACTCTTTGCCACCTAATGCAACACCATCCCTGACGGTGCGATACCAGGCAAAAACAGATCCATCGAATCGCAACGTTTCTTCAACAGCATTCGGAATAGTCGATGGGTCATCAACGATTGCCTGCCAACGCTCGGGCTTCCGGAGCATATGGTAAAGCGCATTTGTCAGGGCCGCTTTCGTTGTTTCGTGACCGGCGCCGATAATGTTCATGGGGAACATTAGGATAACTTCATCTTCGCTTACACGCGCATTTTCGCCAGCCAGTTCGCGCGCAAAGTCCGTGAGCAAATCATTCTGAGGTGCCCTGCGCCGTTCTTCCAGTAACTCCCGAATATAAGTCTGAAACTGGACGGCGTGCTGGGCACAGGTGATCTGCTCTTGCTTGGTGAGCGGTGTCAGCCAGAGCCGGAACATATCATCGCTCCACAATTGTAGTTTTTTAAGGTCGTGATCCGTCGACTCAAAACCAATCAGATCGAAGATCACCTGAACCGGCAGCGGATATGAAAATTCATCCACGAATTCGCAGTGCTTTTTGTCAACAAATTGATCGATGAGAGCGGTGACATTCCTTTCGATCTTCGGCTGCATCTCACGAACACGCTTTGGCGATAAGATTTCCTGCATAACAGTTCGAAGGCGGGTATGAGTTTTACCCTCCGTATCGTTGATCTGCGGAACATTGATCCAGTCTATGCCTTTGGAGAGTATCTGGCGCGCTTCCTCGCAATATCCTTCATTCATGACCCCCAAATTGCCTTCAGCGGTGAAATGCGCAGCGTCAGTCATCACCGTGTCCACATCGTCATAGTTGGTAACGACCCAAATGCCCTGCTCTTCCCAAAAAAAGACTGGTTCCTGCGCGCGCGCCTCCTCCAGGAAAGAAAGCAAGGATGCGTGGTCTTGTCCAATGGGCTTGAATTCCTGCGACAGAGTCATGGCGACCTCTTTATTGAACAACTATGTTGTCTATTTTATCATGAAGGGAGATCCATCCCAAAGGAATTCGACGTTTTCCTGGCCGGTCCACGAAAGCCACGTCCAAATGCGACAGAGCCCACCGTTTCACGGGTGGGCTCTAGATTTTTGACCGGAAGTCGATTTCGGCCGGATCAATCGCGGTTTAACCATTGCCAGGGGCGGATCGTGGCGCGGATCCACACTTCCCGTCCCGGCTCAGCAAAGCACAATGCCTGATCGAAGCTTCCGGGAACAACCGGGTTCACCGGAAGACCGCTTGGGTTTGGTATCAAGCCGCCGCCCTGATCAAACGGGCCCGTAGCGCAGGTAGATGCTGTAATCTCATTATTGAGATTGTTGCCAATGACCGCCAACTCCCATGATTCGTCGTCAGCATACAGACGCAAACTTGCGTTGGTCTTGAAGAAGCTATCTTGGAAGGCCCTCGGATTATACGAAGAGTCCAGCACCATTTCATCAGTGAAGGATGTGGCGGACGAGAGGCCAATCATCAGATCTGAATTCGGAACGGGCCGGTCGAGACCGAAGCCGAAATTAAAAGACCATTCCGGCGCCCGCGGCAGGTTTTGGCCCGACAGGTCTTGGGCGGTAAAGCCACCTAAGAAGACGCCAGGGGCAATTTGGTTAGCCGAGGCGCTGAAGTTCAAGTTACATCCCAGCGCTGTTGTCTGGCCGCCGTAGCAGGCGGCATCGGCAAACTCGTCAAATTCACCTTTGTTGTAGTTGAATGCACCAAATAAAGTGAGACCCTCAAATCGCTCAGGCGCGAAAGTCACGTCCATCTCCACGCCTCTCGTCTTTGCAGATGCGGCATTCACAACCTGCAACAAAGTGCCAGTGCCACCGGGAAGGCTCACAAGACGGCTGACCTGTAGGTCGTCATACTTGTAATAATACCCAGCAAAATTAACCCGCAGACGATCATTCAAAAGCGCCGCTTTGACTCCGACTTCGCCGCCCCGTGCCTCCTCTGGCGCGAACGAACGGTCGGTCGGTAAGGGCTGATCGACATTGAAAGAGCCTGATTTGAACCCTTCCTTATACGCACCAAAAACAGTGACATTTTCTAGCGCGCGCCAAGTGATCGTTGCCTCCGGCGACACATTATCGGCTCGAATTTGAGGCACAGCGTTCACCACAGCGCCGGGGCCCGGCGTCAGACCTGGCGTGAAGGTAACGCCGCTGTCGAAGGTTGCAAGATCCCTAACTTCTTTTGTGTAGCGAAGCCCGCCCGCAACCTCGATCGCGTCGGTCACATCCCAAATGAGCTGGCCGAAGCCTGAGAACGTACGAATATCGACTTCATTCGTATCTCGGTTGAAAACACCGAAGGCCGGCACCTGAACGCCGCGTTCATGGTTCTGATAGCCATCTTCAAAGAAAAAGCCGAACATGAAATTGAGCGGTTGATCCTGGAAGTCACTAGTGAGCCGGGCCTCCTGGGTAAAGTAGCGCTGATAATGCCCGTTGGCGGCTGCAATCGTCGTACTTCCCGGGACGGGAAGCAAAAACGGTGTCAATTGATCCACAGTCCCTGGTTGGAACGTGCCATTGATCAGGAAATTGTGCTCGTTGAAAGATGCCCCTGTCACAGAGGTGAAAGTGACCTCATCGGTCAGATTGATGTTCATTTCTAGAGAGGTGAACGCCAGATAGGTGTCTTGGAAGGGAACGCCTTCGCCTGGGACACCGGGAATGAGTCCTGGAACGCCAGAGAATATTGCAGGGTCAAGATCAGAGACGGCTCTCTGGTCATCAAGAACGCAGTTTTCAAAAGGATCGAAGGCAACATCACAGCCGACGATCTGCGTAGCCCCGCCATCTCCTTCAACTTCTCGTTTCTCATAGCTGACTTTTAATCGCGCATCAAAGATTTCGTTCGGCTCAAAATTAAGCGTAAGCCGGCCGAACAAGGTCTGTGTATCCGAAAAACGATCAAACCGCGGTCCAGCCCCGCCCAAGCCGGGAGTCGGTTGCGCCACATTTTCAAAGAAACCTTTTTGATCAGAAAACGAGGCGGCAAGGCGCGCACCGAATTGATCCGTAATTGGACCGGAAACAATAGCTTCGCTCAAAATCTCATCCGCTTCAAACTCATAACCGACGCGGGCAAGCGTTTCAAATTCTTCACCGGGATCTGCTGTACGCAAGGTTAGGATACCACCGGGACTGTTTTTGCCAAAAAATAGAGCTTGCGGCCCTTTCAATACTTCCACTTGTGCCACGTCAAAGAAGCTCGACCGTAAGACATCACCGTGGCTGAACTGCATCCCGTCGACATTCACCGACACAGCCCCATCCGTTGACGGATTAAATGACGCACTGCCAATACCGCGAATGGTGACGTTTGCACCCGTAGAGCCGACATTATCGCCGACAACGACACCCGGCACGCGATCTGCAAGATTGAAAAAATCGGTCGTGGCAAACCGTTCCAACTGAGTGCCTGTGAAAACACTGCTGACCACCGGCACGTCCAGGAAGCTCTCTTCGCGCTTCCGGGACGTGACAATGATTTCATCCATTTGAGCGTAGGCACTCAAGTCCGGCATCGCAACCGACACCGCAACCACACCGAGACCAAGCAAACATGTTTTGGACTTTGCCATAATACATACCTCCCCTTGATCTCACTAAGTGCAAGATCACACCATTTTTGGCTTATCCTACTTTTTTACACCGCCCGCCCAATCAGTCAACAGTGGTGTCTACTATAAAGTCACCATTGTTGTTTATTTGCAACAAACCAACACAAACCTATATAACGACTAATACATTGATATTTATGGAATATTTATAATTCATCAGCGATCGCTGCCTTTCACATTTCCCACATGAATGACATCCAAAGAAAGTTGCTTTTTTCGAATTTAGCGATAAAGTTGCGACCGGGAGAAACACACTCAACCTCGCACTATCCTACGGTATCGACATTGGTCGCGACAGACCGGCCGACCGGCGTCCGAGAGCTTCAACCCATCCGTATACTTACTTTTGGTAAGGCCCTCTTGCAGGGACGAAACAGGGCCGTTTCCAGTTCCATTATAGACAACACTGGTGTACATTAAATTTGTGCGCCAGCAGGAAGGCCGATCCATTTCCAAAGAGTGTCAAATCTTCCGGATCGTGATGAACCAAATAGCGGGAAAAACATATGAAAAGCCGAACCGTAACATTTTATAGCGAGGGCGAGGTTATTGTCGGAGATCTCTATCTCCCTGACAATTTCAAGGAGTCGAACAAATATGCGGGCATTCTTCAATGCCAGGGCTTCACCGGCATCAGGGATATGGTGCAGCCTGAATTTGCGCAATACCTTGTCGACGACGGCGGCTTCGTATCCTTGGCAATAGACTATCGAGGTTGGGGAGATAGTGGCGGCGAACGCGGACGCCTGGATCCATTTCAACAGGTCGAAGACGTTCGGAACGGTCTCACATTTCTGGAAACGCTCGACTTTATTGACAATGACAAGCTAGGCGTATTCGGCGCGAGCTTCGGTGCCCTCATTGCTCCTTATACAGCCGCCATGGACTCTCGCGTGAAAGCAACAGTCGGCATGGTGGGCGTGGCGCACGGATACGAGGCCGTCACCAATCGCCGCACGCCACAGCAGATGAAAGAATGGGAACAGAAAGTCGCCGAGGCGCGGCGTGTTCGCGTGCGCACAAACGAGGTCGACAAATGCCTTCGGGTTATGGATATTTTCATTGACGACCAGAGCATGGAATGGGAACCCGCCGCCTGGGAAGCCAATCCCAAATGGCGCACCTATTTCGGCTTCGACTCCATCGGCCGCATGATGGACTTTCGACCGGTCGATATTATTCATCGGGCGGAGGGACGCGGTACTTGTATGATACTGGCCACGAACGACACGACCGGTTCGCCGGAAAGCTATCGGGAACTGTTCGACGCCGCGCGGGAGCCCAAACGCCTCATTGAGGTGGATTGCGGCCACTACGATATGTATGCGGGCGAATTACTCGACTATGCAATGGACGAGAGCGTCAAGTATTTCAGAGAATATCTGTAAGAAAAGTCATCCGGAGCGTTTCATGGCCATGAAGCGCTTTAAAGCCTGTCGCGCTTAAACTGAATCATGCGACAGGCTTTAAGTCTTTGTTTTGTCGCGTGTCTTTTGCGCATAACCGGTTCCCACTTATGCGCGACACGCTCAAGGGAATGAGGAGTGGGTTGAAAAACTCTCGCCACAAGGCAACCTTGCCATTCTCAAAATGCAGCACCATGACATAGCGGTTTTGATAGAAACGCCCGCCGCCTTTGTATTGGCCAAACGATGTTGCTTCGACAATCACCGTACCACGTGATGGCGCTTCATAGAGCTCATGTGGAACAATTGCAAAACTGTCGAACGCCTCACTAACATAGGCCAATTTTTCGAGACACGCCTGCTTGCCAACCGTTTTTTGCTGCGATGGATCAGAGGCAAACGGAAGCTCCATTACAACGTCGTTATGACAAAGGTCTCCAAGATCTGATAGTCCACCAACAGATATGCAGGAGAGGAACCGTTTGGCACGCTCAATGTTCGATATCGAACCACTACCGATCATTGACAAAGCTCCGCTTACACCCTAGATCGTTCAGCTCTCTGATCATCACCCCAAGAGCCCGTTCTCAACATGAGTCGATTTCCACAAGACAGTCACTGGTCTGAGGAACACTTTGGCACGCGAGAATGGCGCCACTGTCCAATTGTTTCTGCGTTAACGCCTTGTTCTTTCTCATCTCGACGGCCCCCTTCAACAAAGACACCTGGCAGCTGCCGCAGAATCCCTGGACGCAGTTTGTGTTGATCATCAAGCCTCGGCGGCGCGCGGTCTCTAGAATCGTTTCGCCTGCATAATACTTTGCCGATATCACTTGAAGACCCTGCCTAAATTTGACCGAGGAAGGAGCAACATCGGCAGCTTCATCCTCTGTTGACGGTGCGCTAATCAGAAGCCCCTCCAGTTCCTAAACATATGGTAATCTGAAACAGAATGATGGACATCACCGTCCCTCGCGTAAGGCGGATCTCATTCCCGCCAAAAGACTCACATGGCTGAGCAGTCCGCCGTCAACACGGATGACCTCGCCATTGATGAATGAGGCGTCTTCGCTCGCCAGAAATGTAATTACTGTCGCCACCTCAGAAGGTTCGGCCCCAAATGCGGGCACCAAAGAGTTATCGTCGAATACCTGACGCACCGGTGGTGGCAAACCATCTTCCGCAGCCGGCGTTAGTACGAGACCAGGTGCAACCGCATTGCACCTGATGCCCTGCTTTCCGTAACCTGTCGCAACCATCATTGTCAGTTGGTTGAGAGCTGCTTTGCTCATACTATAAGCAAATCGCGTGTCGTCGCCCGACATACCGTCGACGGACGAAATATTGACGATCGCACCGGACCGCTGCGCTAGCATGGTCGGCAGGACACACTTAGTTGCCACCATGGCACTTAGCTGATTGGCACGAAACGTTTTCTCCCAAATATCCGGGTCCGTGTTAAGCAGATGATCGTCCTGCGCGAGCAAAGACAAGTCAGCTGCATTGTTCACCAACACATCGATGCGGCCGAAAGCAGCGAGCGTTTCGTCGACCATTGCTGAGATTTGATCGGGCTCTCGCACATCCGTCCGCACCGCCTTGGCGTCACCACCATTCGAAACGATGTGACGGACAACCTCTTCACCGGCCTCAATGTTGATGTCCGCAACAACTACACGGGCACCAAGCCCCGCAAAACGCTCAGCTCCCGCACGGCCGATGCCGGACGCTCCGCCGGTCACTATAGCGACTTGTTCGTCAAACACCGCTTTCTCCTGCTAGCTTATGCAACCCCAGTGCTGAGATGACTGGAACCCGTATCCGCCTCCCCGCGCAAGCTCACCACATTATTTGCACGTAAGATCGCATTTGCCGCACGCCGGCCCGAAAAGACGGTGTCTGCGATAGACAATCCACTGAAGTTACTTTCGGAACATACGCCCACCGCAGTGCGGCCCGCAGCATAGAGGCCAACAATAGGCGTGCCGTTCTCGCGGGTGACGGCACCGGTGTCTTCATCGACCGTCAAGCCGCCATAAGGCATAGTGCCGGAAAACCCCCATTTGTTATTAATGGATAAGTTCACCGCATAATAGGGACCGTCCGATACCGGACGAAGGTGTTGTTTCATTTTACCATGAGCGGCATCTGTGCCATGAGCGGCGCCTGCGTTGAAATCAGCGATGGTCTTTTCCAGCGCTTGCGGATCGATCCCAATTTTGCTGGCAAGGCGTTCAATCGAGGCCGCGCGTTTTGTACCCCCCAGGATGAGGTTCAGAAGGGCGGGCATCCCCCACCAAGAGACGGCGTTCTTAAGCGGCCATACCGCCTGCTTCACACCGCTCCAGAACGTTTTACGGTCCAAGATCAGCCATGCGGCGCCGGTTTGGCTTTGTTCGGAGATTGCGCAGCCAATATTGCCGAGATACCCGTCTTCCGTAATAAACCGCTGCCCTTCCATATTGACCAAAACACCGAAAATGAACTCGTGCGGTGGTGAAATTGCCTTCGTCACAAACAAGCGGTCCATATGGCTCAGACCGCCCCCGACCGTCGTTCCCAATTCGATACCGCTGCCGTCACAGCCCATGGAACCGCCTCGCACGAGTTGCGGATAGGTCTCTTTGACAATGGGCCGGTAGCGGCCGAACAACTCCAGATTATAGTTGTATCCCCCGGCTGCAAGAATGACGCCCCCTGTCGCGCGGATCTTGCGGCGGGTCTGAGGAATAGCCTCTTCGAATTCCCGGCATGCGGCAATCGCTTTTTCCGCGTCGGCCCCATTCAACATTTTGTAGGGATCCACACGCTGAAAAAGCGCCTGATGTTCTTCCCATTTTTCCTCAGGGGTTTGATGGATTTCCACACCCACCACATGATCGTTCCCGTCAACAATCAGCCGGCGGACCGGAGCATGCGGTTTCAGGCAAAGGCCCATTCTCTCTGCCGTTTCCCGCAAAGGCTTGAAATAGTTTTTGCCGGTAGCCCCTTTGCCTAACGTTCTGTGACCGCGCGGCGCGACCAGCGCATGATCGCTGCGGAACTTTTCCATGCCGGAATAATAAAGAAAGTAGCCATCGGGAGGATAAGCAATGCGGTCTTCGAAAACACCAGATCCGAACTGCACGCCGTGGCTCTCCAACCAGGCGATATTTGGAGCGCTGGTCTCACAGAATTTGCGTAACGTGTCCGGTTTGACTGGCGTTCCTTCATAGGAAAGATACTTAAACATTTCCTCGGCGGTGTCTTGGTAGCCGGCTTCGTGCTGGTACTTGGTCCCTCCCGCATAGACCACACCACCGCTTTTTTCCGTGGCCCCGCCGCCAGAGAACCGGTCGACGGCAATGACACGTGCACCCGCCTCCAAGGCGTGGATTGCCGCCACCACGCCGGCGCCGCCAAAACCGGCAATGACAATGTCCGCCTCATCGTCCCATTCACATTCAGTGTGCGACCCCACGCGCAAAGGCGTCTCAATATTTGATGTATACGGATTTTCTTTTCTATTCATTGTAATATTCCGCCTACCGGGGTCACATGTCCTTGTTCACGAGAGCCAGGCTGTCTATCCGGCTGCCATAACCGCCAATCCCTCATTCATGAGTTCTGGGTTGAAGAACTCCCGCCACAGAACGATTTTCCCATCCCGAAATCCAAAAACCATGATGTAGCGATTTTGGTAGGTTTTTCCGTTCGCCGCTAGAATGCCGAAACTGGTCTGTTCAAAAACAACCACGTCTTGATCCGGACAATCATAGACCTCGTGAATGTTGAGCTTGAAGCTCTTAAACACGGTGGGGATAAAACTGAAGCCAGCCATGAACGCTGCACGGCCGCGTTTCATGGGTCCTTGATGGAATGCCTGATATGGCGCTTCCATGACGATGTCTTCGTGAATGTATTGCTCCAGCTCCTCAAAGCGATAGTCACAAACAAGATCGATGACAGTACGTGTCACTTCAACATTGTGGCTTTCGGACACCGATACCTCCCCACTCTACCTACTTCCAAGGTTCCAGCCCAATACGCTACGCATCATTCGGATACGCCCCAGCCACTACTATTGCGCTGCAACGCCCACCTTCTGCGCTTTGTAGGCGTCCACATGATCATAGATCTGCCTGTGGAAACCCCGGAGCATTATTTCTTCATCGGTCAATGGCCAAGACTTAAACGTTCCCATCTCAAGTCCGAGCTGGGTTGCTTCCAGATTGTTGATGTCCTGAAGCGCGGCATCCCAAAAAGTCGCAATGTGTCCGTAGTGGGACATCAATTCGGAGAAATTTCGTGACGGAAGATAATGGCATTCGATCTCAAACCGCATCTGGTTGTGAGCCAAGGGCCAATACTGATAGATCAAATACCAGCCTGGATAGTAGAATTGGATTTGAATGTTGGGAAATATGAAATGACTGCTTGTCCCCCACTCTATGCCCGTGGGGTTAGCCGCGGGAGGGATCTCACTTAAATCCTCCGCCATCGGATATTGTGGACCGGTGCCAGCACACTGAGAGATCCGCTCAACATCTGTTACGAACAGCCCTTGGGGGTTCCGCGGTGAGATATAGAACCCATGTTTCCCCACAAGTGCTGCCACTTCTACCCGCATAGCCGCCAGCGCATCCACATCCATTTTCTGAAGGTAAGGGAACGCCTCACGGTGAACGTAGACAGCGTGATAAACCTCATTAAAGGCATCCATGAGGCCTTTCCAATTGCAGTTCGTATGCCCACGAGCAGTGAACCGTTCAGTGAGCTTCTCAAATGGCCAGCCATCGAAACCGTTCCAATAATATTCGCCGAGGAACTCCCGAAGCGTCTCTTTCGGCCCCTCTGGGCTCATATTTACAAAAAGGAATCCATTCCAAGTTTCGAGCGGAATTTCAG
Organism: Alphaproteobacteria bacterium; assembly: GCA_028279895.1. Taxonomy (GTDB): domain Bacteria; phylum Pseudomonadota; class Alphaproteobacteria; order JANQMY01; family JANQMY01; genus JANQMY01. Next base: position 20,346 of record JANQMY010000035.1, read on the forward strand.
CTAGCCCCAGCTCTGTGCCTTGATCCTCAAACCAAGAGTCCTTGTCGGTCAAGACCTCGATCTTTCCGTCAAGTCCGAAACCCAACCCGTGGTATTTGCAATAGAAACGGTTACACCGCCCTTCCATCGGCTCACGCGGTTCGTCTTTCCAAACCAGTTTGTTTCCCCGATGGGGGCATACATTATAAAACGCTCGGATCTTGTCATCGTTGCCACGCACCACGATCACCGATGCATTGCAGACTTCATATTCCTTTGTGAAGTACTTCCCGGGTTGATCGAGCCATTCGGCACGACCTGCATAAAGCCAGCTTCTTCGAAATACGGCCTCCCTTTCCAGCTCATAGAATTCGCTCGAAATGGAATTTTCGTAACTGACCCGATCTTTTCCGAGATGAGGATATTTGTCCGTCCACTTCTCGGCCTGCCCTTTGGTGAGCAGAGACGGGTCGATACCCGTTGCGTAAATAGATGCACCTTTGGTCATTCTTGTATCCTCACATGGGTTGCCTCAAAAGGCTTCTATAGTTTTCGTTCCATCACGGCATCAAACATGCGATTCCCGGCATCTGGGACAGCCGGCTGTTTGTAAATTTGAACAGACTGAGCCACAATTGCGAACGAGAACATCATCCGGGCAAGACGGCGATCCGCATCCGTATACTCGTCGAACTTCTTTCCATCCAAATAGGTTTTCACATCTTCCGCACACGCAACAATAGCGTCATTGAACAACTGCATATCGTCCATCGAACTCTCGAGGCGCTGTCGGTAGCGACTGTTGATGTCCGGCAAATCCCACTTCTCGACAAAAGGCTCAAGCTCCCTAAATTTGCTTGGCAAAATTGAGTCGGCCATTTTCCTTACCCCTCGGTGTCGAGCGTCCAACTATTCATAAGGAGAACAGAGCGCTCAATAAACTGTTAGTACTCAACAGAGTTGTTGAGTACCGTATCACAGTAATGATGCATTTCAAGGGTTTATTGGAGACGTGCGCACGCAAAACTCCAAAACATGCTCGTCATGAAACAAGCACCCGCCAAGCCAATGGCATTTCGGTGACTTAATCGCACAATGTACGGCCGCTCCCCGAAACCGGGGTCGCCGATAGCATTTTTTCTGGATCTGAGAAGAAGCGCCGCTACGGACGCTTTAGTATGCCTTGAAGAACGATCCGATCGAAAGCTCTGGCAAAACGCTTTGATGAGCGGTCGCGTTTTGCCTTAGACATATTTTCTGCATCGGTGACGATTGGCCACAAAAACGACGCAGCAACGCCAATAACGGCTAAGACGTCATTGTCGATATCCCGGGACACGTCTGGATGATCATGAAGCGATCTCAGTCCATCGTTCCAGATTTCCCATAACTTGTCCGTATGCGCCGTCTCACCCATTATCATTTC
>JANQMY010000055.1 GCA_028279895.1 Alphaproteobacteria bacterium
ACTACATGTGTAATCTTGCGCGCCAAGGCAATGAAGGCATTGACCGGCAGCCCGGCGAAGTGAGTTGGTCGCCGCTGCCCCTTTTTCATCTGAACGCGACAGCCTCAACGGTGGTAGGCACACTGCTCGCCGGCGGCCTGGCGGCGTTCTATCCACGATTCTCGGTGTCGAACTTCTGGGATGAGATAGAGCGCACTGGCGCGACCGTCGCGTATCTGCTTGGGTCAATGATACCATTGATCGCAGATGCGCCGGATACCGAGGCTTCCAAAAGATGCTTTGGTCAAATACGAACGGTGCGAGGCGCGCCGTTTCCGGCCGCATTGCAGGAAAAGTGGACGAAACGGTTCGGCATCAAGACGGCAGGGTCGATGGCCTACGGCTTGAGCGAAGCTTCTCTGGTTACGAGCCTTAAGGCTGGTGAATACGCCGCACCCGGATCTTCCGGCAAACGGAACGATAGTTTCGATGTGCGTATCGTCGACGACGAAGACAACGAACTTCCGCCTGGTAAATCCGGCGAAATCATCATCCGCCCGTTAAAGCCCCACGTTATGTTCGAGGGCTACTGGCGACGTCCGGAGGCGACTCTGAAGGTCATGCGGAATCTATGGTTTCACTCGGGCGATATCGGCAAATTCGACGAGGAGGGCTTTTTCTTTTTCGTAGACCGCAAGAAGGACTACCTCCGCCGCCGGGGGGAGAATGTGTCCAGCTTCGAGTTGGAGTCCACATTCCGTCGCCATCCTGACATTCAAGATGTGGCGGTACACGCCGTGTTGTCGGAGTTTACCGAAGATGATGTGAAGGCGACCGTGGTCCTTAAGAACGGATCTAACTTAACCGAGGCGGACCTCTGCCGCTGGTCCCTAGACAACCTGCCTTACTTTGCGGTGCCCCGCTACATTGAGTTCCGGGAAGACCTACCGCGCAATCCGGTCGGCCGCGTCCTCAAATACCAGCTTCGCGACGAAGGGCGGACACCGCAAACATGGGATCGTGAAGAATCCGATATCGACATCAAAAAACGATAATGCAAGTTGGCTTTGCAGAATTGGGCCGGAGCTCACGCCCCTGTTTCAAGAGCGCCCCAAATCACGCCTCACGACAAGAACAAATCGGCATGAGATTGAAGGACAAGCTTCAAGTGGATCGACCGTCGTTCCGTTTGAATAGCTCGATTACATCGCGTGACGTTACGACCCCTCGTCGCCCTTGGGCCGGTGTGTTTTTGGCACCGAATGATGCGGGAGTCGTATCCACATGGGCGGCTTCGGCACGCAAAGCGCCCACCATGCAGTCTTCCCGCCCTAACGTCGAGAAAGGGTCAAACCGGTAAGCCTTGCACGCATTTCCGTGCGTGATCTTGTCGACCTCATCATCCGGCACGCCCTTAAAACTATCCGCAAGATACTCCGGTGATTTAGGCCATACACTATCCGAATGCGGATAATCACATTCATAACAAATTCGGTCGACGCCTATATGGTGGCGATTCTTCACACCGAACTTGTCGTCGATGAAGCAAGTTAGGAAATGCTGGCGGAAGACGTCACTGGGTTTTAAACCGTCGAAATCCGCTCGAGTCCAACGATGATGATGTTCAAATGTGAAATCGGCCCGCTCCAAAAAATAGGGAACCCAGCCAATGCCGCCTTCCGAAAGGGCAATCGTCAGATCGGGATATCTTTGCAGCGCCTTGAGCTGTAACCAATCGGCGGCGCTGTAGGCGATCGAAAATGGCATACTGGCAATCCATGCATCGATCGGTGAGTCAAGTGACGCATGGGGCGATACCCGACCTGTACCAATATGGCAATTGACAACCACCCCATTCTCTTGGCAGACCCGCCAAAGCGGTTCCCAATAGGCATTATGAATACTGGGCAGTCCCTTGACGCTGGGATTGTCAGAAAACGCGATCGCATGGCAGCCCTTCTTCACCACGCGTTTGATTTCATCCACCACGAGGGCGATGTCCCATAGAGGCAGGATTGCCAAGGGAATGAAGCGCCCCGGATAACTTCCGCACCATTCATCAATGTGCCAATCATTGTATGCTTTGACAATTTCATGAGCCGTCTTCTTGTCTTTGGCGTCCAAGAAGAACGATCCATCAAAGGATACAAACGTTCCGAAGTTGAGCGACGCCACAATGCCGTTGGCATTCATGTCGTCGACCCGGGCGCTCACATTGTAAGCCCCTTTGCGCATCTGATTTAACGAGGTGGGCTCGCAGCCATATTCTTCGCGCCGCCGCCCTGCCACCGCATTAAGCCCTACATTGGCCACCTTTCGGTCTTCAAAGATCCATACCTGGCTGCCATCGTCCTCGGTCACCATTTTCGGCGCTTTGGTTTTTAGGGATTTTGGCACATGCGCATCGAACATTTCGGGTGGCTCGATGATGTGATCATCGACGCTAACGATGATCATGTCGTCCATCCTCATAGGCACTTATCCTTCAACAGCGGAAAATTCGCTTCTATTGATCACGATTCCAGACCAATGGCAGCCTGTCTAAACCCAACACACCTGCATGGCTGGTGATGACAGCTCCTTCTTGAATGCGGAACGCCGGAATGCGCTTCAACCATTCTTCTATGGCGACGCGCATTTCGCATCTCGCAAGTAGAGCGCCGATGCACCGGTGGGGGCCCGCAGAAAAAGCGAAATGACGGTTGGGCGATCGACCAATCTTCATCTTGTCCGGGTCTTCGAATTCTTCGCCGTCCAGGCTACCCAGAGCTGTGATGCATTCGACGATATCGCCTTTCTTCATCGTCACACCGTGAAACTCATGATCCCGCATGACGGTACGCCGCGTGGGTACTACGGAATGAAGCCGCAGCATCTCTTCGACGAAGCCAGGTATCTGTGCCGGTTCCGCACACAGCAATCTGCAAGTTTGTGGGTGCTCCGCAAGGTGACGAAACGCGTATCCAAGCGAAGCCGTGACCGTATCGAGACCGCCCACGAACAGCAAATAGCAAATGCCCAAACTTTCATCATCCGTGATCGGTTCGTCCTCGATCGCGGCATTGGCGACAAAGCTGATCATACCATTCTTCGGGTTTGCTTTTCGCGCAGTAATCTCCGTGCGCATGAACTGCAAGATTTCGCGCGCTGCCTTAATGCGTTTCGCCAAGTCAGATTGATGGAGAAGATCACGTTCCCACGCGATGAAAGTCTCAAGCTGGGATGGCGGCAGCCCAAGAAGTTCGAGCATGACGGTTGCGGGAAGCGGTGTCCCGAAATCCTCTATGAATTCGCACGCACCCACCCCCTTAAGCCTGTCGATCAAACTGCCCGCGCGGTCCCGGAGACGTGGTGCAAGGCGGTTAACCGCATCTGACGAAAAAAATGGGTTCAGAAGCGTACGAAATTTTGTGTGTGCGGGCGGGTCGAGTTCCAGCGGGATCATGTCCCAACGCTCACCGACAATGGTGGAAAATTGCGAACAACCCTTGCTGGAATACAAATCCGGGCTCTGAAGTATCTCCCTCAGCAAGCGAGCCCGAGATACGGTCCATGCACCACGCCCCATATAGTGCCGGGGGTTGAAAGTCACGTCCGGTCCGCCACGAATTTCCCTGAGCCGCGCGAAAGGGTCAACTGACTGTTCTGCATCGCGGAATGGATCGTAATTCTGCACAAGCGCCGCAGATACATGCTGCGGTCGGTCAGAGCCATCCATCTCGCACCCCCGCAAGCTCCGAAACGTTTTCCTGGAAGCGCCCGTGATGCGACCGGTTCGGTTTTTCAGCTATGCAAAAAACTTTCTTCAAACCACCTTCCAACCTTTTGCGGTTTTCAAGCACGGACGGAAACGCCTATACATCGAACTGCGCTTAACACGCTAAAGCCTCAAAAGCTGCTTGCCGAAATTACCGCCTTTGTAAATTCGCATGAGCGCTTGAGGGGCATTTTCCAAACCCTCGAGAATATCTTCCTTGTACTGCAGATCACCCTTCTGCACCCACTTCAGCAGCCGTGCGTCGGCAACCGCAAACTGGTTGCGAAAGTTTGGCAGAAGAAACCCTTGTATGGTGGCACCCGTATGAACAACATTGAAATAATTGCGCGGGCCTGGCGGCATCTGTTCGGGGTCTCGCGGGTCGTAGTTGTAACGCGAAATGCCGCCGCAAATGACCACGCGCGCATTCTGTGCCAAGCGCCCCAGACCATCGTTCAGCACCTCGCCGCCCACATTGTCGAAGAAGATGTCGACGCCGTTAGGCGCCAATTCCCGCAATTGCTTGCGGACTTTGTCACTCTTGTAATCGATGGCGGCATCAAAGCCGAGATCGTCAACAAGCCAAGCGCATTTTTCAGGGCCGCCTGCAATGCCGATAACCGTGCAGCCGCAGATTTTCCCAATCTGCCCCACCACACTGCCCGTAGCGCCCGCCGCACCGGATATCACCAGCACATCTCCAGGCTTAGGCTTGCCGATATGGAGAAGGCCGAAATAGGCGGTTCGGCCCGTCGTCCCCAAAACGCCGAGCGCGGCACTGGCAGGCGCGTCCAAAGGAACCTTCTCCACATCCTCACCACGCACCACCGAAAACTCCTGCCATCCCAAAGGACCACAAACCACATCACCCTCACCAAGTTCGTGTACTTTCGATTTGAGGATGGTCCCGACGCCCGTGCCGCGCATGACGTCGCCGATTTCCGTAGGATTGACGTATCCGGCAATATTTTCCATCCAACTCTTCAGTGCCGGGTCAAAGCCGAGATAAGAGGTTTTGACCAAAACTTCGCCATCGGAAGGGTCATTGACATCGGCTTCGTGAAACTCAAAATCGGAGTCTTGAAGTTCACGACCCAGCGGTCGGGCTGCGATAAGCCATTGACGGTTTTTCTGTGTCATGTGGGATTACTCCTCACAGCCATCCAAGCGGATGATCGTGCCGGTGGTATAGCTTGAATTGTCGCTCGCGAGATAAAGAGCACTCGTGACGATCTCATGCGGACGCCCGATGCGACCGGCCGCAGAAGTGGTCGTGCGGTCCTTTTCCTCTCGCCAGCTTTTTGAAATGTCGGTCCAGAATGGACCAGCCATGATGCCGTTGACGCGCACCTTGGGCCCGTACTCCAACGCAAACGCGGTGGTGATCGTATTAAGCCCGGCCTTCGCTGCGGCATAAACACTAAACTGCGGTTTGGGTCGCACGGCCCCCATACTGCTGATGTTGATAATGTTGCCGCCGTCGCCCGCCGCCATCCGGCTGCCTATCAATGCAGACAGACGAAACGGTCCCTTCAGATTAACGTTCATCGTCTTGTCGAAGAGTGCTTCGTTTATCTCCAGCGATGATGGCGCGACGGGAGCAATCCCGGCGTTGTTGACCAAAATGTCCACACGACCAAACTTGCCGTAGGCGAATGCCACCAGATCATCAAGAGCGTCCCATTCAGCCACATGGCAGGCATAGGCGGCGGCACGGCGCCCAAGTTTTGCAATTTCCTCGGCAGCCTTCTCGCAGGCGTCGATCTTACGGCTGACCACGAGGATGTCCGCGCCTTGTTCGGCAAAAGCTTTTGCGATTTCAAAACCAAGGCCGCGGCTACCGCCCGTCACAAGCGCCATTTTGCCGGATAGGTCGAAATAATCGGTCACGTAAGAAGTTCTCCTTCATCTTAATCTTTACCGGAATCACTAGCATTGGGATGGGACGATGTGGCCTTACCGATTCATCCAACACAGCTCGGTCGCTCTGCCAATATGCATGCGAATCATCATCGACGCCGGTTTCCCCCGTCCTCCTCAACGATCGAATTCCGATCTGCTTCGATCCGTAGGCAGAAGGGTTATTCAAAGAGGCAAAATGCGGGGGTGTAGAAATGGGTTCCATTTCTACACCCCACGCCACCCCCCGCCATTCGTTGAAATGGTCGAACCGCATAGCAGCAAGTTGCGTCCCGTACGTTCATCCGACACCGCAAATTTCTCCAATGCAGGTCGGTTCAATATATCTAACTATGGTAATGATAGTGATTTATTTACGCTGTGTCGATGGGAACTTGTTCCCGACAGAACTGAACGTCATATTAATTGGGGAAAAACTGCCTATTTGATATGCTGCGGCCGTGGCGATTGCGCACACCACTGTTTTTCGCCCCCATCACCGTCATCCCGGACCAAATTGGTTTCATATTCTTTGGCAACGCAGTTGAAACAACGAGGAAAACGCCGTTTTGTTGGGGACGGCGCATCAGCGCCTACACGAGGCCCATTTTCTCGCCAATTTTAGACGGCCAATAGGCACGGAAATGATCGCCCACATGTTTTACGTGGTCGCCCATCAGACGGGCCGCCTTCGCCGCATTACCAGCAATGATAGCGCGGGCAATGGCCTGGTGCTCGCATACCACTTCATCAGCGATATCGATGCTTCTGACGACCTCAAACAGATGTTCTTCGACCATATAGCTGATCGCTTGATGGCCGAGCGCTAAAATACGGTTGCCCGCAAGGACCGCCACCGTATCGTGAAAGATGTCACCCACCCGCGGCATTTCGGTGTCTTCCAGGTTTTCAAGAAAGGGCTCCATCGCAGTGCGCACCGCTACTCGATCCGAATTCTCTGCGGCAAGCCGTGCCAATACGGGTTCGGTAATCGTCCAGGCAAAAAGCAGTTCGTCGTAACTGGCACCGGCCATATGAAGGTAAAGGGTCATGGTGCGTGCCAGGTTACGTGGATGAACCCGACCGACCACAGGGCCGCCCCCAGGGCCAGGGCGGATAAGAATCAATCCTTGAACTTCGAGCAATCGCAATGCTTCACGAAGCGACGAACGACTCACACCATAATGACCAAGCATTTCAGCTTCCAACGGCAATCGGTCTCCAGACTCCAGTCTCTGGCGAATAATGTCACGGACAATATCCAAAGCGACACCCTCGGAGGTTTTGAGGGGACGGCGGCCCGGTACGTCCAGCCACCGCGCCTTTGCACCCGCAACAGGGCCAACCGGAGCTGTCTGCTTTTGTTTCTTCTGCGGCGTATGTGTGCGTTTGCCTTTTCGCGCCATCATCGGATCTCTCTGTCTATGTCGACCTTGAGCGGTCAGGTCACAATCTTATGCTGTGACAAGTTCCTAATTATCATCATGAGTTAATGTGAGGTCTTATGACTATACTCACAAGAGTAAGAACGTCGCTGGCAGAAGATGGCGTCCGATATTGGCCGTGACGCGACCTATTTCACCGTTGGTCGCTCTAGCTCAACGTTTCTGGTGCTGGTGTAAGAGGCTTATTCTCTGCCATTCTTCGCTATGCCATAAAAACGATGTGACCGGAAACAATGGTTGCGGCAACAAGTTCTTCCGACAACTGCGGCAAGGCATCCCGAATCGGTTCGTTAAGCAGACACAGATCGGCGGCGCCCCCAACGACAACTCCGCGCGGCGCTCCTCCCGGGTTACGAGCACCCGTCAAATACAGCGACAGGGCCTCGGCAGACGTAATCCCTTCGGCGGACCCAACGGCCCTGTTGTCACCGGCAGCCCGACGTTCTACGGCAGACCGCATCCCCACCCAGGGATTTGGCTCCGTATACGGCGCATCAGAACTTCCTGCAACCCCAATCCCGGCGTCACGCAAACTACGGCAGCGATACAGATCTTCGATTTCTTGCGGCAATACTTCTGATAGATAGCGTGCGCCTCTTTCAAAGACGAAAGCGGATTGTGTGACAACCGTTAGATTCATGGACTTAATGACGGAAATCGCGTCCCATGGAATTAATGCGCCATGCTCTAACCTGTCTCCCGGTTGCGTTCCCTCGCTCTCAAAAGCAGCAAGAGTGAATGCGAGTTCGGCGTAAGTGACGCAATGCACGGCCACAGCGCGGCCCCACCGGCGTGCACTTCGTATCTGCTCGCACATCGAGTCGATTGGGGGCAGGTTGGCTTCGTCTAGAATGATCTTGACCGGTCCAATCTCATATGCGCCGTCTGGGGAACGGGCCAGTTCTCCACCACTCATCATCATGAGATGTTGGGGCAAATCGCCCTGTCGTCTGGCGTTCGCTAGAATTGCGGCGGACGTATGGTCGTTTGTGACAGAAGCATCCGTGAGAGAAGTTATGCCGTAACCGGCCAATCTTTCCCCAATCTTGCGAAACTGAGGTCGAGTAGTGCCGAGTTGACGTCGCAGCCAGCGATCGCCTCGCCAGATGCGTCCCGTTGGCCGGTTTTTTTTGTCTTTTTCGACACAGTCTGGATCACCGTCGGTTGAAATGGATCGAAGTGCCAAACTATTCAGCATCCAGAGCGCTCCGGTCTGATGCTGTATCCGAATCGGATGGCGCGGCGAAATGATGTCCAGTTCCGGAAGGCCAAGCGGCCCGGCAATTCTTTCATGATAACCAACGGCCCTGATCCACGCCCCGTCTTGAAGCTGGCTGGCGAACGTTTGAACGATTCTGACAATGTCATCAAAGTCTCGGGCGTTCTCCAGGCGCACGGACCGCGAAGCTGCCTCGAGAGATAACAAATGAATGTGATGATCGGTCAAGCCCGGGATGAGCGCCCCCCCCCGTCCATCCAATTCATTCCGCCCCGTCAAACCGGTGCCAATTTCGCGAATCCAGCCATCCGCAATCCGAACATCCAAATTCGGCCGACCGGCGATCTCGACATTTCGAATGAGTAAGGAACCACCTTCAGTCCCTGCGCTATCCATGACGTCGTTCCGATATGCATTTTGTCTCGGCTGCAGCGGCGGCGGTCGGCGCCAAGGCAGCGTCAACGATGTATCCGCCACCTTTCGCTAAAGCCTCCAGCGCGGCCACAAATGCGCGCACGCCTGTGAGCGGATCGGCGACGGCATCTCCGAGGAATGTCGGGCTCCCGTCTAGGCAACGCCCGACCAATCCGCCGGCGGCGGCCGCATCGTCACCAAAAGCCACCCAAGCGGCGCCTGCACCGCGAAAGCCATACCCAGTGATCGCCACCCAAACCAGTCTTGGGTTCCCGGCGAAAACCAACCTCGGAGAGAGCCCTAGAGCTTCAAGGGCGCGAGGACGCGCACTTGTAATCAGAACGTCGGCATTTCGAACCTCTTGCTCCAACCAGTCGCGGCCTGTGCCTGTGGCAAAATCGACGACACAATCTAACTTCCCAGCGTTTAACTTTTGATAGAAAGGCGCAATGCTGCGGCTGCCATCCGGGCGTTTGGGACTTTCCACTTTTTTGACGATTGCCCCCATATGGGCAAAGAACGATCCACATAGCGGGCCAGCCCATAGACTTGACATGTCGACGACACGAAGTGGCACTGCTCGAGGCAGTGAATGGCGCGGGGTCAGCGGTATGAGGATTGATCTGGATAGGTCCGACACCACCTCGCCCACACGAGACACCGGAAGACCGAGCAGCCGCGCCCGGGCAACCACTTCCTGTACCGGCGTTTTCTCTGTATACGCCTTAATATCATCCCAGACATTGCCTGACCCGGTGGCTTGAATCCAAGCGGGCACCAGTTCTTTGTCGTCTTCGCGCGATAAGTTTACGGCGATCCAGCCGTCAGGCGCCCGCAGCATCTGACACGAGTGATTGGCAGACCAACGCCCCGGACGGTCCAGCGGAAGAAAACCTTCCCTCGACAGAACACCGGCCTCATCGATGTCGACACGACGGCCCCATGCGCCCGACAGTTCGCGTGCCCGATCCGCATGAGCCTGGACAAAGGACCGTATCTGTTTCAAGAAGCCGGCTCCACTGCGTCTATCAGACCCCAAGACAGGGCTGTCGGAACATCGATCTTTGTTCCCGTTACCGCCATGTAACACGTTCGGTGCCTTCCGATTCGTCGAGGGATTGACACGGTTCCCCCTGCGCCCGGAATGAGACCCATGGAAACTTCCGGCAACTGAAAATAGCAATTGGCTTTTGCGAAGATCCTACCGGCCGCAGCAGGGAACTCTATGCCGGCTCCTATACACGGGCCATGAAGATGGGCGCTCACTCGGTGTCGCGCCCGATAGAGAAGCCCGACCGGAGAGCGCAACGTTCTGATCAAATGTGCCATGCCAACATCTTGGGCAGATCCGAATTCGTCTAAGTCACCTCCTACGCTGAATGTGGCACCTTCCCCCCGCATCTCGACAAAACGCTCGTCCGGGTCGTTCAGGATAAAGTCCAATGCGGCGCACAACTCATCACGCATGCGGGCATCGAATGCGTTTCGCGCCGCCGGCCGCGCGAGAACCATGTGAATCTTGTCGTCCTGTTCGAACAATTTGACGCGATGATGGTGATCGCGCCGACGCCTCCGGGGCTTATGTTTCTGTTGCCATTCCCGAAACTCTGCACTCGAAAGCAGCATCGAATAGGCTATGGACTCCAGCGTGAGGGCCTGGTCCATCGGCAACGCTTCGCCGATCCGCAACACAGCGGCTAAGACGCCGCATGCAACCGGCCTGGCCTGCAGTGTTGTTTCCAGCTCTTTGACGGCCGCATCTCGTTTGTCGCTTGGCAGCACGGTCCACGGCCGGGATGCCTCTTCTGACGACGACAGCAATATGTCAAACTTCGCCAAAAGATTTGGGTCCATAGGAGGTTTGCGCATACCGCGGTGAATACCCACACACACCACTCCTGGCGCGACCGGCTCCATCAATGGCGGACTGTCGTCAATCACGACCAACTCAAGGCCAGCCCCGCCTGCCTTGATGATTTCTTTCGCTAGCTCTTGCCGGTCAGACGACCACCCCACCATGAAACGTATTCCGATCCTTAGCCAACAACCTCATCCGCACTCTTCTGTTTGATGAATTCCGATTTCAATTGACGCCGAAGCACTTTGCCCGTGTCGGTGTAAGGAAGACTAGACCGAAATTTCCAAACTTGGGGCGTTTTGGTCGAGCGGAGCCGATTTCGAACCCACTCCGCTAACGATTTTTCAGATGGGGCGGATTTGGGAGCCACAACCACCGCTGCGATACATTCCCCCCACTGATTATCTGGCACCCCCAACACAACCGCATCGCTTATGTCCGGGTGCATGCGCAACACGTCTTCGATTTCGCCTGGAGATATATTCTCTCCACCTCGTACTATAATATCGTCGAGCCGGCCTTCGATGAACAAGTATCCCTCGTCATCCATAAACCCACCATCTTTGGTGGCGAACCAGCCACCCGCATCTTTCGCATTTTTGTTGACGTATTCACCGGATATTTGATCACCCCGCACAAAGATTTCGCCCGATTGGCCGCGGGGAAGAGACCGCCCCGATTGATCCCGGACGTCAATCTCGATCGACGACAGCGGCTTTCCGACCGACGTAAGCCGGCGACGCACAGCAGGGCTATCGGATTCAATGGCGCGGCGATGGTCTTCGGGTCCGAGCATAGCAATGGTCGAACTGGTTTCAGTGAGGCCATAAGCATTCACAAAGTCTACCTGGGGCAGCAATCGAAGCCCGCGTTCGATCACTGCTTGAGGCATTCGGCCGCCGCCGTAAGACAAGGACTTCAGGTATGGAAGGTTCGCGCCTGTTCGGTCAATGACGTCGAGGATTCGTTCCAACATGGTCGGCACCACCATGGCTTGTGTGATCCCCTCGGAAACCACGAGGTTCACCCAGTCCTGGGCGTCGAACACAGGCAAATACACGATGCGACGTCCCGCATACAGATTTGTCAAAATCGCCGAGATACCCGCGACGTGATACGACGGAACGCTGATGAGAGCCGCCTCGTTTTCGTCCGCGCTGCCAAACTCTACCGTGGAGATCACGTAAGAAGACAAATGGGAATGCCGCAAAACGGCAGCCTTCGGCTCTCCGCTCGTCCCGCTCGTAAACAACAGAACGGCTGCCTGGTTTTCCAAATCCGACACTCTTACGGGATAATCCTTTCCCGCATTGCATAACCGCTCGAATTCCGTGTCGCTTACCAACGCTGCATTCTCAACACCGGCCACGCGCTCTACCATGTCGGAGTCCACGATCGCTACTGAGGGAGCCGTGCGCTCCAAAAGCCGTCTGAGTTGGCGGTCCGGCAACCGAAAGTTCAGAGGGACAAAAGGCGCTCCCGCATGCGCGCCGGCAAAGAGCGCAATTGGCACCGTCATAGCATTCAAACCGATATGAACGCACGAGCCTGATTGCGAGCTGGTCAACCAACGGGCTGCACTTCTGCTCTGCCGCATCAAATCAGTGTAACTCAATCCATGATCGCGGCGCCCAAATCCAATGCGGTTGGGATAAGCATCGGCAATCATCTCTAGTAGGAGGGGTACGTTCATATGACCTTCAACGGTTTTGCGGCAGCGGATTCCTATTCCCTAAGAAAAGTTCGTCCTACGTCGACCGACTCAGTCGTCCTCAAAATTCCAGCTCGCGACGAAAGGTTTCCCATATTGCCAAAAGGTTAATCAGAAGACGGAAGGTCTTTTCCATCCTTCAGCGTAAACCGCTCCCCGTCAACGGACAACGACCCTTCACCGGATTTGACCGCGAGCACCTCCAGGCCGGAAGGCCCGTGCACATATCTCTTGCCGATCACCGTGCCACCCGCGTGATCGGGTGACGGCCCTCGACCGGTCTTTTCCGCATGATCTTTCGGCATCATCGCTTCGCCACCGCACTGTAACGACACAGCACCATTGGGCACTTTGACAACGACAACCTCAGTATCGCACACAACGCTGCACCAGCGCCATCCCGGTTTGAAATCCATCAATCAACTACTCCCGGCGGTGCCGACAACGGTATACCGGCCCCTTCCGAATTCTTTGTCCTTGTCGTTTGGTCCTCACGACATCTTTGCAGTAGCCAATCCGTATGACCTTCGTTTTATTCAGCATACAGTGCGTCTACTCTACTTCTTCATCTGCCGGAACTGGCCCCGCCGATCCCAATGCAGGCGCCGGTCGCCGTGCCACTCCAGAAAAGGCTGAGAAGCGGAAAGGAGCACCCGGGTATTGAACGGGGCCAATGCCCTCATGATCAACAGTATCGAAGAACCCCCGCACCTGCAGGTGTTTATACTCAAGCAGATCTTCAGGTGCATTCAAAACGCCGATCGGAAGCCCACGCTCTTGTCCTTCGCGATACATGGTCTCCGCATCATGAATGAGAAAGAAACTTTCGGTGATTCCATGAATGTGTGACATGTGCTTTTGGCGGTGTTCAAGACTGTTGAAGGCGTCGTCAATCAAATCGGCCGCCAGCCCTTTACTGTCCATCCAATTCACAAAAGACGACCACGCCTTGTTTTCCGCTAGAATCAAAACGAAGTAGACATATCTACCGTCAGAACATTGGAAAAGAGCAGGTTGCGTCATGGTGGGTTGTGCATGCCGACAGGTCTGCCGGCGGACAAGCACGCGTGGATAGAACCAATATGGGTTGGCGAGTTCAACGGTCACCGCCAGGGCTTCATGCATAGAGACGTCGACCAGCTGTCCTTGTCCCGTTTGCTCCCTTGATAGAAGGGCCAGAAGCACACTGGTGTGTGCAAAACTGGCGGCGGTGTGAAACCCTTGATTGCCGCCGGGCCGGATCGGCGGAATAGAATGATCGTCATAGCCACACATGTGAAGCGGGCCGCCCGCCGCCAACCCGACGAGATCCGATGTCATGTAATCCGCCCAAGGACCATCCAGACCGAAAGGCGTGATGGACAAGACAATCAGCCGGGGAAACAATTCGACCAGCTCACGGAGGTCCAAGCCGAGATCCGCAAGTTCCGCAGGTTGTTTCGTTACAATGAAGATATCGGCATCTTTTAGAAGAGCCTTCAGTCTAGAGACTTTTCCGTCACCGGTGTCGTCCAGAACCACGCTCTCCTTGTTCGAATTGTAGTACCAAAATGCGAGGCTGAACTCTTTATCGTCTTTATCTCCCGCAAAGGGGCCGGTGTGGCGCGATGCGCATCCTTCTTCGGGCTCCAGCTTGAGCACATGAGCGCCCATTTGAGCCAATAGGAGGCCCGTTTGTTCCCCAGCAGGGTCGTTAGAGAGTTCAATGACGCGAAGACCCGCATAAGGCTGTGTTGACGTTTTTGGATCGCTGGCCATGAGGTTAGATGACCTTCTCGTCTACCAATTGGTCGAATTCGTTATCGGAAAGCCCAGTTATCTCTTTGAAGACGTAGTGGTTGTCTTCGCCCAATAAGGGGGCGGAGCGCCAGTTATCCTGTTCTAACCCTGAAAAGTGCATGGGACTGCCTTCGAAGCGCGCCATGCCGATCACGGGATGATCCATTTCAAAGAATATGCCGCGATGGGCGAGCTGCGGATCGTGTTCATTCAAATCCTGAGCATTTTGAACGGCACCTGCCCGAACGCGGGCGCGCTGCAGTATCGTCATCGCCTCATGCGGCGTATGTTGTTTTGTCCATTCGGAAATGTGTTGATCAAGGACATCTTGGTTTTGTGAGCGAAGTTCATGCGTCGAAAAAGAGTCGCCTTGTGACCACGAAGGATGCCCCATGGCACCGATCAAATTTCCCCATTCTTCGTCGGAGAAAACGGCGATCGCTACCCAGCGGTCCTCACCCTGACAAGGATAGACGCCATGAGGCACCCCGAGTGGATGATCAAGACGGTTTCCTAAGGGATAATCTGCCGACCGCGTAGAGCGATTGTTCGCACTCACCTCCAACATAACTGAGCCCAAAAGGCTGATGCCGACTTCCACGGCGGAAACGTCAATTTCAGTCCCCTTGCCCGTTCGATTTCTGGTCAATATGGCCATGAGCAGGGCCGCGGAGTTGTAGTACGCAGCTTGATTATCCATGTAAGACAATCCCCACCCGGAGGGTTCTCCGCCGGGCAACCCACTTATGTGCGATATACCACTGACAGCCTGAACCACTGGCCCGAAGCTGCGATACTCCATATCGGGCCCCGAATGCCCGAATCCGCTCATACGCGCATAGATCACTTCGGGAGAGATCTCGTTTAAGGCATCGTAGGTCAGTCCCCACTTCTCCATGATGCCGGGGGCAAAGTTTTCCGTCACAACACTGCTTTTGGCGATGAGTTTTCTCGCCAGTTCACGCCCTTTCTCGGTTCTCATGTTGATCGTGACGCCCAGCTTGTTTCTGCTGTAGTTGTTGTGCATGCCGCCCAGATCCGGGTTCGGATCTGCATCCTCTTCTCCAAACGCCCGTGATCCACCTTTGTAGATCGGCAGACGACGCGGCATGTCGAGTTTGATGCGGTCCTCAATCTTGATAACTTCCGCGCCATAATCTGCAAGGAGGCGCGTCGCGATTGAGCCAACCCCCATCCAGCAGAAATCGGCAACCCGAACGCCCGCGAGGGGTCCTTTGCGCGATCTCGGGTGTCGGTCGGGGTGAGCGTAAGTGGCTATGTTCATGACCTCGATTTCTTGACCCACATCCCATCGGACGTCGCCGATCGTGGCCTTTTCTTTGGTTATCACGATTAGTGGAATCCCGAAGAACCCAGCAAATCCAACGAGAAAGCATATACATGATGATCATTCTAAGGAATATGTCAAGATGTTCGCTTAACAAACCAAAGAAGATTCGACAGGACCATAATTCCTTATTATGATTATCACATGACTGCGTCTCGATGCATCGGGCTCAAGCAGACCATTTCTTTGGAGGAAAGAGTTTATGAACGCGCTGGTAGAAGAATTTCAAGTGATTGACACCGACACACACATTATCGAGCCGCCCGATCTATGGACATCGCGAGTTTCCGTGAAGAAATGGGGTGACTTGGTCCCGCACGTCAAATGGGACGACGAAGCTGAAGAAGAAGCGTGGTATTTCGGCAGCGATCGAATAGGCGCGGTCGCGGGCGGCGCCATGGCGGGTTGGCACGAGTACCCACCGCACCATCCGCGTACACTCGACGATGTGGATCCTGCCCTCTGGAAAGCGGACGCACGCCTCAAACGCATGGACGAGTATGGGATTTATGCGCAGATACTTTATCCCAATGTGGGTGGATTCGGGGCCGGTCGATATTTGGGCATGCGCGATCCCGAATTGATGATCCAGTGTGTTCAGGCCTACAACGATTGGATCTCCGACTGGAGCAGCGCTGATCCAAAGCGCCTCATCCCACAAATGGCACTTCCTTTCTGGGATCTGGACCTGTCCATCGAAGAGATGACGCGATGTGCCAAAAATGGTCACAGAGGCATTGTGTTTGGTTCGGAGCCGGAATATTTCGGCCAGCCCAGATTAAGCGATCCCCATTGGGATCCGCTGTGGGCCGCGGCCCAGGACATGGGTCTGCCGATAAACTTTCACATCGCTTCCGGCGATATGTCTCTGTTTGAAGCAATGCACCCGGGAGCTGGCGCCCATGCCAGCTACGCGTCGATGGGCGTTGTGTTCTTCATGGGAAATGCACGGGCCATATCCCACATCATTTGCAGTGGTATATGCCACCGTTTTCCCAAGCTTAACTTTGTATCCGTTGAAAGTGGCGTCGGTTGGCTGCCCTATGCGCTCGCCGCGCTGGATTGGCAATGGAAAAACTGCGGTGTCCCGAAGGAACATCCGGAGTACAAGCTTTTGCCCAGCGAGTATTTCAAACGGCAAATCTACGGATGCTTCTGGTTCGAACGGGAGACCGTGGCACCGACGATCGACATCATCGGACCGGACAACATTATGTATGAATCGGATTTTCCACATCCAACGAGCATGTCGCCCGGACCGGCAACAACAGCCATCAAGCCGAGCGACTATATAAACGAAGTGTTCTCTGATCTTCCACGGGACACGATCGAGAAAATTCTGCACGGCAACGCGGCACGCATTTACAACTTGGGCTGATCTTCTCGGGCTTTCCCGGGATCCGCAGGGGCTCCGCAAACCAACTGGCCCTTGACGTCAAGAGACACACGGAGTGCATCGTGTCACGTTCTCTTAGAATCGATTTCGACACCCTTCCCTATTGGGAAGGGTGTCGGCAGAAAAAACTCTTGATACTCAGATGCCTTGCTTGTGGGTTTTGGATTCACCCTCCCCTTTCCGTTTGTTCCTCTTGCTGGTCAGAAAAGATCAAACCACAAGAAGTGAGCGGAAAGGCCAGCATCTATTCGTTCACAACTACCAAACAGCGGGAGCCGGCCTCATCCTTTGTGACGGTTTGGGCCGAGCTCAGGGAGCAAGAACGTCTTATCGTCATTGGCCAACTAATCGGCACAGACCCAGCGGCTATTAAGATCGGTGATCCGCTGTTTCTCGATTGGCTTAGCCACGAAGACCATTTTGTTCCGGCATTTGGGAAGGCGCGCGGATGACTCTTTTGCCGGACCATCAAGGGCGTCGCGTCGCCATCGCCGGAATCGGAAGAACCGAGTTTAATCGCGACTCAGGCAAGTCGGTCGGCAGTCTGGCCTTGTCGGCGGCTAAATCGGCGATCCTGGATGCCGGTCTTGAGCGCGACGACATTGATGGTGTCGGGGGTGTCTTTTGCTCGGATCATCCAACTGTATGGCCTGGATATGTCGTCGGCGGCCTTGGATTGAACGACATTCGATGGAGTTCTTCGTCGGCTCCGCCGTCCGCAGCGATCGTCCTGGAGGGAATAAACGCTGTCGCGGCGGGCGCGTGCGAAACCGCACTTTGTTATCACGCGAAGTATCGGTGGGATGTCACCTCGACCTCGGTTCGAAACGATCCAATGCGGCAGTCCCCACCCATGACCTTTGATCCGCATTTTTGCCGGCCCTTGGTGAGCCATTGCCCCGGCGCGAACGGCTTTGCCGCGAACATGCGCCGTCACATGCACGAGTTCGGATCGACCCGCGAGCATTTTGGCATGCTCGCCGTCAATGGGCGGACCCATGCACAGAGGAACGAAGACGCCATCTTCTACGGAAGTCCGATCACCCTATCCGACTATCTGGATGCCCCGCGTACAATCGATCCATTTACGCTCTTCGATATGGACATGCCGATTGACGCCGCCACCGCCGTCATCGTCACCACGTTAGAGCGGGCAAGAGACCTTCCGCACAGACCGGTTGTCGTTGAGGCTGGCGCATTTGGCGCAAGCCGCAAAACCGACCAGATCTTTCAACCATTTGATGGCTACTTTGGCGCAAAAGTGGTTATGGACACGCTTTGGCAACGGTGCGGCTACAAGCCGGAAGAGTTGGACGTGGTCAACCTCTATGATGGCTTCTCCGTCATTGCGATGGATTGGCTGGAAGCGGCATTCTGCACAAGGGGGGAAGGGGCCGGCCTGCTCAGCGACAGTTGGAACGAACATACCGGACAAATCAGATTACCCGGAGGAGCCGTGGTAAATCCTCACGGTGGCAACTTGAGCGAAGGGAGGACACAGGGCATGGGGCAGATACTCGAAGCTGTCCTCCAACTTCAGGATCGGGCAGGCGTACGGCAAGTGCCGGATGCCCGACTGGCGCTTGCAACAAATGCGGCAAATCCGATCGATGTTGCGCTTATCTTGCGGGCGGACAGTTGATTTCATCTAACTAAGCAACAAGAGACACGGCGTGAAATTCGGGACAAACGTTTATCAGTTTCCAAGATTTCGGGATGACTTGGCCGATCTTGTTCAGTTCGTTCAGACAGCCGACGAGCTTGGATATCATCACATGAGGTTTCTGGACCATGTTGTTGGTATTGTAGCGGAACGGCACGGAGGAATCGCAGAAACTCCGTATACATCGGAAAGTAGTATCCGTGAATGCTTCACGCTCATGGCCTATTTGGCACCCATGACAAAACAAATTCGTTTTGTGACAGGCGTAGTGGCGCTTCCCATGAGACCAACTGTTCTTGTCGCGAAACAGGCCGCAGAGATTGACATCTATACGGGTGGTCGCCTGACCTTAGGTGTGGGCATGGGATATAATCCGGTGGAGTTCGAGGCTCTCGGTGCCGAGTTTAAAACACGTGCCCCGCGCTTTGAGGAACAAATTGACGTATTGCGTAAGTTGTGGACGGACGATGTTGTAAACTACAAAGGCCGATGGCACACGATTACCGATTCTAGTTTAGCGCCGTTGCCTATTCAACGGCCAATTCCCCTATGGTTCGGTGTCGGACGCACCAACAGCCCCATTCCGCCGGATCCGGTCTTGGATCGCGTTGGACGGCTCGCAGACGGTTGGATGCCGATGATCTCACCCAACGCTGCCGGACGGGAGGCTCTGGAGAAAGTACGGGCGGCAGCCGCGTCTGCCGGCCGGCCTCCGGAAGATGTGGCGCTCGAGATGAACCTCAATCCTGTAGGCAAGGGGAAGGATCAAATCACAAAGGAAGTGGAAGAATTGCGTGAGTTTGGGGTGTCCCAAATTAATCTGAACTTCGGCGCCAATACCGCTGAAGATCTGATCGAGGCGCTTTCTCACTTTCGCGAACAATTCGACATGTTCTTTTGAGCCACCGGGTGAACGGTCTGGTCGCCCCAAACTGGCCGCTAAGGCTGGGAGCAGCCATACCGCTCTAAACCTTTGATCACCAACACCTCCCCCCGAATATCATTGACATCCCGATAATTCCTCATCATGATAATAATTATATTGATGTTCTCTCTAATGCAAGGATGGGAGTGGCACGAGAGCAACAATCATTAATGGCTAAAAAAAATGTTCTAGGGGGAAAGTAATGGACGGAAGGCACAGTAGAAAAAAAGTTCTTTCATCGGCCGTATTGGTCGGCGGATTGCTGGCTGTTTCTGCGCCGGCGAGCGTGCAAGCGCAAATTGACGAAATCATTATTACAGCGACAAAACGTGAAGCCCCGCTGCAATCCGTACCGATCGCAGTTACGGCATTCGATGGCGACTTTCTCAGCCAAACCCGCGTTCAAAACTTTCAAGACCTTGTCGGTCTGGTTCCCGGGATTTCGTTTTACAAAATCTCCGGAAACAGTGGTTCCTACATCCAAATTCGCGGATCGGTGGCCAGCGACGACTCGCCCGCTTTTGATACGCCGGTCGCCGTGTTCATCGACGACATTTACTACGGCACCTCAGCGTCCTTCTATCCGGATTGGTTCGATGTGGAACAAATGGCTGTTTTGCGCGGACCGCAAGGAACGACATTTGGACGGAATGTGGTCGGCGGGGCCGTGCAAATTGTAAACAAAAGGCCGCAGCTCAATGAGACGAATGCGGCAGCTTCATTCACCGTAAGATCGTGGAGCAACGATTTTGCCGGTTGGGAATCCTCTGGCCATTTTAATATTCCGTACTCAGATAAATGGGCCGGTCGTCTATCGTATAGTCTAAAGGATGTTGATGGGTACAACTTCAACAACGAAACAGGCACTCTTCTAGATGATCTAGGCGTTGGCAGCATTCGAGCACAATCTCGGTTCCAACCCAACGAAGACTGGGATTTCTTACTTTCTGCAAGCTACACACGTGAACGGTCCAATTCAGGGCCCGGGTACAAGATTGAGGGAAATGCTGCCGCCGTATTTCAGGACCCTGATATTCGCGAGCTTTCGCAAGATGATGATGGAGAAGTGGAGCGCGATCTCTACTCGATGTTCTTTAGGGCTGATTGGGATACGTCAATAGGGACGGTCACATCAATTACTGCCTATCGCGGGGCAGATCAGTCGTATACCGAAGATTTTGACGGCACAATCATACCGTGGAGCGAGAAGACTGACGTCCAACAGGAAAATCAATTTACGCAAGAACTCAGAATAACCTCACCCGATGCGGGGGCCCGCCTAAGTTGGATTGTCGGCCTGTATTACCTTTATCAGGACCAACATCGAACCGAGAAGAATTTCTTCACATCGCCGGCCGGCACCATCGGTGCGGCACTTTTTGGTGCCGCAACGACGGGCGCGAATAACCCTCACTTCCAGCAACAAGATTTGGAGGTGAATAGTATTGCCCCATTTGCGGAAGGCACGTTGCGCTTTACGAATTGGGCGGCGTTGAGCGCGGGCCTGAGATATACGCATGACAAGAAAAGTGGCCACACGACCCATAACATTGACAATCCGTTCTTCGGCCCCGCCAAGCAGGTGGACTGGCAGGACAGTTGGGATGCGTTCACGCCGCGCGTGAGTCTCGAGTTCACTCCGAATGACGATCTGTTGTTCTACGGCAGTGTGGCACGTGGCTGGAAGAGCGGCGGTTTCTCCTTCAGCGCCGCATCTGTCGCTGAGGCACAAAAAGCCCTGCTTCCGGAAAAAAGTTGGAGCTATGAAGTTGGAGCGAAGACGACCCTGTTTGACGGCCGGCTGACAGCGAACATCGCTTCATTCCTGGTACGGACCACGGATTTGCAGACCAGAACGTTCAACGGAACCACGCTATTTCAAAGTAATGCCGGGGAAGTTGAGACGAAGGGAGTCGAGTTCGAGGCTCAAGCAACTCCAATAGAAGGGGTCGATCTTGGCGTCACAACAGCGTTTATTGAATCCAAATACGACAGTTTCGAAGCATGCACGCGCACCGGCGCGGACTGCACAGGGAATCGTGTTCCGCGCACGCCTAAATGGACCGTTAGCCTTTATGGACAACATAGGTGGCTCATTCCAAACATGGATGCCGCGCTCACATTGCGGGGTGAGTACAACTATCGCAGCAAATTCTTAAACAGCGCCGAAAACAACTTTGCCGACGACATCGAAGCGAAAACGGCAATGGATGCTTTCGTCAACGCCTTTCTTGAATTCGAGCCCTTGGAGTCAAATTGGTCGGTTTCATTGTGGGGGCGAAACATTCTCGACGATGAAGCAACTTTGGGGGTTGTGAACGGCGCGGTTTTCGTCGCCACACAGGCCGAGTTCGGAAACGTTGATGCTTGGCGGCTTCAATATACCGAGCCCAGGTCTTTTGGCGCGACATTACGATTTCGCTTTGAATAGGGCCACGTACGAATCCGGAAGAAAAACCACATGCCGGATTTCTCTATAAGACGAATAAAGGTGGGCCACTGACATCAGTTGGTGGCCCCCTTGTACTTCTGGGCTTACGCACAAACCTCATTGATGTCCGGAGATCCTGTGTCAAAAAATACGCTCACAGATTCCGACAAGCCGGTCGGGTCAAGCTATCGGTGGTACGCCCTTGGTTTGCTCTTTGTCATCGGCACATTCAATTACATCGATCGCCATATTGTGGTGATCCTGCAGGAACCGATTAAGCATGATCTTGGCTTAAGTGATGCACAACTGGGCGCTATCACGGGACTTGGATTTGCTATTCTATACACGTTCATGGCGCTGCCCATCGCTTGGTTGGCGGACCGGAGCGTACGAAAGTATGTAATCTCCGCTGCGCTGGGCACCTGGAGTTTCTTTACCGCCCTCTGCGGGCTGGCGAACAGTTTTACGTCTCTGCTCATCTTTCGAATGGGTGTCGCAGTCGGAGAAGCAGGCGCTCATCCCACATCATTGGCAATCATCTCGGATTATTTTCCACGGAAAGAGCGGGCCACGGCGATGGCCATCTTCGGACTTGCCATTCCAGCGGGGGTGATGATTGGCTTTCTGAGTGGTGGATGGCTTCACGAACTTTTCGGTTGGCGGAATGCGTTCATTTTTGTCGGCATCGCGGGATTGGCCATTATACCGATTGTGCTGCTAACCCTCCGGGAGCCACCGCGCGGGTTGTCCGACGGCGACGTGGCAACACAGTCCGATCCACGCAATACGCCGTCACTATTGGTCGTCGCAAAGACATTGTGGGCCATAAAGTCGTTCCGATATTTGATGGTCGCCTGTGGTCTGCAGGCCTTTACCCTGCACACCATCCTCAGTTGGAGCGTTCCGTTTTACATGCGTGTTCATGGTGTCAGCGTCGGCGAAGTGGCCATTTTCCTTGCCGTGCTGAAAGGGATCGGGGGAGCGATCGGAACCTATTTCGGCGGCGTTGCCGCTGACCGCTTGGCGCAACAAGACGTCCGCTGGTATATGTGGCTGCCGGCTGCATCGGCAGCGTTGCTTGTTCCCGCTCTGCTTATTCAGTTTCTTGCGCCCCATCTCAACCTTTCGCTCATCGCCGGAATGATTGCATTCACTCTGATGCCTGTCTTCATTCCACCCATGAATGCCACCGGTCAGTCTCTGGTGGATGCAAACATGCGAGCGTCAACAGCAGCAACAATAGTGATCACCACTAACTTGCTGGGATTAGGGTTGGGTCCTTTTCTTGTCGGAGCCATCAGTGATGTGCTCGCGAATGTTTACGGCCTCGGTGACCACTCGATCCGGTATGCCGTACTTGTCACGTTGGGCTTCAACGTGGCCGCGGCTTTCTATTTCATGAAGGCGGCTGGTTTTCTTGTTGCCGACATGCCTCCCGAAAAATCTAATGTAACTACGGCGTCTGAAAGAACATGATTACAAGGGACGGATTGACGTATGGCCCGCGGGGTCTAATCAGTTGGCGAACCAAAACCGACATATGTAACAAAGGCTTCACGTTCATTTAATCGGAGCCAAAAGAACGTCGAGGTGCGTCCCATGAGCACCTTCTCACAATAAGAGCAGGCACCTGCAATGGCAGCAAGCAATACGGTCAATCGTCAACACAAACGCGCTAACTATTCTCTCGCCCTACTCATGTGCGTGGCGGTGTTCAGCTATATCGACCGCACCATCATTGCTGTCTTACAGGAAGGGATACGTCTTGAGCTTGGTCTGTCCGACACTCAGTTGGGCATGCTCACCGGACTCGGTTTCGCGATCTTTTACACCTTGTTTGCAATACCGATTGCACGGATTGCGGATACCTGGGTCAGAAAATACGTCATAGCCGTGGCGCTTTGTTTTTGGAGCCTCATGACCGCCGGCTCAGGCCTTGCGACCAGTTTCTTAGGGTTGTTGATTTTTCGGATTGGCGTCGCGATCGGGGAGGCCGGGAGCGTACCGACAACCCATTCCCTTATATCGGACTATTATCCCAAAGAGAAAAGAGCGACGGTCTTGTCGATTTGGGGGCTAACGTTGTCCATCGGTCCGATGACCGGGTTTCTATTGGGCGGTTGGTTAAACGACCTTGTGGGATGGCGAGAAACGTTCATTATCTTTGGCCTTGCAGGCGTCGCGCTTGTACCCGTCATCTTGCTCACTCTACCCGAACCGGTTCGCGGAGCAACCGACCAGCATGACGACAAGACAGCCGATTCCCGGAGCGCCGAAAAGGCCCCCGACCTATCGGTCGTTGCGCGCTCTCTTTGGCAGTTGCGCTCTTTTCGCTATCTTTGCATCGGCACAGCACTCCATGCGTTTTCGGCCATCGCTATGGCGAACTGGAATGCGCCGTTCTATCAAAGGATCCATGAACTTTCTGCAACTGAAGTCGGCATCTATCTTGGGCTGATCATCGGCGTTGGCGGAGCGCTTGGGACGCTAGCCGGGGGTATGCTCGCCGACCATCTGGGCCGCCGGGACAGTCGTTTCTACATGTGGGTCCCGGCGGCAGCGACACTTTTGGTCATTCCATTTGGGCTGATCCAGTATCTCGTGCCGAACCTTGCTTTATCCCTAGCGGCTGCGT
Source organism: Alphaproteobacteria bacterium (assembly GCA_028279895.1). Classification (GTDB taxonomy): domain Bacteria; phylum Pseudomonadota; class Alphaproteobacteria; order JANQMY01; family JANQMY01; genus JANQMY01. The sequence goes on from JANQMY010000055.1 coordinate 24,460, forward strand.
TCGCAATCGGGGTTCTCACCAGTGTCTACCTCGGTCCGGTAAATGGAACCTCGCAATCGCTCGTCAAACCCGGTATGCGCGCCGTAACTTCCGCAACACTTGTGTTTGTCACCAATATCATCGGCATGGGGCTTGGTCCGCTGTTCACCGGCATGCTCAGCGATTGGTTTTCGGTTGGGTTTGAGATGGGACCGGATTCTTTGAGATATGCCATTCTTTGCACACTGCTGGCGAACGTTTTCGCCGGTGTTGCCTATGCCTACGCGTCCCGATTTGTTGACCGAGACATGAAGGCGAATGCCTGACAGATGCACCCTCTTGATTACGTGCCTTGCAAGAGGTACCACCGGACACACTAAGTCAAAAGACCACATTTCATCTCGGATCTGACGGAATCACCGGCCCCCGTGCTATCTGAGTTCGATACTCTCGCCGACCTTGGTAGGCCAATACTCTCGAAAGTGATTCCCGACGTGAGTCACGTGCTCTTCCATAAGTTTCCGGGCCTTCTTTTTGTTGCCGGCCATGATTGCCTTCGCAATTTGGCGATGCTCTCGGGCCACGTCGTCTTCTATATCGATGTTGCTTACGACTTCCAGTAGATGTGATTCAACAATATACCCCACCGACTGGTGGCTCAGCGCCAACACCCGATTGGCCGCCAGATCCGCGACCGTGTCATGAAAAAGATCCCCCATGCGAGGCATGTCGGTGTCGGCGGCTGGGTCGACGAACGGCAGGAGTGCCTTTTCAACGGCCTCACGGTTTTCGTTTCCTGCAGCGAGTTCCGCCAAGACCGGGTCGGTTACGCACCACGCTGTGAGCAGTTCGTCATAGGTGGCATTCTGCATGTGTAAATACAATGTCATGGTACGGGCTAATGTTCGAGGATGAGCTTCCCCAACAGTTGGCCCGCCTCCCGGGCCTGGCCGAATGACGATCAGTCCTTGCACCTCCAACAACCGCAAGGCTTCTCGAAGAGAAGACCGGCTGACCTTGTATAGCGCGAGCATCTCGTTTTCCAACGGCAAGCGGTCGCCCGCCTCAAGCCCGCGCCAAACAATGTCCCGGACGATGTCAAGAGCAACATTCTCTGAAGTTTTGCGGGTGCGCTCGCCAAGACCCTCATGGCGTCTGACTTGCCTGCAGGTTTTCGACAGATTGAGAGGTCTACTCGGCACTGGGTTTATTCTCCAAAGTCACCCTGTTTGCATCCATAAGTACATTGGTTCTACTATTTCTTGTTCCCGAATCGAGAGGCCAACCTAGCAAAGCCGTGAAAATCTACAAAGGAACATTTTGCCGGTCACAGTTGGCATCGGTAGTCCATTTTTGTTGATCTAAAAACCTAATAATGATTATACTTTTATAAAGCTAGTCAACGGTTCCGGAGTGGGTGTGCGTTCTAAGCAATTCCATGCAGCTTAGGGGCACACAGAACGCCGACCCGCGACCGTGTCGAATAGAAGCCCATTGCGAGGTCTCATGAAGACCATAAATCAGAAGATGGATTGTTACGCCGGTTGGCGAACGAGACAAAAAAGCACAATCCCTTGCGTGCTCCTGCGGTTTCAGTCGTCGGCCCGCCACTTGGGTTCACGTCGGGATGAGGCGAACACATTCAATAATGACTGCGTAAGATAACGTCTTATGCCCGCCCGCCAAACAGATGACTTCGGACATCAAGATCGATGCGCAATCGTTGGCATTGGCAGCACCGAGTTTTCGCGAAATTCCCAACGCAGCGTATTGACGCTCGCCACAGAGGCATCGTCAGCAGCGTTGGCAGATGCCGGTTTGTCGCCGAATGATGTGGACGGAATCGTTCGATGCGATCATGACCACGTCACCCATAACGATCTGGTTTGCTCGCTGGGAATTCCAAACCTCACTTATCAAGGCCAAGTAGGCCCTGGCGGCGTCGGACCTTGCGCGATGGTCGGGCAAGCCGTCGCAGCCATCCTCTCCGGCCAGGCGACAACGGTCTTGTTATACCGTTCTTTGAACGGAAGATCAGAGGTGCGTTTTGGATCAGGCACGGCCGGTGCCCGCGACGCGGCTGCCACTGTCGGCGGACAAGGCACCTATGATGAATTCTTCCTGCCCTTCGGATTGATGACGGCGGGACAGACATTCTCGGTCATGGCACAACGACATATGATCGAATACGGCACAACCTGCGAACAACTGGGCAGTATCGCTATTGCCTGCCGTGAACAAGCAAACTTCAATCCTGCTGCCCAAATGCATTCCAAGCCGCTAGACATGCAGACCTACCTTGCCTCGCGCATGATATCGACGCCCTTGAGGCTCTATGACTACTGTTTAGAATCCGACGGCGCCTGTGCGGTTGTTGTGACCAGCGCGAACCGCGCGTCAGACACTCGAAAATCGCCTGTGCTCATTCGCGCCGTCGCCCAAGGCAGCCCGCCCGATACGAGAGGCGGCATGATGTTCCCTATCGTCATGAGGGACAACATAACCGATCTTCCGGCCTATTCCGTGGCGTCGACGCTCTACGCTCGCGCCGGCCTCGGGCCCGACGAAATCGATGTAGCGCAACTTTATGACTGCTTTTCAATCAGCATACTGCTGCAACTTGAAGCTTATGGTTTTTGCGAAAAGGGCGAAGGCGGGCCATTTGCAGAAAGTGGCGCCATTCGCCGCGGCGGCACGCTGCCCATCAACACGGGAGGGGGACACTTATCTGAAGGCTACATCCACGGAATGAATCATGTGGTGGAGGGTGTTCGCCAAATGCGGGGTGACTCCTCCGGCCAAGTACCGCATGCCGAGACCTGCTTGGTGACGGGCGGTCCCCTCCCGACGGGCAGCGCCGTGATACTGAGGAAGTCTTGATGAGTTTTGACCATATACTACCGGTCACGAACGACCGGGATACTGCCGGCTTTTTCGAAGCCTGCAAGAACAAGACGCTCGTGTATCGCGTCTGCCAATCATGCAACGCCGCGCTGAACCCGCCGCGGGCACATTGTGGGATTTGCGGCAGTTGGGACACAGCATGGCGTGAAGCCAACGGCCGGGGCCGCCTTTATTCGTGGACCACTGTCTGTCATCAAGTCCATCCAGCTTACAGAGTTCCGTATACGGTTGTAATCGTCGAACTGGAGGACGCGCCGGAAGTCCGTCTCGTGGGACAACTGAACGGCAGCCCGGATCTTCGTGCCGGAATGGCGATGCAGGTCTGGTTCGAAACACTTGGGGACGGCACCGTTTTACCCCAATGGGAACCCATTGAGAAAACTCAGCAAGGCAAAGAGTCTTGAGCAACATTCCACCCCCCAAATTCAGTATTTCGATCTATGACTACAGTGTCGAAGATACCCTCGAACTCGCTCGAAGCGCGGAACAGTTCGGCTACGATGCTTTATGGCTGGGCGAACACTACTTCGTACCCGAGTCGTTCGAAAGTACGCACCCAGCGGTCGCGTCCGGTAATACGGGCACGGAAAGAAGCATCCTATCGCCGCAGACCTTATTGTACGATCCGTGGTTTACGCTTGGTGCTATCTCCGGTGCGACCAAGAAACTGCGGGTCGGCACAGCGATCAACATCGTGCCTCTCAACAATCCGCTATTTCTGGCCCGGGCCACGGTTACCGCACATGATATGTCTGCGGGTCGTTTCCTTTTCGGAGTCGGCGCGGGCTGGTTGAAGGAAGAATTTGATGTTTTCGACGTGCCTTTTAACGAGCGGGGCAGTCGGCTGGACGAATCCCTCGAAATCATGCAGAGAGCGTGGAAGGGCGGTTTTTTCAGTCACCAAGGCCATCATTTCAACTTCGGGTCGCTTCAGATTACCCCCCATACCGTAAACGTGCCGATGATTTTGGGGGGGAATTCAAAGCGCGCACTGAAACGAACGGCTTTGTTGGCGGACGGCTGGATCAATTCTTCAACGATTACATATGAGGACGCTGTGGACCTGCGAAATAAGCTTGAAGGGCTAAGGCGAGAGTTGGGAACTGACGACAAGCCGTTCGAGTATTTCGTGCGGCCACGAACGTTTGCCAAGGATGAAGTGGCCCGCTTTATCGAAGGTGGTTTCCACAACATCGTGATCTGGGGCCCGTCCCTTTGGCCACAGGGGCCAAGTATGACCCTGACGGACAAGAAAGACGCGCTGGAACAGTTTTCCGAGACATTCGCATTTCGCACTTAGAATCTACCAACTCCCGAAGATAGATCCGGGATCGGGAAACGTTCCGGTCGAAGGCGGAGACGGGTTCGCTCTCGCCTGCCCGCACCGCCAGCGCGCCCCGGGAGCGCTCCGAAACAACTGTACAAGTTGCCCCTCAAGTCAAAGGCTCTTCGCCCAAAGTCCCTTGTGTTGTCTGACGAGCGTGACGGAATGATACTGGTGCGATAAATCTGATCGCCCCAAATACGCCAGCGATACTGCTAACGCCTACTTTGCAACATTTACGACCTGTAGCTGGCAGAAGTTCTTCAATCCTTCATCCGCCCCTTCGCAGCCAAGGCCCGAATTCTTCGCACCGCCAAACGGTATGTCAGGCAAAACAACAGAATGCTGATTTACCCAGACTGTACCGCTATCCATTTTGGCTGCCAGCTCTTGTCCGCGTTCGATATTGTTGGTCCAGACTGATCCGCCGAGGCCATATTCCGAGGCGTTTGCGCGTGTGATCACCTCGTCGACATCATTGAATTTGATAATGGGAAGAACGGGACCGAATGGCTCCTCGTCGACCAAGCGATCGCCTTCTTCCGCTTCAGCCACCAGCGTAACGGGAACAAAGTAGCCAGGCTGTTCCGGTACCTCACCGCCTGTAAGAAAACGGCGGCCACGCTGTTTGGTATCTTCAAGAATGCCGCAAACCCGATCAAACTGCATTTGGTTCTGAACAGGCCCAAGCATGGATGTTTCGTCTCCACCATCGCCTACGGTCACACCCTCGGCAAGTTTTGTCAGGGCGTCGCACATTCGATCGTACACCGCCTCTTGCACATAGAGACGCTTGATCGCCATGCAAATTTGTCCCGAATTGTTGAAAGCCGTCCAAAAGATCTTCTCAGCAATTTCTTCTGGGTCGGCATCATCCAATACGACCGCCGCATCGTTGCCACCAAGTTCTAGCGTCACCCGTTTGAGCGTGCCGGCGGCGGCCGCCGCAATCTTCTTGCCGGTGGCACTCGAGCCGGTGAAAGAGATTTTCGCGATGCCAGGATGTTCGACGATCCATCGGCCAAGCTCATCACCGCCCGACACCACGTTCAAGACACCCGGCGGCAACATGTCATTAAAGAGCTGCGCCGCCTTCAATGTGGTAACGGGCGTATAGGGGGAGGGTTTGAGAACAACGCAATTACCCGCCACCAGTGCCGCAAACACTTTCCAGTAAGCCAATAGAAGCGGATAGTTCCAGGGCGCGATGGCGCCCACCACGCCTAACGGTTTGTAGTGTGCTTCCACCTTCATCTGATCATCGTCGCGCAGCACTTCGGGCGCCAGGTTTAAACCGGCCGTGGTCATCGCAAAATAACTCGTAAACTCCACCTCTTTCGTCGCATTCGAGATGGGTTTTCCCTGCTCCTTCACCAAAAGGCCAATCAGCTCGTCGCGATGCTCGGCGACTTTGGCGGCCAATTGCCGGACAAGATCTTTGCGCTCGTCGATGGGGCGTCGGCTCCAGTCCGGAAACGCTGTTTGTGCGGCCTCGACGGCTGCATCAAGTTGTTCCTTGGTTGCCTCAGGGCAGGTGGCAAAAACTTGCTCCGTTGCCGGATTGATCACATCGAGCGTTTGATTCGAGTCGACCAATTCTCCCCCAATCGTCATTTTGTAGTCAGCCATCGCGGTACGTTCCTCGTGCAATTGTCGTATCAAGTGTTTCTCGCGTTCTGGCGCGCCTACCCCATGACCCCTGTCAGTCGGCCAGCGGCCTCCGCGATATCGTCGAGCGACGACCCCGGCGGGTAGACTTCAACGCCCTGCTCCTCGATCTTGCGTTTCGCCCAGGGGGCAATTGCTCCGCCAACAAAAATGGGCAGCTCTGGCCGCTCCGATGTCAGGCCGTCGATGATGCGCAGGACCACATCCACATGCCCGCCGACGCTCAGCCCGACCAAGTCGGGATCTTCGTCGATGGCGGCCTGAAATATCTCTTCAGGCTGCAACATGCCGATCATGATCACTTCAAAGCCAGCGTCCCGAAGACAGCGGGCAACCAGCGAAACGCCACGCCAATGGCCATCCAGTCCGGTCTTTGCCAGTAGAATCCGTGCCGGTTTTTCAATCTGCATACTGACCCCCTACACGCTAATCGGCGTTTCCCAGTCACCGAAGGCTTGTCTAAACACATCGCCGATTTCGCCCAGCGTAGCGTCCGCATCGACGGCTGCCATCATTGCCGGCATAACGTTGCCGCCGGTTCGACAGGCGACCTCGAGACCCTTTAGGACTGACGTCACATCTTTCTCGCTCCGGCTTGCACGCACCGCATCAAGCCTTGCCTTGGCGCCTTCCCATTCCCCCGTCGTTCCCTCGAAACCCTCGATTTGATAGGGCGAGCAGTCTTCGTGGAAGCGGTTCAACCCGACAATGGTCCGGCGTCCATTATCGGCGGCAACCTGTTCGTGATGCTGATTCTCGTGGGCGCGCGCGTGCAACCATCCGGAATCGAGCGTCGTCAGGAAACCTCCCTGTTCTTCGATCTGTGCTAAGAACTCCCACACCTTTTCTTCAAGAGTTTCCGTCAGCTTCTCGATGAAGTAAGAGCCTCCCAGCGGATCCGCTACTGCACACAAATTCGCTTCCTCTTGCAGTATTTGTTGAATGCGCAGAGAGGTTTGATGAGCATGTTCCGATGGAATCGACATCGCTTCGTCGTAACCGGAAACACCGAGAGACTGCGTGCCCCCCAACACGCCGGCCAGTGCCATGATCGTGCCTCGTACGATGTTATTCAGGGGTTGCGGGTAGGTCATGGCGGACCCCGCCGTCAGACTGTGGATCCTCAACCGTTGTGCTTTCTCGTCTTTGATGCCGTAGCGCGTCTCAAGCAGGCGCGACCACATGCGCCGACTCGCGCGGAGCTTTGCAATGTCTTCGAAAAAATCCATCCCGACACGGAAGTTCACGCCACCGGCACCGCGCGCCGCCACATCGAGCGGAATGCGCTTCCGACGCTTCACTTCGTCGAGATATTCGATCGCATTGGCAAATACCGCGGCCAGCTCTTGATAACTGTTAAGGCCGGTCTCGGCACCGTTGTAGCCTGCAATCGAAACAGGGACCCATCGCGGCAAATGTTCCGCACAGAATTCAATGATATCAGCATTGAACCGCAACCCGACATGAGCCGGCACTTGCTGTTTGGTCACGCATCCCAAATAGGTCAAGAAAAAGTCGCTTTGTCCCGTTCCCGGAAGGCGCGATAAATCCAAACCACGACGTTTGGCCACCGTCCAATAGCAGGCAAGCGCAAAAGGACCGTGCTGCACGACGCCGCCGCCCGGATGGCCATATACTTCTTCGATGGGTATTCCCTTTAGGACAGTTTCATAATCCCTCACGCCACAAATCACGGCCCCGTTCAGACCGACATCTTCTTTTCGAGAGATCACTTCCGTGTGGTCAACGTCATAGAGGTGGTCGCCCGTGTTGCGGTCATGCTCCATGATGAAACCCGTTTCACCATGTTCCAGAAGAAAGCGAATGCGCTCTCCCTCGGCCTGGGGATTGCCGTATCCGCTCAGTTGGAATATCCGCCACGGTTTGGTGCGGTACATCCCCGCATAGGCGCCGCGAACGAATGGACGGTCGCCTGGCCGGTGCCCCACGCGTGCGGCGAGACCGCGAGGCAAGTCATCGTTTGTGTAGTATTCCTTCAGCGGAATGCCGGACGCAGTGGCCCATTCATCAGTATCGGTCATGCGATTCTCTAGAGCGCGATCAGGTTAAGTGGACTCCGGTTAACCGTCCGATCGCGCGATCAACGGTGAATCCCCATAGCGTTTTGGGGCATGATCATGTTTCCGTGAAAAATGATCATGCCCTAGTCACGCTTTACGGGTTTTGTCAGACCCAGACGTTCGTAGTATTTCGCCGGTACTTTCTCTGGGTCCTTATAGATAATGAACGAACAAGGTGTCTTTCCGAGATCCTGAGAGGGCTCAACGACCACAAACGGGGAGCCGTCCCTGCCAATGCCGATCTCCTCCATCGCTGCTTCGTGCGCGCAATAGACCGGGAAGTCCTTTCTCCCGTAAGTCATCTTTTGCGGCGTCTTCACTTTGAGAAAGGCCTCGGGGCCTTCATACTTTCCCTCGAGCACGAGCCGCCCACCACTGCCACACGGTTTCATCTTTATCGTGACCTTTTCATCGTCTTCTTCCACATCCATGGGCTGTAGATGTCCCCGCAAGCCGGCCGCGAACATCTTTATTTTGGCTTTGATGTCACCGCCGGAACCTGCATCAATGGCGTCCAGATTTGGCAGCCACCAAGACTCAACGGTCTTTGTCATGATGTCGTCGAGCGCAGAATCTCCATATCGGCGACCAATTTCGCTTAAGAGGGCGGTTGTCCAGTTTCGGTAGCCATCGTGTTGGCTTAGAAACTCATTGTAGAGCTTCTGCCCGATCGCCTTGGCACGTTCGGCGTTTCCTGAATCAATGGCATCGTTCAATTGATCAAGCGTACGCCGACCCATTGATTCCAACTCGCTTGGCGTAAAAAGTCTGTTGGCCATCACTCCCTCTTTCCCCTTGTGCTGTTGTCAGACAAGGAAGGTCTTGCGCATCGCGCCTTTTGATGACTAAGTTAACACTGTTTAGTGAAATGTTTAAGCACAAATTTGACTGACGAATCAGACAATTTTGGTTTACGGCGGCGCGGTGCTCGGGCAGCGCGCAGTAGCGAGGTGAAAAAAACAAGTGGTCGAACGGTGCCACGACATTCAAGACCTTCTGGCAGAAGCGCAGGCCGGAAATAGGCATGCCACGGCGCGCCTATTGTCGATTGCTGAAGCGGGCGGCGCGGATGCCCGTCGTCTCTCGCGGCAACTACCGGTCGATCTTGGCGACACCCGTGTCGCCGGCATCACCGGTGCGCCCGGCGCCGGGAAATCAACTTTGACAAATGCTTGCATTGCTGAGTTCCGCTCCAGAAGCCTGTCTGTAGCTGTCTTGGCGGTTGACCCTTCTTCCCCCTTGTCGGGTGGCGCCATTTTAGGAGACCGCCTGCGCATGACATCAAATGTGCGCGACGAACGCGTGCTCATTCGCTCTATGGCAAATCGTGGCGCTATGGGCGGTCTTGCGTTATCCGTCCCGTTGGCCGTCCGGCTCCTCGCTTGTCTGGGATGGCAGTGGATCCTAGTTGAAACAGTTGGTGTGGGGCAGTCGGAATGCGACATACTAGGCATTTCGGATACGTGTGCCGTCGTTGTTAATCCGGGTTGGGGCGATACCATACAGGCGAACAAGGCCGGTCTCATGGAAATTGCCGACCTGTTCGTCATCAACAAGGCGGACAGGCCCGGCTTGGCAGATACAAAGCGTGATCTGCAAAACCTGATCGAAGACAGCCGTTACGAAGGCCGGCGCCCCGACATTGTCGAGACCATCGCGACAGACGCTCATGGCATCGATATGTTTTGCGATTCACTCGTCGCCCACATCCAACATCTTGAAAGTAAAGGTCTACTCGCGGCGCGGCGAAGAAATCGGCTCGCCGACGAAATCGTCAAAACGGCTAGGGAGACGCTGATCGCGCAACTCGAGGATGTTGCGAAGCAAGAAGAAAACAAGCGGCTTTTTGCCTCTGTGGGCAACGGGACCGCTGACATTTCTACCGCATCCGACGGCCTTATTTCGGCATTGCTCAGCCGCTACAGCAATGCGTGGTGACAACCATGCCGGATCGTAAGGCTGCAGACGCTTCGCATACGAATTTAGTGTTTTTGTCTCCTAACGACTCAAGAGCGACCACATGCCGAAATCGGTAAATCGCCAAATCATTCTTAAAAGACGGCCGCAGGGACTTCCAAAATCGGAGGACTTCGACTATCGCGAAGTGCCGCTACAGGCGCCGAAAGACGGACAAATCCTTCTCCGAAACGTCTACTTGTCTTTGGACCCTGCCATTCGTGGGTGGATGGATGGAAGGGAAGACAGCTACCAACCGCCCATTCCTCTCGGCCATATCATGAGAGCGGTGACTATTGCGGAAGTGGTGGACTCGCGAAACACCAACTATTCGCCTGGTGATTTTGTAATGGGGCTCAACGGTTGGGAAGACTACTCCATCAGTACTGGGACGGGCTTCATCAACAAGATACCGGCAGATAATCAGCTGCCCCTCCCCGTGTATCTTAGTGTTCTCGGGACGACAGGTCTTACCGCCTATTTCGGTCTACTGGATGTGGGGAAACCTCAACCCGGCGAAACCGTCCTGGTCAGCGCCGCCGCGGGTGCGGTTGGATCCGTGGTCGGTCAAATCGCCAAGATAAAGGGGTGTCGAACGGTGGGAATTGCGGGCAGTGCGGAGAAGTGCGCGCAGCTTGTTAACACATTCAGCTTCGATGAGACGATCGACTACAAATCAACGGACAGTCTTGAGATGGAAATCAAGCGCACATGCCCCGATGGCATCGATGTCTACTTTGACAATGTGGGGGGCGGAATGCTCCAGGCTGCCTTAAACTGTCTGAAGGACGGTGCGCGCATCGTAATGTGCGGTGCCATTTCCACATACAACGCAACAGAACCGGTCCCGGGACCCGCCAATCTTTGGCAGCTCCTTGTCCACAATGCACGGCTGGAAGGGTTTATTGTAAGCAAGTACGCTTCTCAGTTTCCCGAAGGTGTCTCACAATTGGCAGATTGGCTGCGTGACGGGTCCATAAAGCATAAGGAGCATATCGTTCCTGGGCTGAGAAATACATCAGATGCTTTTCTTAAACTGTTCAGCGGCGAGAATGTGGGAAAGCTCATTGTACAAATGGATTAGATCTTTCAGCCCTGTGAATCCGGGAAGCGATAGAGGCATACCGTTCACGCGGGCCTATCTCGGCTTATCGGCGCTCTCAATTTCTGGGCAGAGCTCTTAACTAACGGTCTTACGAAACGGAGGAACATACAATGGGAAAACTAGATGGCCGAGTTGCAATAGTAACCGGGGCGGCACAGGGGATCGGCGCCACGTATGCCGCGGCACTGGCTGCCGAGGGCGCGAATGTTCTGGCCACAGATATCCTGGATACGGATCAAATTGTGACACGCATAAACGACGCCGGTAAGGGGCAAGCCACCGGCATGACGGTGGATGTTTCCAACCGGGACGATGCGGTAGAAATGGTTGCCGCCGCAGTATCCAAGTTCGGCCGCGTTGATGCGCTGGTCAACAATGCAGCTCTTTTCGCCAGCCTATCGCTCAAGCCATTTACCGAAATCCCAGATGATGAGTGGGATCAGGTGATGAGGGTCAATGTGGGTGGTCTTT
>JANQMY010000142.1 GCA_028279895.1 Alphaproteobacteria bacterium
GAACAACGATGCGTCCGTACACTTAATAATGGCACCAACGGTAAACCGCGGATCAGCGCCCCGCAATCCAACCGCCCCGACACTCCGCCCCCGAAGGGGCGGCACCGCCCCAGCCCTCGTGTTCTCGGCCGTTATGTGCAGGTTGGGCCGTCGGGGCCGCCTTTACATCGCCAACCGCCGGACGGGGGAATCCTCGGCAAGGCGCTGTAAAGGTTGAGGGCGGTGCCAAATCAAACTGTGAAGGCCAGGGTTACATGATCACCCTGTCTGTTTGCGCCGAATGATCGATACGCTGCGGCGCAACCACTCAGTGTCATGAGTGAATTTGTCGCCGAGAGACTCCAAATACCGGTCCAACGCGGTCTCGAGAATGGCCTGACTGGTTTTGTCCAGTTGAGCACCCGCATATTTGAGCCGCAGGTAACGTGCTTCGTCCAACCTCAGCGTAATCGCCGTCCGCCGGGCCGACGGGGCGCGCGCGCGCGATACGATAAGGGTACGATCTTTTTCCGAGCCTTCCGTTTCGGCCTGCTTGTCTTCGCCTTGGCCGCTTTCCCTTTGCTGATTTTTTTTTGGCCGCATACTGACAATGACGGGATTGGTGTTTTCGTTGCGGCGTCCAAATTGTGGTGTGGACTTTGGAACCATGCGTTTGAACAGCATGCCGTCGGACTGGCGGTCCTTCGGCATCGACCTCAAACCGGCCGAAACCAGACCATGGGCCACATCGGAGTCGGCATCGGGCTCGGCTGAGCGCTGGTCGTCCATGCCATATGCCACTTCCAGGTCCAGTGCTTCCGGCTCAGGATCGGCAGGCGGCTGCGTCCAGTTCGACGGGGCATGAACACTTTCAACGATCGAGTCGATGCGCGACTGCATCTCCGGCGACACATCGTCGAATTGCGCCGGGCTTTCCGGAGGCGCAACCTGCTTGTTGAATAAGGCAGCCGGCGGCGCCGCTTCACCCTTCCGCGCAAGCAAACCGGCGGTCAGGCTGGCAAATCTTGGTTTTGTCATTGGCGAAGTCCCATCCTGCAATGCTTAGGCGCGGTTTTGGCTGAGGGCGCGGCGGCCAAACGCCGGTACAGGTCGGCCCGCCCCATTTGCCGCGGCAGTCCCGCCGAAGGTCCCGTCCGAGGACGTCAGGACGGCGCGGTCAAGCTTCGCAAGCCGTAGGTCCAAGTACTCCCACAATGCAGCGATCTCTTTCGCGGATCGGCCGTTGGGGCTCGCTTCCATAACGGTGCGGCCGTCGATCATGCTGGCGGCGAAGTCGACGCGGTGATGAATGTTCACGGGCGCCACGGTTCCGTGTTGCGAAAGTGCGACGGCCGCTTCGGACGTGATGCGCGCCCGGGCAGTCGCGGCGTTCACCACAAAGATCATCGGTTTGTCTTTCGCCTCGACGATATCTACGGTCGCTCCCACTGCGCGAAGGTCATGCGGGCTGGGGCGCGTGGGCAGGACCACCAGATCCGCGAAATCCACCACCTCCGCGATTGCGCGCGTGACTGCCGGTGGCGTGTCGATGATCGCCAGCGAGAACTGTTTTTCACGCACCTGCTGAAGGTTCTGCGCAAGATTGCCGAACTCGGAATGAATGAAAACGGGCGTGTCGGCAGAGCGCACATTCCACCATTTCGCCAGACTGCCTTGAGGGTCCATATCGAACACGGCAACCGGCCCGGCCCCGCAATTCTCGGCTTGCACGGCCAGATGCCCCGCGAGCGTTGTTTTGCCGGATCCGCCCTTTTGAGACGCGAACACAATTACGCGCATGGTTGGAAGCATCGCCCAAGTTCCTCCTCACTAGGGCATGATCATTTTTCACAGAAGCATGATCATGCCTACGATTCACCGTTGTTCGCGCGATCGGACGGTTAGCCAAAACCCCCTCAACCTGATCGCGCCCTGGGCGCGCAACGGGGCGCGCCGAAACCCATTGACCAGATAATATTCTTCTGTGTGCTGTATTTTAGTCGCGCAATCGCCGGCATTTCTTGCCGACAGGCCCAACTGACCTCAAGCGCATGAATGCTCCTGTCCAATCGCGTCAGCCCAGCTCTTTCCCAGCATGAACTTTAGACCGACGGCATCGATACCTTCACACTATTATTTGCGCGTCGGCACCGCTCTCACCTCACGCGACGGACCCGATCGATAGATACCGGCACCGTCAGCATGTTGACACTAATTGAACAGAAATTAACGGCGTGTAAAATTCAGCATTTGACGAAAATAAATCTGTGTACAAATTATGTAAATGCTGAATATCTAAAATTGAGAAACCGAAGCTGGGGCATAGTTCCAATATCTCAGAATGAGATCCGCCCGGTCTACAGACAGGGAATCATAGACCATCGTCAATCGGTCCGTTTGCGCCGTAACGTCTTCGACATCCCAGGCTTTCTGGAACAGCCCCAGCACCAAAACGAACCGGCCCCGGCCTAATCGCAAGGCTTTGCACAGGATCGCCAAGGGTTCGCCCGATGCATCCGCGACAATGGTGCGCACAAGATCGCGCGACAAGCCCGCGCCGTTGGCAAGCGCGTCGAAAAAAACTTCCGCCTGCCCGTGTTGCAGAGCAGTCAACGCCGCCTCGGGATCGAAGTCGCTTTTGCGCTGTGGCCCCGCAATAATTTCCAGAGCCGCAATCGTTGCCGGGTTGAGGGTGTGAATGGCGTCTTCCATGTCGTTCAGCTCTCCAAATTCGAGGGCGTGACGGTCCACCGAAAACTTTTTCGCGATGGCGATGCGGTCCGCCGCGCGGGCGTGCCAGAAAAGGCGAAAGGCGTCTGACGGGCCCATCTCCCGTCGGTGCAGCAGCGGATCGACCAAATCGACGTCGACTGCGGCCCGGTCGACCAATTGGCGGACGATGCGTTGGGGAAGTGTAATCGAGTCATTGGCGAGCAATTCCTTCAACACAGTTGGAGGGACACCATCGGCGGCTAATGCCGCCACCGTATGAGCCGATAGTTCGCGGCGCCGCGCGATAGCCCGCTGCTGAGCTTCGGTCCCGGTTCGCAAGAGCACCACCAGGTCCAACTCACACAGCGCCGGCGATTTCTCCAGCAAGCGACAGCCCAGCTCGCTATCGTCTGCCGCCAGCAGCCGCACGGTATTCCGCGGCACCTCGCTTCCGGTCAGAAACCGTTCGCTCAGCATGGCGCGGTGTCCATAGTCCAGTTTCGGCAGCAACGCCGCCAGAACATCGTCGATCAGCTGTCTCTCACTGCCCGAGAGTTGCGATGACGGCATCAGAGCCCGATCCGCCAACCGCCGGACCAAATCATCCATGGGGAATAAAGCGTGGTGTCCGGTCAGGGACACCACGCTGCCCTCCGGCTGGTCCGAAGGGAACACCAATGGGTCCGGCGTCTCGACGGCACCGTCTGCAGCCTCAAACGCCACAGGGTTGGTGGCCATCGTCCTCTTTGCTCCCAGCCCATATTCCGGCGGTTCACGACCGCCGGGATTGCCTCACTGGATGAAATCTCACAGAAATCCTTTAAGGAAGGGATGCGCCGCAGGGCGGCAATTGAGCCAAAGCTATTTCAAACTTGACGGAAACTGGCTAAACCGGAAGGGAAAGCGGCCAGAAACGTATAGGGGCATGCCATGCGATTGACAGTTGGGGTATTCGTCGTCTGCGGCGCGCTGCTCGCCGGATGCGGCACGGATCCGGAGGTGGCAAAGTCCCCCCAATACCGTTTGGGCTATGGCGATGGTTGCAGCACCGCCAATTCGCGTGTCCGGGGCGGCCACAACAAGGTGTATCGCAACGACGAGCTCTACAAGAAAGACAAGATCTATCAGACCGGATGGCGGGACGGTTATGTGGCCTGTGGCGACCGCGCCAATCCCGACGGATTCGGTATCGATCCGCGCTGAGGTCTCGTCAATTTGCAGGAAAATGTGACGAACGCACACTTTTGCACCCGAAAAGCGTGGATAATGAGGGCCGCGGATATAACCAGATCTGTGAGGATAGGATGATCGGTCGTATCGCTTTGTTCGTGCTTATTCTGTTATCCGTCACGGTGGGCTCTGCCCTGGCGGTCTACGGGGAGGTCGACCCCTGCCGTATGCTGGCAAAGGACCATGCCATGCAATCGAATAAAGAAGGCACCTGGCCCCATGCCTTGGGGATTGATACCGAACCTTGGTACCGGCTTGAGACCAGCCAATATTCCACGGGCGAATGCGTCGAAGAATTGGTGAATATCTGGTCCGAGCGGATCCTAACGTAACGGGCCGGCCGCCGAGACCGTATCGGCCGCCGCCGCCATGTTCGAGGCCGAACGCGCCTGGGCCGTGGCCTTGATTTCCGCCGCCATGGTGCGGTTCGCTTTCAACACCCGCTCGAAGTCGGCCCGTTCCAGCACCAGCAAGTTGCTATACCCGCTGGACATCACGGTGGCATTGCGCGGAGCATCGTTCAGCAACGCCATCTCGCCGAAATAGTCGCCCTTTTTGAGCGGCACGGTTCCCCCCTCCAACATGACCGCCACATCGCCGGACGCGATGAAATACATGGCATCGCCCCGCTCCCCTTGCGAGACGATCGCCTGCCCCGGGAGAGCCAGGTAAGGCCGCAGGACGCGCGCAAGCTTGCCGATTTCGCCTTCGGACAATCCGTGAAACAGCGGCACCCGCTTCAACATCTGCGCCAATTGCAGACCGAGATCGAGCGACGGCCGCCGCCGTAATGCCCGCGCGCGTTTCTCGCGGCTTTCTTCCAGCGTGCGATACACCTCGCCGTCAATCAGCGACTCTTCGAAACGCTGCTTGTATTCCGCTTCTTCGAAGTTGAGCGCCAGCTTTTCGAAATACTGCGTCCGCAACGCACGGGCATAATCGGCATACTGAACATCTAAAGCGCGCAGGCTGCCCCGCACCGCGTTGAGCCGGCGTTCCAGCACGTCGCACAATTCATCCGCAACCTCTTTTCCGACCAGCGCCTCCATA
>JANQMY010000213.1 GCA_028279895.1 Alphaproteobacteria bacterium
GAGGAATTGGGTGATATTCCACGCCTGGCCATGGCGGCGCATTTCCGCCTGCTCTTTGGGCGTCATCTTGGCCCAGACCTCCGACCCGAAGATCGGCACCGCTTCATCGGGCATCTCCATCGGGTTTTCCGGATCGAGATCGAGCTCCCAGTTGATGCGGTTGAGCGCATCCCACTGCATGTCCTTGCCCTTTTGGTACAAGTGCATGAGCGTGGTTCGGCCTTCATCAAAGCGCCAGTCAAAGACGGCTTCGAACTCATTGGGCACGTGCCAATGCTTGTCGATGTCCGGCATCGGATAAAGATCGCGCAGCGCCGTCATGACGTTCCTCCCGCAAATCCATGTGTTCCGCCAGTCTTGAGCCGGCGTGAACAGCGTTCACTTCTGGGAGTGTGTGGAAAATATGCCCGCTTGGCAAGCAGGGGTATTGGAGGCGTCGGTGCGGTGAATCGGAGCAAGAGGCGGGTCCACGGCTTCCCTTTGCACAGGCAGGCCGGGCGTACTCGGGCGCTACTCGGCGGCGACCCGTGAGGCGTCGGCCGCCCCGTCCGTTTTCGCCTCTTGCTGCGCCTTCCAGCGCGCCTTCAAGATTTTTGAGCTGTCGCGGCTGCCGTCCGGGGACCACCCCGGCGGACCGAGCCAATAGCCCAGCGCCTCGCCAATCGACTTGGATCGGCGCACGTCTTTGAGGATCCCTAGCCATTCATGCAGGCAGATCTTGATCGGGTTGTAGGTGCCCAGATTGCGCACGATGCCGTAGCGGCAGGGCTCGTCTTCCCGCTCGGGCTCGAACGTGCCGAACAGTCGGTCCCAGATGATGAAGACGCCGGCATAGTTGCGGTCGAGATAGCGCGGATTGGTGGCGTGATGGACGCGATGGTGGCTGGGCGTATTGAACACCGCTTCGATCGGGGCCCACATCTTCCCGATCGCTTCGGTGTGAATCCAGAATTGATAGATCAGATTGAGCGCGCCGACGAAGGCGATCATCGCGGGTGGAAAGCCGAGCAGAACCAGCCAAGACCCGAAGAAAATGAATTTGAACGTCAGCGGGTTGAGCCAGGGCTGGCGCAACGCCGTAGACAGATTGTAGTGCTGGCTGGAATGGTGAACGACATGATCGGCCCACCACCAACGCACGGTGTGCGCAAAACGATGGCTCCAATAGTAGACGAAATCATCCAGCACGAAGGCGAGCAGGAAGGCCCACCAGGCCCACCCGATATCCAGCAAGGCATAGGGCTCGATCAGCGTGAACCAGAAAACGGCGACGCCGCCAAGCAGCACGCCGGAGACGGTGTTTCCAAGCCCCATGATCAAACTCGCCGCCGTATCGCGCGGCTCGTACTGAGCGCGGCCGGTGGCGCGAGCGTAGACCATCTCGGCGACGACGAGCGCCACAAAGGCCGGGATCGCGAAATAGATCGGATTGGGCAGGTCAGGCATGGGCCGCATCATGTCCGGCTTTGGGGGCGAAGTCTGCAAGCACAGCCTCCCAATGGGCCGCCTGCTCCAGACTGTTGAGGCGCAACGTCACC
>JANQMY010000153.1 GCA_028279895.1 Alphaproteobacteria bacterium
CGCCGTTGCCTGCATCGTTGACAATCACAGCTTCGTCAGAAGCATTGTTCTTGTCGATGCTGCCGTCGCCGGCAATGTCGCCAGCCGCAACGTCCGTGCCTTCGCCGGAGGCTGCGATCGAGTTGTCAGCCGCAACCGTGTTGCCGCTGCCACCACGACGAGGCGGACCACAGTCGTCGATGCAGTTGCCGGCGTGGAACGGCTCGCCGCCACCGCCGCCGGAAACAGCAACACTTTCGTTGTCGGCTTGTGCGTTTCCGCCGCCACCGGTGTTAACCAGGCCGCCGGTGCCCACAGACACGTTACCGTCGCTGCCTTCGGTGTTGGCTTGAGCGCCTTCAGCCGAAGCGGTTGCGTTTTCGTTCGCATCCGATCCGTTGTTTGCAGCATTGTTCTCGGCAATCGTGCCGGAGTTGTCGATCAGGCTGTCACCATTGAGAGCCGTTTCGCCAGCTACAGCAGAGTCGTCGTTGTTGTTGGCCGCAATCGAGCTGTTGTCAGCAGAGTTATTGTCAATCGCACTGCCGTCGCCATTCGCTGCGTCGTCACCCGCAAGAGCAACCCCATTCGTATAGAGGCTGTTGTCTTCCAGGGTGTTGTTGCTGGCCAAGTCGTCGCCAACATTTCCAGCACCGGTTTGCGGCGAATTGGTTGCCGTACCGTTGTTCTGGAAGGTGTCGTTCAGCTCACCATTGCCGTCGGCATCATTGGTGAACTCAACTTCGACGGTGTTGTCGCTCAACACATCGCCACGCAGGTTGTCGTCACCCGTTTGCGGCGTATTGCTGGCATCGCCATCAATGTCCGTTTGGGTGTCGTTGCCGATGCCGTTGCCGTTGCCTGTATCTTCAACTTCGACGTTTTCAATGTCGACTTCAGCGAAGGCGGCAGGAGCAAATGCAAGGCTCAACGCGATGGCAGAAATGCCCATCAGATACTTGCTTTTCATAGTCCTAACTCCAATCTCTTGTTTGGTTCAAATCGCTTAAGGGTGGCCGACGGGATTTCTCCCGTGGCCAAAGCCCCAGTAGCGAATTACTGAACCGTTAGAGTGTCGATGTTTGCAGTGACCGTTTGGCTCTGCTGCGTGATGGCATTGGCGCCGGAATTCGCAGACATTTGAACCATGACGGAGTCGGTTGCACCACCAGAGATGTTTGCATCCGCCGTCAGATCAGCACTGCCATCGTCGTTAAAGACAGCGTTGCCAGAACCGATGTTGAGAACATTGTATGCGTTCAACTCGGTGTTGGAAGCAACAACGTCGGTCTGGATTTCCAGGCTGACATCGTTGATTGCCAAGGCAAGGCCGCTCGTAGAAGTCGCCGAAGCGCCTTCGGACGTGCTGTTGTCGACAACGCCGCCAGAGGTGGCAACGTCTTCACCAGCAACATTGGTGTCGCTGCTGTCGTTTACAACAACTGCGCTGCCGCTTGCATCGTTCTTGTCGATGCTGCCGCCGGCAATGTCGCCGCCTGCAACGTCAGCTCCGTCGGAGGCTGCGATCGACTGATCTTCAGCAACCGTGTGGCCGCTACCGCTCACTGCGACGCTACCGTCGTCAGCTTGAGCATTGTCGTACGAGCCGGAGTTGATCAAGGAGCTGTCGCCCGCCACAACGTTCTCGTCGCTGTCATTGCTGTTAGCTTGAGAATCCGCTGAGGAAGCAACTGCATTGCCGCTCGCAGAAGAGTAGTTGTTCGCAGCGTTGTTGGTTGCTCCAGAAGCGGAATTGTCGATCGTCGACTCATCAAGAGCCGTCGTGCCGGCAACTGCACCGCCTTCGGTGTCGTTGACTGCGATCGAGCTGTTGTCAGCGCGGTTGTTGTCGATCGTGCCGCCATTGTTCGCAACATCGTCGCCAGCCGCAGCGGAATACTCAAAGGATTCGCTGTTGTCGGTCAGGTTGTTGTTGCTGAAAGCATCGTCGCCAACGTTTCCGATCCCCGTTTGCGGAGCATTGGTCGCGTCACCTTCGTTTTGGAAGGTGTCGTTCGCGAAGCCGTTTCCGTCGGGATCTACTTCAACATCGACACTGATGTCGTTGTTGCTGGCGATATCGCCATCAATGTTACCGTTGCCGGTTTGCGGTGAATTCGTAGCGTCACCAGCGATGTCCGTCTGCGTGTCGTTGAACCCGCCATTACCGTTGGCGGTATCATCGATGCTGACGTCATCCACATCGACATCAGCGAAGGCCGGCGAGAACGCCAAACCCAACGCAATGACAGATGCGCCTACAAGCAAATTGCTTTTCATCGTCACTCTCCAGTTAAGGTTTTTACTACTGGGGCCCCCCGGTATTTGCCGTAGGGCTACACCAAAGCCTCAGTCATCCGAGTCAGACAATGCTCCCGATTTATGCTTAACGCAAGAAGGTTTTATGGTTAAGAAGCAAATATTTTTGGGGTTTTCTTGTGCCAAATTCGGCCCGATTCTAGACAAAACCAGTTCTGTCGACCGATTCGACAATAATCCAATATCGTTAATATTTGCAGCTTTGGATCGAAGACCTAAATACAGCTCCGATAGACGAAATAGTTGTTAAATCATCTTGATTCGATACAATAAAGTACAGCAAGTTAACTTCCTGGTTACCTTGCTTTTCATTGGAGCGAATCTGTATATGAGACTTGCTTGAGCGATCCAACGCCAAGCAATTCAAGTAATAATACTTGAGACTGTCGTGTAATACTTGCCCGTTAAATAATCAGCTGTGCACACACATTCATCTTTATGAATATGTCAAACGGCACGGCGAGTAATCGGCCCTGCAGATAAAGATTAGGCGCCGCACCGAAATCGATGCCGCGCCTACATAATGTGACGGAATGTCCGACCGTTACCGGGTCATGTGATGTGGTACATGCGGTAAGCGACTCCATTACCGAGCAGCCGGCCAACGCCGATCGCTTGCACATCATTTAGCCAGGCGTAGCGGCTGTCGCTGGTCTCGAACGTCGGGGCGACACGGAAATAGTATTCCGACGGATCGGCCGTGGCGGGATCCGGCGGCTGAATGATCCGCCCCGAATAAGCGAGATAGAGTTTCGCGCCGTCATGGGTTTCCCAAACAGCACGAACATCCGGCTTAGACGCATTCGGACGATCCGGATCAAGAACCAGCCAATCGCCGCCGCCGGGCATGACCCTGCCCTTCATGCGCGGGCCTTCAAATTCGCCCTCGCTGATATAGGCAACCACCCGGTTTCCCCACGGGGTCGCCCCGATCAGGCCCGGGGATTCGGGCGCGACATAGATCGCTGCCTCGCACAGCAGCTCGTACTTCAGGTCTAGCCCCTCAAATATTGATTTGTCCATGGACGTGAATGCCTCCTTGGTGATCGACGTGCGTTCCTCGTGCCAGTGCTTTGTGTCCCGAAGCGAGACTTATCACGGCCCCCAGAGGCGGTGAATAGGACATATATAAAGAGTGGGCTTCTCGACGTGCCAAATCGGGACGGATGTGCCGATACTGGCCCAAAACGAAACATCGATCCTCGGCATTGCAAAATTTGTGTTCGTTTTCGGGACTCTTAATTCGTCCTTCTCCCGGTTCGGTCGCCATCGTTCCGGAACGGGATTTGCTGACGAACCACCAAGGACAATTGGCAGGTTCGCCTGTGCGCGGGTCCACAAAGATTTGGACAGCTCCCGGTGCGCTTGGTAGCAAGGTAAGGTGGTTGTAGACATGCATATGGCCCTCAGCCGGGCAAACGACCGGCTGAAGAGCGGCGCCTTTCAAGAGGCGGAACAGCTTTTCAAACGCATATTGGACGAGCACCCCAATGAGGCGGAAGCCTTGCACGGGCTTGCCATCACAGAGGGCAAGCGAGGCAATTCCGAGCGGGCGTTGGAACTCATTGAATCGGCCCTCGCGATAGACCCCGAAAACCCGAAATATCTTAGTAATTTTAGCGTCTTCGCACGTTTTTCGAATAAACTGGATAAGGCCTTGACCGCTTCCGGCAAGGCCATCGCATTAGCGCCGCGCAATGCCGGTTTCTGGAATACGCGCGGCAATGTGCTGGCTCAAGCCGGCCGACTGACCGACGCGGTCACGGCTTTCGAGAAAGCGGTCGCCCTCAACCCGTCTTATGTGGAGGCCTACTACAATCTGGGCAATCTACAAAAGGATCGCAAAGATCTCGAACGTGCTGCAGAGGCGTACAATGCCGCGATCTGTCTGTCGCCCGGTTTCTTCGACGCCGCCCTGAATCTCGGAGAGGTGCTTTATGCGCTTCGACGGTATCCGCAGGCTCTATCGGCCTTTGATGGTGCGGTTACCAGGCAGCCTGAGCATTTAGGGGCCTTGTTGGGGTTGGGAAAATCTCTTTATCAGCTCGGCCGCCGGCAAGAAGCGTTGGACGTGTTCGATGCCGCCACAAAAGTTGCGCCCGAAAACCCAAAGGCGCTGTTGTTTAAAGGACGGACGCTTTTGGATCTAGAACGTCCGTTAGAGGCTGCCGATCACCTGTCCCGCGCGGTTGAGCTGGATCCCAACCGGGAGTCTTATTTGCAGAAGGGTATTGCCCTCACCCAGCTGGGACGAGTCGATGACGCCCTGAAGTCGTTGGACGCCGCACTAGAAATCCAGCCGGATTTGGTTCTGGCGTTGTTCCACAAAACTAATCTTCTCCGGAAGTCAGGCAGGCTGGATGAGGCGCTGGCTACCGTCATGAAAGCGATAGAGATCCGCCCGGAACAGGCAGAGCTTTGGAACAGCCTTGGCAATGTGGCGAAAGTATCCTGGCGGCTTCATGGTGCCCGCGATGCGTTTAAACGCGCCCTGGAACTGGACCCGTCTCTGGACTCAGCCGTCAATAATCTCGCCGGCACGTATAAGGGCTTGGCCGAGTTCGAGAAGGCCAGGCGCTACTACGATCAATCCTTGGAATTAGCGCCTAAGAATCTGAATTTTATAGGAAACCTTCTCTTTTGCGCGAATTACGATCCGCATGTGAGTGAGGACGAGCTGGCCGCACTTCACCGGGAAATGGCGGAACGCCTGGAAGACGGGGTGGTTCCTAAATCCGATTTCGCCAATGACAGGACGCCAACTCGCTGCCTTCGTATCGGACTGGTCTCGGGCGATCTTGGACGGCACCCCACCGGGTATTTTCTTGAAGGCGTATTGCGCCATGCGCGGCGCGCCGAGGTGACCTACATTTGCTATTCCAATCGGGTCAAAGAGGACGACGTAACTGCGCGTCTGAGGGGGTATGCCGACGGTTGGCGACCCATTCATGGTCTTTCAACGCAAGACCTCTGCGACTTAGTCGCGAAGGACGAAATCGACATTCTGATTGACCTGTCCGGCTACACGGCAGACACGCGGCTTGATTGCTTCGCTCACCGGCCGGCCCCGGTCCAAATGACCTGGCTCGGGTCCTGCCACACCACCGGCATGTCCACCATGGACTACATCATCATGGACCCGCATTACGTTCGAAGCGGCGACGAGCACCTCTTCACGGAAGAGTTCATTCGCCTACCGGATATTCGCTGGGTCTATAAGCTGCGCGATCATTTGCCGGAGGTCGCGCCGCCGCCGGTGCTGCGCAACGGTCACATCACGTTCGGGAGCTTCAATAACCTTACAAAAGTCAATGAAGCGGTGATCACGCTGTGGGCCCAAGTGTTGAAAGCCGTGCCGGATGCCAAGATGACCGTGAGCTGGCGGTCGCTGGGAGAGGCGAAAGAGCGCGAACGCATCGCCGACCGTTTCCACCAATACGGCATCGATACCGATCGGTTGTTGCTCACCCCCGGCAAGCAGAACGGCAACACGGTCTTCGACGATTACGGCGATGTGGATATCGCGCTCGACGCGTTTCCGTTTTCCGGCTGCATCACCACTTGCGAAGCCCTGTCGATGGGCGTGCCCATCGTCACCCTGCCCGGCGTGCGGCCGGCTTCGCGTCAGACCTATGGGTTCCTCAAGGCCATCGGGCGTGATGCTTGGTGCGCCGAAAGTTCGGACGCGTTCGTGGCGATTGCGGCCAAACTGGCATCGGATCCTGATGATCTGGCCGCCATGCGCCGCGATCAGAGGCAGCGCATGCTGGCCTCCCCCATGTGTGACGCAGCGCGGTTTGCCGGCCATTTGGAGGCGGCATTCCGGGACGCGTGGATCAAGTGGTGTAATTCTTGAAAGGCATGAAGCCGAAGCGGATCGACGATCCTCACGGAGGCAGGTCATGAAAGTCGCGATACTCGCCGGTGGAGCCGGAACCCGTTTGGCTGAAGAGACCCAGGTGCGGCCGAAGCCGATGGTGGAGATCGGCGGCTATCCGATCCTGTGGCATATCATGCGCCACTATTATCATTTCGGCTTCAACGAGTTTGCGATTGCCTTGGGGTACAAGGGCGAGGTGATCAAGGACTATATGGCGTCCTATGGTCACCGCAGCGCCAATATGCGGGTGGACTTCGGCAAGGGTACGGTCGACTACGAAAACAATAACGGTCTCGATTGGCAGGTGGACCTGATCGAAACCGGGGCCCAGACCATGACCGGTGGCCGCATTAAGCGGCTGAAGCCTTACATGGGGCAAGACACGTTCATGCTGACCTGGGGCGATGGTCTCTCCAATGTGGATTTGAAGGCTCTGCTCGCCTTTCACAGGGGCCACGGCAAACTGGCCACGGTGACCGCCGTGCGCCCCCCTGCCCGCTATGGACATCTAGAATTCGATGGCGACCGGGTGGCGGCGTTTTCCGAAAAACCTCAGACCGCGGAGGGTTGGATCAACGGCGCCTTCTTCGTCCTGGAACCGCAAGTGTTCGACTATATCGACGGCGACCACACCCAATGGGAAAAAGAGCCTATGGAGGGGCTAGCCCGCGACGGTCAGCTGATGGCATTCAAGCATGACGGTTTCTGGCAATGCATGGACACGCTGCGCGAAAAACACATTCTTGAACAATTGTGGAATTCGGGCCGTCCACCCTGGAAAATGTGGGGCTAACGCTTACCCTTGCGGATTGGACGGCCATCTTGCCTAAAATGGGAGGCACCACTATAGCGTTTCCAGGTGAAGCATGCCCTCGGGCTTGACCCGAAGGGTGGACTCCGGTTCAGCGCCCAAAGTCTGTTGGCGGAAACGCGCAAAACAACGAGTCCGAAGCCGTTTTGTGTTTCAATTAAAACCAAAACGGCTCTAGGTTAACGGTGAGACGAACGAAACCGGCGGCAGAGAGGTCACGATGACGTGCCGCTGACGCCGGTTGTCGAAAGGATCGCCCCCCATGACCGAAACGGCCGCCCCACCGCCCCCTGACACCTCCCCGGCATCCGATCCCGGTTTTGGGGAGCGCCCGATGGAGGCGCGACCGGCGGGCACACAAGACTTGCCCCCGTGCGAAGACAAAAAAGCCACCTCGTCGAATGCGGATGGCGATGCGTACACGGAACGCAACGTCCTCGCCGCCCATTGCGATTTTCGGCGCCGCGTGAAGCTGCTGGTGGCTGCGATGGCACTCATCCCTATACTGATTTTCCCCGTAAGTTGGGGCGGGACATCGGCGCTGGTCGCGGCGGGGATATCGCCGGGCCAAGCAATATGGCTTGCACTCGCCTTTACCGGATTGGCCGCCACGACTCTCATATCGCTGAATTGGCTGACCGGCGTGCATCTGGTCGAGCGGCGGTTCACCAATATACGCCGCCATTCGCTGGTGGCGGCTGAAGGCGTGAGTGTTGACAGTAAGGAAAACGCGCTGGAGTCGATTGATATGCTCATGCGCACATGGTCCTACTATCAGTTTCTTTATCGGTGGCTGCAGGACGTGCGCTTTACGGTGTTTGTCTATTGCGCCGGTCTCTTGAGCCTGATTGGCGCCGCCCTGTTCTTGGGGCGCTCATTGCCCTTTATGGAATGGGCCGGCACGGGTGCCTTTGCCGCGCTTATGGTCGCCAATGTGGTGGTCCCTGGCAGCTTTGCGATGAAGCTGGTGCGTGAGGCGAAGCGCCATTCAACCGTTCCGCCGATTGGTGGCATCACGGCCCGTATGGATGCTCTCATCACCGAAGTGAAAGACCTGCGCCGGGGCCCTCGCGTGCGGGCGAATTAGCGACATCGGCGCCATTGGGAGCGTCTTGGGCTTAACCAAAATTTGATGGCAATTGGCGACAAATCAGGTTAGGTAGCCTCGGTTCGGTGCTCTTGCTTTAAGCTGACGGAGCTAGATCCGATGCGGGATGGGTGGCCGAGTGGTTGAAGGCACCGGTCTTGAAAACCGGCAGGCGTGCGAGCGTCTCGTGGGTTCGAATCCCACCCCATCCGCCACCCTGGAACGGGTCCATTCTTGTCACATGGTTTACAGTTCATTCCGGACACATAGTTTACACTTTTTCCGGTGCGAACGGGTTTGGTGCTGGTTCGCCCCGCTTCCGCTTGCCCACCGGATGGTCGCTGTCGAAACTGACCACGCGATGAGGCGCATTCTGCCGACTTGTGAACCCTGAACTCTAACACTTTCCAAACAGCCCCTTAGAGCAACGTTTTCTCCAAAAGCGCGCCTAATCTGCGCCTGGCAGCCCACCCAAAGGCAAGGGCAAGGGCCAGCAGGAATGCAACCGGCGCGGCGAGATTGCGGGCTTTGTCGCCAGCAGCGGTCTCCGTGAAGGTGAAAGGCGCTATCGCATCATACGTCTCCAGTGACAGACGCTGTTTAGCAACGACCGCGGGGCCGATCCGCTCCGACAAGTCCGCCAGCGCGGCGCGTGCTTCAGCCTGATAGGCGCGATAGCGATCCACATCGCCGCCTGCAAAGGATAAAAGCGCTCTGTTTGCGATCACCGCTGGCGAGAAATATTGCAACAAATTGATAGTTTCCTGACGTTGCTGGCGGCTTTCTTCGAAAGCACGCAGGATTGGCGCTGTGCGTGCGGCCGCCTCGCGATTGGCGAGCCATGTGCCGGCATAGTAGAAAGGTACGTCGTCATCGCTCACGGTCATCTCCGGATGATCAGCGAGAAATCCTTTGGTCAACTCGGAAGTCGCTTTCCCCGCTTCAGACTTCGCGTCACGCATTTCGGAAAGCGCCGCAAGCCTTGACGGTGGCGGATAAAGCGCCTCGCTCACCGCTCCGCCAATGGCAGGGGTGAGAAATACAAAGCTCGCCCATAGGGCAAACAGCGTTGCCGCAACTGTCTCGCTGCGATGGAAGTAAGCCACCGCAAACGCGATGAGCGCAAACCAGAACGCGCCGTAGACCCAGGCCGCGCCAATCCAGCCCGCCAGATTGGCAAGCCGCTCTGAAGAAAGCTCCGCAGCCCCCGGCGCCACCAACCCAGCGGCCAGCGCAACGAATGTGAAGACGCCCCAGATCAGCCCGTTGCGGAATATCAGCCGGTTCCATATCAGCAGCTTTACGGCGCCGGCCTGCGCCGCGATCAATCGTGCCCGCGTGCTTTCGCGTTCTGCAGACCAGATATCGAATGACGCGGCGATCATCAGCAAAGGCAATAAAAGCACCACCATTATCGACAGATCAAAACGCCCGACACTGAGCAACGTAGGATTGGCGAATTCATATTCATTGAAGAGATCGGCCGCATTGACCCAGGCGGAAAGCTCCGTCTGCACCGGCAACAGATCACTTGCCCCGATTGCAAAATCGCCGAGCGGCGCGGCTGGCGCCACAGCCGGCTTGCGGATATTCATTGGCCTTGCGGCATAGGCCGGCGCGGATACGCCCGGCATGCTCTCAATCTTGACCAACTCGTCACGCCAAGCATCGAGAGCATCATTACGGGTTTGCACATAATTAGCCTGGGCTTGCGTTATACGCGCAACCTGCGATTTGCCGCTGTAAGCGGCGTAACCGCCCAGGATGAATAGCGACGCGATAAGAGCAATACCCGGTGCGGCGAACAAAAAGGTTCTGCGTTCCAGAAAGAAAGTGATCGACTTCATGAATGGTTTACTCGCTTTTGTGCGCGCGCCACCGCCCACCGGACAAAGACAATACTTCCCAGCAGATAGGCAAGCAGGACCAATGCGCTGGATAGGTAGCTTCCGGCGACCCCCCTGAGCGACAATGCCCCATGATCAAAATCCTCGATCTGGCGCCACAGATTTTCGTCCGCCGTGTAAGCAGCGCCGACCGCATCTGCGCCATTGATCATGAAATCGCGATTGAGCTGCTCGACTATCTCGCGGCGATGCTCCTCAGCACCATCGATGAAAGCTTGTTGATGCAGGCGGTCGACGCCGGCAAGCCCGCTCGACAGACGCTTTACAGCAATCACTGGTGAGATGACTGATGCCACACCCAAAATACGCTCCTGCGCATCATGAACTGCGCCAAGCTGCCCATAAATCTCCGCGAACAGATCATAGGCGTACTCTTCTGCTCTTTGCAGGCGATAGCCGAGGAAGTTGATCGGCAGGTCTTCTATCCGCTCAACGCCATACTCAGCCATGGCTTCGGATGGCAACGCCGCCATCGCTTCCGCATCGGCGCCGAGCCCGCGCGCCGCTTTCTGCAGCGCTTCGGTGAGCGCGCCGGCGTCCGGTTCAGGATGGACGCTGGCGGCAATGTCGCTGGCAAGGCGCGGCGTAAAGACAAAGCTCACCGCCCAGAACGAGACAAGCGCAATCAGCGCGCTGCGCCGGTCCCGGCAGAGAGCGGAGACACCAATCGCGATAGCGCCAACCGCAAACAGGAACACCCCATAGGTGAGCGTAAGGCCTGCGATCCGCAGCGCATTATCCTCAAGGGTTACAGCCCCGCCCGCACCCGCGGCGACAAATAACGCCCCTGCCAATACCGGCACAATAACGATGCCAAGGCTGAGTGCCCCGCCGCCAAGCTTGCCGCTTGCAAGGGCGCGCGGGCCAACACCCAGCGCAGCATTCTGGCGTAAGGTCCCATTTTCACGTTCCCCGGCGATGGCGCCGAACAACACCAGAAAAATGAATAATGGTGCCATCGTCTGTAGGATCCAGGCCGGCGACAGCGACGCAATCCAACCCGTGTCTCCCCGCTCTTCAGCCCGGCGGAAAACAGCCGGATTCTGATAATGTGCTTCCATCCAAATGGCCATGCCGGCGTAATCTGAAACACCCGGATCAAAGGCTGCCAGCGTTGGTGTCGGCCGGAACGCGTAGCGAGCGAAATGCGCAGCGCCGTGGGGGTTCTTTACGCCCTGCTCGTCCCAGATGGTGCGGTCAGCGGCCACGGCGCTTACGCGTTCATGTTCAAACGCGGTTACGCGCTGAACCGACAGAATGACGGACATGACGATCAGCCCGGTCAGCGCCGCCGCTACCGCGAGAAAGACCCCGCTGCGCACATAGATTTTCAGCTCTTTATGAGCAATCGCGGATATCATTACCATCCCTCCCTACGCTGCATTTGGGGCGCCGTCATGCATATGGGAAAGATAGATCTGCTCAATTTCGCGCGCATCCAACTTATCGGCTTCAAGCTGATCGACAAGGTACCCGCCTTTCATGATGCCGATCCTTGTGCCGACTTCCTTGGCGCGGAATACGTCATGGGTGGCCATCAAAATCGCGCGCCCATTGTCACGTAGCTGTCGTAGTGATCCACATAAACCATTAGCCGCAGACGGGTCGAGACCGGAGAGCGGCTCATCAAGCAACAACACCGGCGCTTTTTTTGCGAGCGCAATACCAATGCCTACCTTCTGGCGCATGCCCTTGGAATACTTGCCCGCTTTGCGCCGGGCGGCGGCGCGTTCGAGCCCGGCTGCTTCCAGCGCTTCCAAAAGCTCGGTCGTTTTCGCCTTCACCCCGGTAAGGCGGAGGAAGTAATCAAGGTTCTCAAGGCCGGAAAGCTGCGGATAAAGCGCAACCTGTTCGGGGATATAGCCGAGCTTGGCTTTCGTGCCCGCCGGATCCCGGTGCGCAGCCACACCGTCGATCAGCGCCTCGCCTGCGCTTGGCTCAA
>JANQMY010000167.1 GCA_028279895.1 Alphaproteobacteria bacterium
CGCTATCGCGCCTCCTCACCATGAGGTTTTTGTTTGTTTTCCTCATCCTGAGGAGGGCCCACAGGCCCGTCTCGAAGGATGAAAATGACTTTTTCAGCAGACTGCTAGAGGTTGAATACCTCCTTCTCCACCGCCAACTGATCTTTTACGAAATCCATCTCCAACGCGCGCGCGAAGAACCCGGCCACTTTCGGGTATTGGGCGGCATCCGGCGTGTAACCGCCGACCCGTCCGTTGAGCAGCGGGCTTAACAGCGCGATGTCGGCCACCGTGAAATGGCTGCCCACCGCAAAGCCGTTCTCCGGCAGGACGGATTCCACATAGCCCAGGATCGGCGGCAAGTCTTGTTCGATTTTCTGTTTGACGATGTCTTCGTCCGGCTCTTCGTTCAATATGCGCGGGCGGAAGAACCGTTGAAAGAAGATCGGCCCTAGATTCTCGATCAGTTTGGTGTCGCCATATTCTTCCAGCCAGCAAGCCTTGGCCTGGAGTTGCGGGTCCGCCGGATAGAGCGGCTTGTCCGGAAACTGCTGGTCCAGATAGCGGAGGATGACGCTGGAATCCGGGATGGTAAAGCCATCATGTTCCAGCGCGGGAATTTTTCTCAGGGGGCTGATCTTCACAAAGTCATCGGACCCGCCGCCCGGCGGTACCATTTCCATGTCGAAGTCGAGCCCCTTGTAGCGCAAGCCCAGATAGACCTTGCGTGCGAACGGAGACAGCGGAACGCCGTGGACCTTGATCATGCGTGTACCTCCTATCGTGTGCTGCGCACTATGACCCGCAGACGGTTACCGGTAAATCGAAAGATCGGCGCGGCTGCGCACAAACCCGTTGCAGGAATGCGCGGCATTAGATTGGCTTCAAGATCACCAGGTAGACCACGATGAACACGATGACGATCATCGTCCAGGGCAGGGAATTCCACAACAGGCTCTCGCTGCTGGCATAACCGCGGCCGCGCAGCCGCGCGACCACCACGCCGTGAAAGCCGGACAGAAGCGTGACGATGGCCAGCTTGATGTGGAACCAACCTTCGGAAAACCAGCCGCCTTGCTGGGCCAGCACCAGGCCCGCCACCCAGGTGACCACGATGCCGACGGTCATCAACAGTCTCAGGCTTTGAACCGGTTTCTCGGAAAGACCGCCCGCCGGCATGGCGGCGGCGACGATCATGCCGCCCATCCAAACCACCACGGCCGTCAGATGCAGGATTTTGAGAATTTCGTACATGGTCACACCGCGCCGGCTGCAAGGATCTTCCGCTTGAGAAAGGCATCGTTCAAAAACGGCCCGAAGGGAACAAGACAGGCGGCGAATGTGCGCACAATTTCCTGCCGGTTCAACAATTGAGAACTGGCCACTTCGATCAATGTGACCACGTAGAAGATGAAGGCCACGCCGTGGATCGGCCCCATGATGGAGGTGGCCGTGGGCCAGCCCCCCAGATACTTGATGGGCACGGCGACGAAAATGAGGAGCAGCAAGGTGGTGCCTTCCACCATGCCTACCAGGCGCAGCCGCTGCAGGGCATGGGTGTCGGACGCCGTTCCCGTCTCCATGTGTTTTACCTCGCCATCATATTTTTATACGAAGCAGTACAATATTTGCGGCGGTGCCGAGGGTCAACGGGACCGGACGGGACAAATGGTCACTGGGTGGGGGGCGATGGCCGCGCTTTGGGCGGTTCCGGGCGGGTCAGAATAAAAGCGGCAACGGCGGTCAGGACCACCACTTGGGCGATCAGTGCCCATACCGGCGCGCCAAAGAGCACCGCGCCGCCAAATGCCAAGACCAGCGCGATCATGGCCAAGATCTTGGCGCGCCGGGAAATCGCGCGATGGTCGCGCCATTCATGGATCGGCGGTCCGAGGCGCGGGTGGTTCATCAGCCAGTTGTGCAATTTGCGCGAGCCGCGGCTGAAGCAAAAGGCCGCCAGCAGCAGAAACGGTGTGGTCGGCAGCAGCGGCAGAGCGATTCCGATCAGGCCGAGCACCAGCGAAACCGTACCGGCAATCCGCCAGCCCAGCCGGCGTGCCTTCGCCATCCTGATGATTGTCCGCCGTTTAAGCGCCATGTGCCGGAACGTTCCCTTTTGGCCAGCTTATATCAGATAGCGGATGAACAAACCGGCGATTTTGCGCGGCGCCCGCGCAAGGCACGCTTGCGCTTGGCTCGCGAGCCGGTAAAACAGCTTCCATGACCGATCGCAGCCAAAACCTTTACAGCCTGTTCGAAAGCCGTTTCCCAAAGGACCGCAACGACGTTGCGCTCGAAACCGAAAGCGGCGCCACCTACAGCTTCGCAGATCTTCAAGCGCAGTCTGCGCGCATGGCGAATGCGCTGGTATCGTTCGGTGTGGCGCCTGGTGACAGGGTTGCCGTGCAGGCCCCCAAATCCGCTGCCGCGCTGTTCCTTTATTTGGGGTGCCTGCGGGCCGGGGCGATTTTTTTGCCCATGAACACGGCCTATACGCCGAAAGAAGTGGATTACCTGTTGCGCGATGCCGAGCCCGCCGTGTTCGTGGCGGATCCGCAAAACCAGGCGGTGATCGACGTGGCCAAGGCTGCGGGGGTAAACCACGTACTCACCGCGGATGCCGCAGGCGCGGGAAGCTTGGCCGACGCCGCCACGGCGGCCTCTGACGCCTTCGAGACGGTGGTCCGCACAGGCGACGACATTGCCGCCATACTCTACACATCCGGCACGACGGGCCAGCCCAAAGGGGCGATGCTGAGCCACGATAATCTGGCGTCGAATGCCCTCACCTTGCACAAGGCGTGGGGCTTTGTGCCGGGAGACGTGTTGCTGCACAGCCTGCCGATTTTTCACGCACACGGATTATTTGTGGCTTTGCCGTGCGCCTTGCTGAACGGCACCAAGCAGATTTTCCTCGCCGGTTTCGATGTGCGCCAGGTGGTGGAACGGTTGCCGCGGGCCACGGTGTTTATGGGCGTGCCGACCCATTATGTACGGCTGCTAGGGGAAGCGGATTTCGACAAAACCTGCACCGCCAATATGCGTCTTTTCGTGTCCGGGTCGGCGCCGTTAATGGAAGAGACCTTCCGGGAATTTGAAAAACGCACCGGCCACACGATCCTCGAGCGTTACGGCATGACCGAAACGGTGATGAACGCGTCGAACCCCTATGACGGGGCACGGGTGCCGGGGTCGGTCGGCCCGCCGCTGCCGGGTGTCAGCGTCCGGGTCTGTACCGAAGACGGGCAAGAGCTGCCCCAGGGCGACACCGGCGTGCTGGAGGTCAAGGGACCCAATGTGTTCAAGGGGTATTGGCGTAACCCGGAAAAGACCGCCTCCGAGTTTCGTGATGACGGCTTTTTCATCACGGGGGATCTGTCGCGCATCGATGAAAACGGCTATGTGCACATTGTGGGGCGGGCGAAGGATCTCATAATTTCGGGCGGCTACAATGTCTATCCGAAGGAAGTGGAAACCGCCTTGCTGGAGCTGCCCGCCATTCGCGATGCGGCGGTGATCGGCGTGCCGCACGCGGATTTCGGCGAAGGTGTCACGGCGGTCGTTGTGGCAGAGTCGGGCCATGTGGACGAGGTGGGGGTGATCGCCACCCTTAAGCAAGGTTTGGCATCGTACAAGGTGCCGAAGCGCGTAATTGAAGTCAGCGAAATTCCGCGCAACACCATGGGCAAGGTGCAGAAGAACGCCCTGCGCGAAACCTATAAAGATCTGTATACGCCCTGATTCTCGTGCGCGTTTCACCGCGGGGTTTGTGCTGTTGGCCGATCACCCTGGTGGAGGATGTCTTGAGAATGCCGATTAAACGTTCGACACCGACAGGGGGTTTGCGTCCGCGTTTTGGGCCTGCTCGATCGCTTTGCAAACTGCCTCGAAGGTCAGCATGACCGAGGTGTGGCGCGGCGGGTAGTCGATGACCGGCGCCAACACTTCCAGGTCGGTCCAATTGCCGTCCGGCGGTGGGCCACCGTCTTTCAGCATGGCGCGCATTTGATCGCGCACCCGGTGCAGCTCCACCGATGTGGCGCCCACAACGTGACGTGCCATGATGGACGATGCAGCCTGACCCAGCGCGCAAGCCTTTACGTCGTGGCCGAAATCCGTCACCACATCGCCGTCCAGCTTAATGTCGACGGTGACTTGGCTGCCGCAGGTGCGGCTGACTTCCGTGACCGTGGCGTCCGGTTGCGCCAGACGTTCCAAGCGCGGGATATTGCCCGCAAAACTCAAGATCTTTTTGTTGTAGATGTCGGTTAGCATAAGCCCTATCTACTACCCTTGATCTATAATACAAGAGATCGGGGGATACGAAACCGCAGGCAAAGCGGCCACCTTTGTACCAGATTGTTGCGTTTTGGGGCGTATCTTGAGGGTTCCATGGGAAAAATTGCACGGTATACCCGGCGCGGCTTTCTGCTGACCGCAGGGGTCGCGGGTGGCGGTTTGGCCCTGGGCATCGCCTTCTCTCCCAACAGACTAAGTGTCACCAACGGGTCCGTTGCAGGCGAGGGTGAGGCGCTGGTGAACACCTGGGTCAAGCTCGGCCGCGACAACATCCTCACGGTCTTGGTGCCCCATGCCGAAATGGGGCAGGGCGTGCACACGGCGCTGCCCATGATGCTGGCGGAAGAAATGGACGCGGACTGGGACCTGGTGCGGGTGGAGCAGGCCCCAGCGTTGAGCGAGTTCGCCAATGACGCTCTCGCCCGCGGCTTCGGGTTTGAAGAAACCATGGGGCTGCCACATGTAATCCCGGATTTCTTAAAGAGAGCCGTGGGATATGGCGGGTACCTTACCGCCGATATGCTGAACCTGCAGGTGACCGGCGGTAGCTCGAGCGTCCGGTTTACCGGTCAATGGGGCATGCGGCTGGCGGGCGCTGCCGCGCGCCATATGCTGGTTGCGGCGGCAGCCGAGGAAT
>JANQMY010000168.1 GCA_028279895.1 Alphaproteobacteria bacterium
AGACGCCGTCCGGTTTCCCAGGCTTGCCCCGAATGTCTTCCGGCAAGTTTGCGCAGCGCGCCAACATGGCGTCTGTGCCTTCAGCCGCTTCCACGGCAAGGATCACACCCCGGCAAACAATGGCAGCCTGGCCGATCTCCAACTCGCCGATCGCCTTTGCAATCCGCAGTCCTTTTGCGATGTCGTCCTGATGGGAAGGTTTGGGTGCTTGGTCGGTTAGGCACGCCTCCGGCGCCAGCAACCCCGCCACCACGTCATCGGCCCCAACCACCGAGAGCCCTTGTTTTTCAAACTGCTCCGTCAAGAAGCGCAGCAACGCATCGTCGCCGGCTCGGGAGGCCAAAGCGGCCTGCGGCAGAAGCTTGGCGCCCATCCAGTCGACTTTAAGCGCAGTGAAGTCCGGTTTTTCGACCTTGCCTGCCATGACGACGGCATCACATTGCTGATCGTCGAGTACCGCGAGGGTGCGCTTGAATGTACCGAACTGGATCACGTCATGGGGCACTGTCGTCAACCAAGAGGTATCGGCTGCCCCTTCGATCGCCAGCACGTGAAACGGCACACCATTTTGCTTGCATGACGCAACAATTGTCTGCGGCAAGGCGCCGCCGCCGGCCAGTATCCCAAGTTTCCGAAACGTCACTGCCCGCCCTTGCTGGCTAACCGTTGCGATTGTTCTTCGGCATGGTAAGGCCCCGTGCCGAATCCGCCCGGACGAAATTGACGATCTCCATCGCTTCTTCATTGGAAGCGAACAATTCCGCCACATCGACGAGCCGTTCCTGAAACGTGCCCTCTTCAGCGAACAGCAGCCTATAGGCATTCCGCAGATCATGGATCTGACTGCGCGTGTATCCCCGGCGTTTGAGGCCAATAAGGTTTAGACCTGCCAGGTAAGCCCGGTTGCCCATAATAGAACCATAAGGAATGACATCGAATTCGACCCCGGTCATCCCCCCGATGATCGCGTGTTTTCCCACACGCACATGTTGATGGATTGCGGCCAACCCCCCAACGATCACATGGTCATCCACATGAACATGGCCAGCCAACGTTGCGCAATTGGCAAACACGACATAGTCACCCACACGGCAGTCATGGGCCACGTGCGAGTTCGCCATAAAGTAACCGCCATCACCAACCGTCGTCAGTCCTGCTCCCGACTTGGTGCCGGGATTCATGGTCACACTTTCACGAATAACGTTCTTCTTACCAATGACCAAACGTGTGTCCGGATCCATTTGCGACAAGTGCTGAGGCGGGTGTCCCAGTGAAACGAAGGGAAAGACTTCCGTGTCTTCACCTACTTCCGTGTTTCCGGCAATCACCACATGGGCGTGAAGCTTCACGCCGTCATGAAGACGCGTATCAGGGCCAATGACACAGTAGGGGCCGATCTGGACGTTTTCTCCGATGACGGCGCCATCTTCGACCAAAGCCGTCGCATGGATGACAGTCATACCCGCTGACCTTGGGGATCAACGATCATGGCGCTGTATTCTGCCTCGGCAACCAGGGTGTCGCCCACTTTGGCTTGTCCAGAGAATTTCCAAACACTTCCATGCCCACGCAAAACCGTGACCGGCATGTGAAGTGTATCGCCGGGTGCCACCGGCTGCCGAAAGCGCCCTTTGTCTACCGTCATGAAGTAAACGATTTTGCCATTCATATCCGTGCCCAGCGAATGCACGACCAGCGCGGCCGCCGTTTGGGCCATGGATTCAATAATCAGCACACCCGGCATGACGGGCTGTGCGGGAAAGTGGCCTGAAAAAAAAGGCTCATTGATCGTGACATTCTTGATGCCCGTGGCGCTTTTTCCCGGCACCATATCGACCACCTTGTCCACCAGCAGCATTGGATATCGGTGCGGAAGCAGCTCCATGATGCGTGCAATTTCGGCAACCCCCATGGTGTCCGGCGCAACAACATCACTCATTCTTCTTCCTCGTCCCTCGATCTTTCGCCAACCTGCTCAAGGTGGCCACTTCACGCATGAATTCTCGTATCGGCCTGGCCGGTGCACCGCAATAAATCGCCCCACTCGGAATATCGCGCATAACGCCCGACGTAGCCGCCACCTGCGCTCCCGCCCCGATTGTGGCATGGTCCGCAACGCCTACTTGGCCGCCGAGCACCACAAAATCGCCCAGCACCGCACTCCCCGACACGCCAACCTGGCCAGCGATGATACAACCGCGTCCAACCTGTACGTTGTGCCCGATTTGGACCAGATTATCAATCTTCGTGCCTTCGCCAATGACCGTATCCGGCCCGGCGCCCCGGTCTATCGTGGTGTTAGCTCCGATTTCCACATCGTCTTGGACGATAACCCGCCCTAATTGGGGAACTTTCTCATGCCCTTGGGCACCCATGGCAAAACCAAAGCCGTCCTCGCCGATTCGAACGCCCGAATGGATGATCACGCGATCACCTATCAGGGCGCAGCCGATGGTGACATGAGGACGAATATGGACGTTCTGACCGATTTGGACGCCTTGCCCGATGACAGACTGCGCCCCAACAAAGCTTCCCCGTCCAATGGCTGCACCGGGGCCAACGACCGCTCCCGCCTCAATGGTTACGTCCTCCGCTATGGAGGCTTGAGGATCGATGATGGCCTGAGGACTCACTGCCCCCGAGCGCCAGGCGGACTGTGGGTAAAACGCCGCTGCAATTTTAGCGTAGGCGCGCTCTGGATCTTCGGAAACTAGAATATGGATGCCGCCGGGGGCGCATTCCAGAAAGCTCGCACTCAAAACGCAAGCGCCGGCCTTTGTTTTGGCGAAACTCGGTTGGAACTTCCGGTCCTTAAAGAACGACAGATGAGACGCTTCAGCTGCCTCAAGCCCCCCGACGTCAGTCACCTGAAAGTCCGGATCTGCCGTATCCGCCAGCGTTGCCGACGAGATCCTTGCAAGCTCCCCCAAAGAAAAGGGACCGCAATTTTTATGGAAGCGTGGATCGGCCATTCAGCCGAGTCCCTCTCTGGGTCTAATTGCCAGCTTTCGCCTGAGCAAGCTCCACTTTGACATTCGGCAGTTTCTCGTTGAGCCGAAGCATTGCCGTAGCGGTGACATCGATATCGACGGCGCCTTTGACAATAATACCGCGCTCGAGCATCAGGTTGGCCTTCTTTTCCTTCAGAATGTCATCCAGGATCGGAGACACAGCTTCTAGAATCTTGGCCTGCGCGCCCGCGACAGCGGCCTGCAATTGTCGTTGCTTGTTCTCTGCTTCCGCCTGCAAGGCTACAAATCGCTCCTGCAACTGCTTTGCCTTCTGCTCAAACACGTCTTGCGTCAGGATGGTTTGCTGACCGGCCAGCTGGTCCCGCTCGGTCGTCAAACCTTCCATCTTTTTGTTGAGGTCAGCTTCAATGCCTTCGCGAAGCGTCTTCACCTGTTTTGCGATATCCTTCGCGGCTGCAGAGTCAACGAAGAAAGAATTACGATCTACCGTGATGATTTTGGCATTCGTATCCGCCTGCGCGAAAGCGTTAGCGGCCGCAAAAAAAACCAGCACGGAAACAATCAGGGTACTAAGCGCCAACTGCGCCGGAGTTATATGTGTACGCGTCATTTTTAAAACCTTGTGCCTGCGCTGAAGCGAAATGCTTCTTCCTGGTCAAACGGCTCCCGAATAAGCGGGTTCGCAAAATCTAAGCGAATAGGCCCGAATGGGGAGTCCCAAAGGAGACTTACACCCACGGATAACCTTAAGCCGAGCGAATCGTCAACATTTGTCGTGAACTGGTCTTCATCCACGATCCCAAGAGTACCTACATCGGAGAAAATCGCACCCTTGATCCCGAATTCATCCGGCAAACCCAAGGGAAATACGACTTCGGCGGTCCCAATACCAAAAAGCTGGCCGCCAACCGCGTCGCTCGTCACGATGTCCCGTGGTCCGATCCCCGAGGTTTCAAACCCCCTGAATGTAGGGCCCCCGCGGAAAAACCGGTCATTCAAACGGACATCACGGCCGAGCCCAAAAATGTAGCCACCCGTAACCCTCAAATTGGCAATGATGTTTTCGGCACCAAAGAGGGGAATGGGATGGTACCAGTTCGACCTTACTTCGGTCCGCAGATAGGCTTCCGTGCCGCCAATGCCCGCAACGTCTTGAGACAGGTTCACGTCCCACCCGCGGGATGGTTCGATGGGGTCGTCACGCCGATCATAAAAATAGGTATAGCCCAAAATCGATGACGTCGTTTCACCGGCGGCCGAACAGACCGATAGTGAAATGAAGCCAAAGGTACAAGCGAAGTCGTCCACCTTAATGTCATCTTGGCGGAGCGTGTACCGGGTGGAGAGGCGTCCAAAACGCGTTAACGGAAACCCTGTCCGCAGCCCAAGACCGATACTCTCGGTGTCGAACCCGGATTCGTCCTCAAAGTCCGTCCGAATCCGGAATAAATCAAACCCGGCCGCCAGATTGCGCCCTAAGAAATAGGGCTCCGTAAATCGGATATCTACTTGTTGCCGGCGGCGACTAACGGATACGCGCAGACGGACAAATTGACCACGCCCTAACAAATTCCGTTCCGAAACGCTGAAGTCGCCGATGATGCTGTCCGTTGACGAGAAGCCGGCCCCGATCGACAGTTCACCTGTGGACTGCTCTTCGACTTCGACGGTCAGGACGGTCCGGTCGGCAGCAGAGCCGGGCTCTTCGTTAATCTCAACTTCACTGAAAAAGTTCAGCCCGCGAATGCGCGCTTTTGAGCGATCAATAAGAACCCGATTGAATGCGTCGCCTTCGACCAGTGCGATTTCTCTGCGGATAACCCGATCCAGCGTTCGCGTATTGCCGACGATGTTTATCCGTTCGATATACACGCGGGGACCTTCATTGACCTCGAACGTGATGTTGATCAGCTGATTGTCGCGATCCCGACGCACCCGCGGCCGCACATCGACAAAGGCGAACCCCCGCACGCCAGCCGCGAAAGTAAGAGCATCTATGGTGCCGTCGATCTTCTCGGCATTGTAAATCTCGCCTTCTTCAAATTCTATCAGTGGGCGGAGCGTTTCCGGATCCAATTCGGCAAGCTGCGTATTAATGCCCACCTCGCCGATCCGGTATCTTTCACCCTCATCCACGGTAAAAGTAATGAAGAAGTCTTTGCCGTCGCGGGTCAGTTCAGCGACGGCCGAAATCACCCGAAAATCGGCATAACCGCGGGCGAGATAGAACCGCCGCAAGACTTCCCGGTCAAAGGTCAAACGGTCCGGATCATAATTGTCATTGGAGGTCAGAAAACGCCAAAAGCGCGTTTCCTTGGTAGCAATCTCTTGGCGCAAACGGCCTGCACTGAATTTCTTGTTGCCCAGGAAGTTAATACGGCGAACACCCGTCACCGGGCCTTCATTGATCTCAAACACCAGGTCAACCCGGTTTTGAGGAAGCTGAATGACCTTCGGCTCGACGGTCGCTGCAAATCGGCCCGAACGGCGATACAATTCAATAATCCGCTGAACATCGGTCTGAACTTTTGACCGCGTGTACACCACGCGCGGCTTCAGCTGGATCTCTTCTTCGAAGTCATCACTGTCGAGCTTGCGGTTCCCCTCAAAAGCGACCCGGTTGATGATTGGGTTCTCGACGATGCTGACGATCAATACGTCGCCTTCTTGGCGCAAGGTCACATCTGCAAATAGACCGGTAACGAACAAAGTCTTCAGGGATCGGTCAATTTCCGCTGCGTCCACCGGATCACCTGGCCGAATTGTCATGTACGAGACAACCGTGGCCGCTTCGATCCGTTGATTGCCTTCTACACGGATTTGCTGGATCACCGATTGCTGCGCAGACGCCTCCGAAACGAAGGCGACGGACAGACTGGCGAGACACAGAAAAACCAATGCCCCCACAACTGCGGTCACGCGTGTCATATGCAGCTTTTACCCACTTTGCCCCTAAAGAGATCGATTATCGTTATTGTTGGCTGTTTTCTATCCGAAAATCCTGAACTTTACGAGATCATTCCAGGTGGCAAACAGCATCAATGAAATTACCAACGCCAGCCCCACACGAAAACCGAACTCTTGCGCTCTTTCTCCCAATGGCTTCCCGGCAACGGCCTCATAGCCATAATAGAGAAGATGGCCCCCATCAAGCATAGGAATTGGGAACAAGTTTAGGAGACCAATACTCACGGACAGGATCGCCGCCAATGAGATCAGCGGCACCAAACCGCCCTGGGCGACTTCCCCGGACACCTTAGCAATTCCCAACGGGCCGCTTAGTTGGCTTGCATCTTCCTGACCAACAAACAAGCCACCGAGGAAATGGAACGTTCTTTCGATGATAAACCAGGTCCGCTCGACGCCCATGACCATACCGGTCAACACATCCACACGAACAATGTCATAATCTGTAATATTGTCGTGACCTTGGATACCGATTCGGCCAACCTCTACCTCTTTGCCATCGGCCGAGGTGATTTCGACGGGTGCCGGCGTCATCTCAACGGTCATCAACTCCCCATTTCTTTCGATGGTGAACTCAAGGGGCACACCGGCGCTCTTTTGAACAACCGTCTGCATCGCCAGAAAACTGTTGATGTCTTGACCCTCAATTTGACGGACAATGTCCCCTGGCTGCAATCCTGCCTCTTCCGCAGGCCCGTCCGGACTGATGGCGTCGACCATAGGCGGCAATACCCGCTCTACGCCGATCTGCCCAACTCTGTGTGTATTGCCGAATTGATCGGTCACGGCGACCAGTTCCGGCGTCACAGTGAGTTCTACGACTTCACCGTCGCGCTCCACCACAATCGCCAGGCGGTCGTCAGCACTAGTGCTGACGATTTCGTGAACCTGCGAGAAGTTTGTGATACGGCGGCCATCGATCTGCTTGATCACATCTCCGACTAGCAGGCCCGCTTCCTGGGCCGGACTATCGTCGATAATCGCATCGATGCGCGGGGGGATCATGCGCTGTCCGACGACACTGAACAGAAACGCAAATATGAAAACGGCCAAGATGAAATTCGCAATCGGACCCGCGGCGACAATTAGCGCACGCTGATACAATGGTTTGAAATGGAAACACTCCGACTGCTCGCTGGCCGTTAGAACTCGGTCGTCTGCGCGAGACAGCGGGCTTTCAGCACCGGCGGTCTGCAGGGCCGACGCCCCTGCCGAAATTTCGCCAAGCTTCTCGCGATCGGGAGTGGACGCCACACTGTCATCGCCAAAAAACTTGACGTAACCGCCGAGTGGAATCCAACCGACTTTCCAAACCGTTCCCTTTCGGTCGACCCAACTAAAGATCTTGCGGCCGAAACCGATAGAGAAGGTCTCCACGCGCACATCGAACCAGCGCGCTACCGAAAAGTGCCCGAGTTCATGGAAGAAAACGACAATGGTTAAGACGAACAAGAACGGGATGATGTAGCCAAGCAGTTCCATCTATCTCTCAATGTCAATCGAACCCGCCCACATCACAGGACTTATCCTGTGCTGCCGCGAATCATCCGCACTGGTGTTCGGACACAATCGGTCCAACTGACTTCGCCACTCACAGACAAGTACTGTTCAGATCGAAACTCAGACACCACCCTAAACCGTTTCCGCTTTCCCTTGGTTTTACTGGATTTTCTCTTGGGTATTCTTCCAAAGCAGAAGACCGGATACTAGGGTCCGTCCGGGCCTATTGCAAGCGACCGCTGGCCTTCTGGGCCCCGCCCGTCGGAGAAGTTTTGGGTTAGGTAAATTTAACCAACCGGTATGGTTGCAAAAGGTCCAGATCCAAGCAAAAGCATCAAAACGGCGGCAAAAATCGCCGCCATTGCGAGCCCATCCACCCGGTCCAAAACGCCACCATGGCCCGGAATAAGATTGCTGGAATCCTTCACATCGAAGTGACGCTTGAAGGCCGATTCGAGCAAATCTCCCAACTGGCCGCATACCGCAAGAAAAACGCCCAAAACGCCCAAAAGCACAATATCCATACCGTCGGCTTGAAGCACCGCCCCGGTCAGAACGCCGACCGCCACAGCCCCCGCGATTCCACCCAGTAGGCCACTCCAGGTCTTGTTCGGGGAGGTCACCGGCGCAAGCTTGGGACCGCCAACGCGTTTCCCGACGATCTGCGCCAGGCTATCGGTTGCCCAAATGGACACGAAAAGCCACAGCGTGATCACAAACCCCTGAGGCTGGTCGCGCAACCAAACCACGGCCATCAGCGCGACGCCGATATAAATCACCGCGCCACCTCCCCACCTTTTGGACGTGCCGGAGGTTTTGGCCCGAAAAGCGGTGACAAGCGCGGCCAGCGTCACAAGACCGAGCGCCCAAAACGGCTGCCCCGCAGCCATCAACAACGGCGACGCCGCCAAGGCCGCCGCTTCGAGCGCCAGCTGAAACCGCGAGTCGGGTCCAAATACTATCGTGGCATGCTCATAAGCCATCAGC
Source organism: Alphaproteobacteria bacterium (assembly GCA_028279895.1). Lineage (GTDB taxonomy): Bacteria > Pseudomonadota > Alphaproteobacteria > JANQMY01 > JANQMY01 > JANQMY01. The sequence goes on from JANQMY010000168.1 coordinate 8,427, forward strand.
ACGCCAATCAGTGCCACCAATCCGGCAAACGGCCACAAACCGGCGTATATACAAAAGGCGGCGCCCGCCGCCATAAGGATCCCCGCAATGTAAGCCATCATTCTGGTTTGTCTTTGATTTCGTCAGCTTAGCATGGTGATTGGGAACGATCGCCGCAGCCGCAGGAGCGGCCCTTAACGGGCACCGAACCGGCGCTCGCGTCCTGCGAAGTGGGAGATGGCGTCTTCCAGATCCTCTTTGCGGAAATCCGGCCAGAGCTTTTCGCAGAAGAACAGCTCCGCATACGCACCTTGCCACAGCAAGAAATTGCTTAGCCTCAGTTCACCACTGGTTCGAATGATCAAGTCCGGGTCCGGAATATCCGATGTGTCGAGATATCCTTCAAAATCGGCCAAAGAGGCATCATCCACATTCGTTTTACCGCTGGCCAGATCAGAAGCAAATCGCTTTGCCGCCTCGAATATCTCGTTGCGTCCCCCATAGTTGAAAGCAATAACCAGATGTAGGCGCGAGTTGTTCTTTGTCTGCCGCTCCGCGTTCTCGATAATCTCGATGATGTCGGGAGCAAGCCCGCGCCGCTCGCCAATGATACGGACGTTCACGCCATTGGAGTCCAACTCCTTCAGATGGCGCCGCACAAATTCTTGCAGCAGCCCCATCAGGTCGCTCACTTCATCGGCGGGGCGCTTCCAGTTCTCCGATGAAAAACTATAGAGGGTTAGGTAGCGGATGCCCAGATCACCCGCAGCGCGCACGATGGCTCTGGCCGTCTCTACGCCTTGGCGATGCCCCAGACGTCGCGGAAGATGACGCGCCGTGGCCCAACGCCCATTACCATCCATAATAATGGCAACGTGGCGCGGTACCTCTCGGCCTCGGTCAAGCTCCTCCGCTGGGCTGCTAATTTTCTGGGCCTTTCTTTATGACATCCAACTATTGGCGACATTCGACAAGGGATATCGAATGTTCCTTATACCTGCATAATTTCTTGCTCTTTCACATTCAGAGCATCATCGATTTTCCTGATCAGATCATCGGTCATGGTTTGAATTTCATCCGCGTAGATCTTGTGATCGTCCTCGCTGATGTGACCGTCTTTTTCGAGACGTTTAAGGCTGTCCATGCCGTCCCGCCGAACATTCCGTACGGCCACGCGGGCTTGCTCTGCATATTTGCTTGCAATCTTAGATAGCTCGCGGCGACGCTCCTCGTTGAGCTCCGGAATAGGAATTCGAATGAGCTGACCGTCTACGACAGGATTAATGCCCAAACCGGCATTTCGGATCGCCTTTTCCGTCGCCCCGACCAATCCCTTATCCCAAACCTGAATCGTGAGCATTCGCGGTTCCGGAACATTCACCGTGCCAACTTGGTTGATGGGCATCTGGCTGCCATAGGCATCCACCATAACCGGCTCCACCAAGCTGGCCGATGCACGTCCCGTTCTAAGGCCCCCAAACTCGGCCTTGAGCGCGGTGAGCGCGCCATCCATACGCCGCTGCAAATCGTCTATGTCTGGTTCCGTATCGTCTGACATGGCTCTGTTATCCCTTCTCTGTGGGGTCCGCAGAGATGATTGTACACGTTCCGGCACCGTTTAGCACATTGACGAAGGCGCCGCGGTCGTGGATCGAAAACACGATCATGGGGATGTTGTTCTGCCGTGCCAGACTTACCGCAGGCGCGTCCATCACGCCCAAATCCTTTGACAGCACGTCAAGATAGGTGAGCTTTTTGTAACGTTCGGCATTCGGATCGGTTTTGGGATCAGCGCTATAAACGCCATCAACCTGCGTCCCTTTGAGCAGGCAGTCGCATCCCATCTCAGATGCGCGTAATGCGGCCGCCGTATCTGTGGTGAAAAACGGATTGCCCGTGCCGGCCGCAAAGATCACTACGCGTCCCCGTTCCAAGTGGCGCAGGGCGCGTCTGCGGATATAGGGCTCGCAAACACTCGTCATCGGAATTGCCGACAACACGCGGGTTTGGATGTCCAGCCGCTCAAGCGCATTCTGCATGGCCAGGGCATTCATCACCGTTGCGAGCATGCCCATATAGTCGGCCGTCGCACGCTCCATGCCCTGGGCCGCCCCGGAAAGGCCCCGGAAAATATTACCGCCGCCGATCACCAGGCACACTTCTATGCCATCGCGATGAGCATCTTGGATGTCCGACGCAATCCGGTTCACGGTTTCAAGGTCGATCCCGAAGGATTGCCCTCCCATAAGGGCCTCCCCAGAAACCTTTAAAAGGACGCGTTTGTAGCGAGGTTCCGAGGCAACCATGGTTCCGTTCCTAATTTAGATTTGTGTGCAGACGAGTGCACAGCGAGTCGAGTTAGGTGGAAGCGGCCGCCGCGACTTCGGCGGCGAAATCATCTTCTTCCTTCTCTATACCCTCGCCAAGCGCAAACCGGCAGAAGCCGACGATTTTGATGGGCCCGCCCACATCACCTTCGGCCTGCTTGATTGCTTTGTCGATTTTGGTTTCACCATCGATGACAAAGGTTTGAGAAAGCAGAACGACTTCCTCGAAATATTTGCGCAATCGCCCTTCGATCATCTTCTCGATGACATTCTCAGGCTTACCGCTTTCGCGCGCCTGCTCGGCCAAAACCGTTCTCTCACGCTCAACCGTCTCCGCATCTAATTCCTCAGGGCTCACGGCCAGCGGGTTTGTCGCCGCGATATGCATCGCCAACTGTTTACCGAAGGCTGACAGCTTGTCTTTGTCGCCTTCCGATTCGAGCGCGACGACAACACCGATTTTTCCAAGGCCGTCCACAATCTGGTTGTGCACATAGCCAGCCACCACGCCCTTCCCGACCGAAACGGCTTTGGAGCGACGTAGCGACATGTTTTCACCGATCGTTGCCACCATTTCCGTTACATGTTCGGAAACGGATTTGCCCACATTCGGATATGGGGCATCCGCGAGTTTCTCGAAATCGCCATTGACGGTCAAAGCAACGTCTGTGATTTCCGACACCAAGTTTTGAAATTGGTCGTTCCGCGCGACAAAGTCTGTTTCAGAATTCACTTCAACAACCACGGCCAAAGCACCATCCCCACGTGGTTGTTGAGCAATCCCCACAAGACCTTCCGCAGCCACGCGCCCGGCCTTCTTGGCCGCTTTCGCCAGCCCTTTAGTACGCAGCCAATCGACTGCTGCATCAATATCACCCCCAGTTTCCTGGAGCGCTTTCTTACAGTCCATCATGCCCGCGCCGCTCTGCTCTCGGAGCTGCTTCACCAGGCTAGCCGAAATCGCTGTCATCAAACTGCCTCTTTGATGTTGAGTTACGGTAAGCTGGAAAGCCGACGGTTTAAGTCGGCCCTCCTTAATGTTCTGTGCGCGGCACAGTTAAGAAGAGTTTACTGAGTCGCACCCGCTTCTTCTTGCGTCTCGCCCGGCGTACCGGGAACACTCTCATCCGCCGCCCCGTCCGAGGCAGGCTCTTCCGGAAGAGCTTCAGCCACCGGTTCCGACGCCTCGCCCATATCGATGCCGCTGGCATGGGAACTCTGAGAGATCCCGTCAATCACCGCGCGCGCCACCAAATCGCAATACAAGCTAATGGCGCGCGATGCATCGTCATTACCTGGAATCGGGTAGGTAATGCCGTCCGGATCGCAGTTCGTATCGAGGATAGCCACCACGGGAATACCGAGCTTGGTAGCTTCGCGGATAGCGATCGATTCCTTATTCGTGTCGATCACAAACATCAGATCGGGCAAGCCACCCATATCTTTAATACCGCCCAAGGCGCGTTCCAGCTTGTCCCGCTCTCGGGTCAGTTGGAGCAACTCCTTCTTGGTCCTGCCGACAACTTCCGCACTCAGGGTCTCTTCCAGGTTCCGTAACTGTTTGATCGAATTCGATATCGTCTTCCAGTTCGTGAGCGTGCCGCCCAACCAGCGGTGATTGATGTAGTACTGAGCACACCGCTGGGCCGCCTCTGAAATGGGGTCCGACGCCTGGCGCTTCGTACCGACGAACAGCACACGACCACCGGACGCAACCGTGTCACGCACGGAAAGCAGAGCCTGATGAAGCAGTGGAACGGATTGTGCTAAGTCTATGATATGTATGTTATTTCTAACACCGAAAATGTATTGTCCCATCTTCGGGTTCCACCGATGGGTCTGATGCCCAAAGTGGACGCCAGCTTCCAGAAGCTGGCGCATGGTAAAGTCCGGCAGCGCCATCCAATTTCTCCTTATCCGGTTGGCCTCCGCGGGTAGAGCCGTGACTATCGTCGCGGCACCGGATAGGACCCGAAGGCCCTTTCACCCGCGTGCAGAATGGCGGCTGTTATAGGGAGTCGCCAGTATTCTTGCAACCCCCGCTGCAGGCTCGGTCGCCAGGGTAAAAAAATGGCAGATTTCAGCGGATTCCAGATACAAAGGCGATCAAATCTCTTCGACTTCGACCACCCCGGGAAGCACTTTCATAGCACTCCGGATTTGAGGGGTGACCGTGTATCCGCCGGGAATTTCCACTTCCACTTCCTGACGGGTGCTTTCCGCCATCACAACCACACTGATGACACCGCGCCCGGACGGCGGCAAGCGCCTTTTTATGCCCTCGAATGCATCAAGATGATCGGCGAAAATACGAAGGCCCGCGGCCGATTTAGCGGTCACCTCATCAACGCCGCGCACAGATTGCAGACGCACTTTGATGTCTTCTCCCTGCCGGTCCACCTCCGCATTCACCACCACGCCTTTGCCGGGCTCCAGCAATGGGCGCGCCGCACCAAGCACGTCAGAGAAGGCCACAGCCTCAAACCGGCCTGTGGCATCCGAGAATTCGACAAAGGCGAAAGGATTGCCCCTCTTAGATTTTCGCTCTTGGCGGCTCATAACCACGCCAGCAAGTTTGACCTCGCGTGTGGCCCCTTCGCGCACCTGCGCCGCCACATCAGCGAAATTCTGCACACGGCAGCGCCGAAGCGCATTCGCATATTCGTCAAGCGGGTGGCCCGACAGATAAAAGCCCACCGCCTCAAATTCAAAGGATAGGCGGTCCATGGGCAGCCAATCATCAGCGTCCGGCAGAACCAGCCCACCGTCATCTACTTTTCCGCCGCCAAACAAGCTGGTCTGGGCGCTTTGCCGTTCTTCCGCCGACTTGTTCGCCTCGGCCAGCAAAAGATCGATCGACGCAAACACCTGCGCCCGGTTGGAAGTTAACTCGTCAAAGGCGCCGGCCTTAGTGAGGCTCTCCAACGCGCGGCGATTGACCAGTTTGGGGTCCAGCCGAGATGCGAATTCTTGAAGAGACGTGTAGCGGCCATTTTGTTCCCGCTCTGCAACAAGGCCGTCGATGGCCTGCTTGCCCACATTTTTGAGCGCTGCCAGGGCGTAACAGATTTGACCATCAACCACGGAAAAATCAGCGGTGGACTGATTGATATCCGGCGGAAGCGTCTTAATTTCCAGCCGATCCGCTTCTTGCTTGAAGATGTTGAGTTTGTCCGTATTGCCCATATCCAATGTCATAGACGCCGCAAGAAACTCAACCGGGTGATTGGCTTTCAAATAGGCGGTTTGGTACGCGACCAGCGCATAGGCGGCGGCATGGCTTTTGTTGAAGCCATACCCCGCAAACTTCTCAACCAACTCGAAAATGAAACCGGCCTGGCCGCGGTCTACGTCCTTTTCAACGGCACCGCTAACGAACCGTTCCTTTTGCAGGTCCATCTCCGACTTGATTTTCTTACCCATGGCACGCCGCAGAAGATCTGCTTCGCCCAGTGAGTAACCAGAAAGAATCTGGGCAATCTGCATCACCTGTTCCTGGTAAATGATGACGCCGTAAGTCTCTTTCAGAACCGGCTCCAGAAGAGGGTGAAGGTAGTCCGGCTGTTTCTCGCCGCGCTTCCGCTCAATATAGGCGGGAATGTTGTCCATGGGGCCAGGGCGGTACAAAGCCACCAATGCAATAATGTCTTCCACGCAGTCCGGCTTAAGACGCCGCAGCGTGTCACGCATGCCCGAACTTTCAAGTTGGAACACCCCTGTCGCGTCGCCCCGCGACAACATCTCGAATGTTTTCTTATCGTCCAGAGGCAAATTGGAGATATCTATATCGACACCCTTCTGCCGTACCAAGTCTGCCGCCAATTCCAGGACCGTGAGCGTCTTGAGACCCAGAAAGTCGAACTTTACCAGGCCGGCCGGCTCCACCCACTTCATGCTGTATTGGGTTACCCGCATGTCGGACCGTGGGTCACGGTAGAGCGGCACCAGCTTCTCGAGCGGGCGGTCACCGATTACCACACCGGCGGCGTGGGTTGACGCATGCCGGTACAGCCCTTCCAAGACCAATGACACGTCGAGCATTCGGGCAACCGATTCATCTTCAACACGAGCTTCCTGCAAGCGCGGCTCGCCGTCGATCGCTTCGGTGAGCGTAACGGGATTGGACGGATTGTTCGGCACAAGCTTGCACAAGCGATCCACCTGGCCGTAAGGCAATTGGAGCACCCGGCCCACGTCGCGCAACACCGCCCGAGGTTTGAGCTTTCCGAAGGTAATGATCTGGGCTACCCGATCCTCACCATATCGTTCCTGAACATAACGGATCACCTCGTCCCGCCGGCCCTGACAGAAATCAATGTCGAAGTCCGGCATCGACACACGCTCAGGATTGAGGAAACGCTCGAACAGCAATCCGAATCTCAATGGGTCGAGATCGGTGATGGTCAGTGCCCACGCCACGACTGAGCCGGCGCCCGACCCCCGCCCCGGTCCAACTGGTATGCCTTGGTTTTTGGACCATTGAATGAAATCGGCAACGATCAGAAAGTAACCGGGAAACTCCATACGTGTAATAATGTCGATCTCATATTCCAACCGATCCCAATACTCTTGCTCGGGGGCCGCCAACGTCACTTGCTCCAGTCGACGGGTCAGCCCATCTCGCGCTTGCGCGGCGAATTCAGCCGCCTCATCCCGCCCTTCGCTCAGATCGAAGCTAGGCAGGATCGGTTTGCGCATTTGGACGCGAAACGCGCACCGCTTCGCAATCTCGATGGAGTTCTCCGTGGCTTCCGGCAGATCGGCAAAAAGCGCCAGCATTTCAGACTGCGTCTTGAAGCGATGCTCCGCCGTCAGCCGGCGCCGGTCGTCCTGCACAACATAGGCGCCGTCCGCAATACAAAGCAGCGCATCATGGGCCTCATATTCCCGTTCTTCGAGGAAGAATGCTTCGTTGGTCGCCACCAAGGGTACATTGTGCCCATAAGCCAGATCGATAAGTCCGGATTCTGTCTCAAGCTCTTCCGGAAGCCCATGCCGTTGAAGCTCTATGTAAAATCGGTCTTCAAACATCGCGAGCAGCCGTTCAAAGACACTGATAGCTGCCTTGTTCCCCCCCCTGAGCAAAGCTTGATTAAGGGGCCCGAACGGTCCGCCGGACAAGGCGATAAGTCCTTCTGTCCGGCCTTTGAGAGCGTTAAGCGGTAAACATGGCACCGCGCCATCCCCCATCTCTAGATAGGCGCGGGAAGAAAGTTCCATAAGGTTTTCGAACCCCTGCTCGTTCTGAGCGAAAAGGGGGATAAAGTCCGGATCCGGGGCGCGGCGTCCAACACCTCCCGACCCAATCCGATCACCTGTTTCTTCTTTTCCCTCCAAGTACACCGGCAGACTGCATCCGATGATGGGCTGGACGCCCTGACCAGCCATTGCCTCGGAAAACTCAAGCGCTCCGAACAGATTTGCCGTGTCCGTGATCGCCACCGCTGGCATTCCCTGGCGCTTACATACTTCGGCAAGCGATTTGATGCGGATCGCACCTTCCAGCAAGGAGTAAGCGGTGTGGAGCCTTAAGTGGACAAATCGAGTATCAGACGGCACAGGTCGGTCTCCGATAGAGGGGCAGACAGTAATAGGACGATTCTCTATCCCCAAGACGCCGATAGAGGAAACAACGACGGCATCAGCCCCCTGCAAGGGCGGATAGGAGCGTTAACAGGCCGCCAGCGAATAGCAGCAGACTGATGCTCGCACACATTTCCTTAATCAGTGAAAGTCCCGTCGGTGTCATTGGCCGCTCCCCTGTTTCATCGCCATCGAAAGGACGGTTAAAATGTTCATGTTTTGTTCTTTATGTCAAGCGCAAAGGATACCGGTCCCTAGCCGATTTCTTTCAGCACGCCATTTTCGAGCGACAGTGTTCGGTCCATATCGTCCGCCAATGACAAATTGTGCGTGGCGATAATGGCTGCCAACCCGTCTTCACGAACGAACGAAAGCAACTCCCCATACACCTGCTGAGCGGTCTTTGGGTCCAGATTGCCTGTTGGTTCATCAGCCAGCAAGACAGCCGGTTCGTTCGCGACGGCTCGCGCAATAGCGACCCGCTGCTGCTCGCCCCCCGAAAGCTGTGCAGGCCGATGGTCGAGCCGATCCGCCAATCCGAATTTTTCCAACAGCGAGGAGGCCCGCAACTCAGCGGCCTTTCGGGAAGTGCCCCCAATCATTTGGGGCATCGCCACGTTCTCCAGCGCCGAGAACTCCGGCAACAAATGATGGAACTGATAGACGAATCCGAGCGTGTCTCGCCGAAGCTCCGTACGCGCCGCATCGCCGAGTTTACCGCACGGTTTCGAATGAATCAGCACCTCACCGCCCGTTGGTTTCTCCAAAAGACCGGCAATGTGAAGAAGGGTCGATTTTCCCGACCCGGACGGTCCGACGAGCGCCACAACCTCGCCCTTTTGGACGGTCATATTGACGGCCTCAAGCACGCGCAGTTCTGCCGCCCCCTGGCGGAAACGCTTGGACACATCTCTCAATTCGAGCGCAGACGTCATTTGCGGTTCATTCATATCTCAGCGCCTCGACCGGATCGAGCTGGGCAGCCCGCCAGGCCGGATAAAGGGTAGCAAGCAGCGAGAGTAAGAGCCCCATAAGCACCACCGCCACGACTTCCATCGGATCGATCACGGCCGGCAACTGGGCCACGAAGGAAATCTGTCCTTGCCCCGCAAACGCACCGACCAGTCGTGCCAGAGGCTCCCTGATCACCCCAATATTCAGGCAAAAAGCGATGCCCAAGAGGAATCCGAAAACGGTTCCAAAAAACCCGATACTACCGCCCGCCATAATAAACACGCGCATGACGGACCCTTGACTGGCACCCATCGTGCGCAATATCGCGATATCCCGACCTTTGTCTTTAACCAGCATGACCAATCCCGAAACGATGTTCATTGCCGCGACCAGTATTATCAGCACCAAGATGAAAAACATCACATTTCGTTCAACGTAAAGGGCATTCACCAGCGACTTGTTAATCTCTTTCCAATCGCGCACGCGATAATCCGCGGGGACAAGTGTTCGAACTTGGTCGGCCACGTCCTCCACCTGCAGCGGTTCGTCGACCATAACCTCAAGCGACGTCACGCCACGCTCCGATTCAAAGTATTCCATTGCCGTTTCAAGCGGCATCAGGATCTCCGGAAACTCGTAGTCGTATTCCATAAAGAATACGGCTTGAATGGTGAAGCTGCGCGTTAGCGGCACCCCTGGGAAATCGCCTTCCGGCTCACCCGGTGTCAGAAGCGTCACACGGTCCCCGACCGTCAGCCCCAGTTGATTGGCGATTCCGGTCCAGATGATCACCACATCCCCCTCGAAGCTTTCTGCGGAACCTCGGCGGATGCGTTGCGTTATCTCTCCGTTATCAAGGTATTGGGGTTGTACGCCGCGAACCCGGCCCGGCACGACCCGCGAGCGCCACGACGCCATTGCCTGACCGTTGATGATCGGAGACACCCGTAAGACACCGGGCCGGCCGGTTACATTTAAAGCCAGATCTTCGAATTCGGAAAAGTAGCGGGCATCCGCCTCGACGATCAGGTGCCCCTCGGTCCCAAGAATGATGTCGAGCAATTGCTCTCGCAGCCCCGTCATCACCGACATGACGATGATCAATGTGGCTACGCCCAACATAATACCCAAAAACGAGAATACCGCCGTTACCGAGGCAGACCCCTCTTTGCGCCGCGCCCGCAAATACCGCGCTGCCAAAACCCGCTCATGCTGACCGAATGGGATGATGCGCGACCCCATCTGCTCACCCACCCAAGCTTGCTTTGGCGGCTGCCCTATTCATAACGCAGCGCCTCGATGGGATCCGTGCGGGCGGCCCGTCGCGATGGGATGAGTGTGGCAATAAAAGCGATCACTACAGCGAACACCACAACCGCCGCCGTCTCCCACACATCTAGTTGGGCCGGCAATCGATCGATAAAATAGATTTCCGCCGAAAACGGATCCGCGCCGGTCAGCCATATGATGAGCCCGCGAATGGCCTCTATGTTTGCCGACACTGCAAGACCGAGCAAAAGGCCAAGAGCCGCTCCGACCACACCGATAGCGGTCCCGGAGATCAAAAAGATCCGCATGATCGCGCCGCTTGTCGTCCCCATCGTCCGAAGCACCGCGATGTCTTGCACTTTGTCTTTGACCAAAATCGTCAGACTGGAAATGATATTCAGAGCCGCGACAAGGATGATCAGAGCAAGAACAAGGGCAACCACATTGCGTTGCTCTTTAACAAAATTCAAAAACCCCAGGCTAGATTGTCGCCAGTCCCGCGCATAGATTTGACCGTTGCCCAGGGCCGTTAGGCGAAACAAGATGCAGTCCGGATCGTTAGTAATGATACATGCCACATCGTTTGGATCGGCCAAGGTCACCTCGACGGATGTGGCTTGGCCCTCAAAGCCGAAAAAAAGCTGCGCTTCATCGAAACCCATAAATGCGAATGTATTGTCGATGGTAAACATGCCCGCTTCAAACACGCCGGCTACGTCATAGTCCTTCGTGCGCGGAATGATCCCAAAGGGGGTGCGGTCTCCCTCGGGCGAAATAAGCTTGATTGTATCGCCAGGCACCACGCCCGCAGCCTCAGCAAGCCGCTTGCCCAGCATCACGCCGGTGCCGGCCTCCAGCGCGGCCAATGCGGACGCGTCGACTTGCCCGCTGATTAGCCGATTGTTTTGCAGGTCTGCTGGTTTCATACCGCGAAGAAGGACGCCAAAACTTGCTCGCCGGCTCTGCGCGATGGCGGCGCCTTCCGTATAAGCCACTGCATCGACCACACCGGGCTCTTGCCGCACCGCTGCCGCCAGTGCTTCGTGACCCTTGATGAGGCTGCGGCCGCGCTCATCTTCGTAGCCGCGTAAGACCACATGACCGTTAAACCCTAGAACCCGGTCCAAAAACTCTCGCTCGAACCCGTTCCACACTGCCAACACGATGATCAGCGTCGCCACTCCGAGCGAGATGCCGAGAATTGAAAATCCCGCAATGACCGACAAAAACCCTTCTCGACGGCGCGCCCTAAGATAGCGCCATGCCACAGCCCATTCGAACGACGCAAAGGGGGTTGTCCTGCTCACAATGCTGGCCTGTTACCCGGCGAGTTTGTTGATCGCGGCGTCGATCGACATTTCTTCTCGTTCGCCACTTTGACGCCGCTTGAGCTCCACCACACCAGCCTTCAATCCGCGGGGCCCCACAATAAGCTGCCAGGGCAATCCGATCAGGTCCATCTGACTAAATTTAGCCCCCGCCCGTTCTTGAGTGTCGTCATACAACACTGATACCCCACGCGCTGTGAGCCGGGCATAGACAGATTCGCAAGCTTGATCCGTCTCCGCATCGCCAGTTTTCAGGTTGATCAGCCCGACGGCAAAAGGAGCGACACTGTCGGGCCAAATGATTCCGTCATCATCATGACTGGCTTCGATTATGCCGCCGACTAAACGAGATACGCCAATGCCATAAGATCCCATCTCAACCGGGACATCTTTGCCGTCCGCACCCGTCACAACGGCATTCATTGCCTTGGAATATTTCGTGCCGAAATAGAAGATATGCCCCACTTCAATTCCCCGCGCGGTCAGACGGTCCGCCTCAGGAATTTGCAAAAACTGCTTCTCGTCGTGGAGTTCGTCCGTCGCCGCATAAAGCCGTGTACGGTCGTCGATCATCGGTTGCAGGTCAGCTTCGTAATCCACATCGGCACCCGGTGGATCCATTGCAACTAAATCGCGATGGCAGAAGACTTCGGACTCACCCGTTTCCGCCAGAACGATAAACTCATGGCTCATATCCCCGCCAATCGGGCCAGTGTCCGCTGCCATGGGAATCGCTTTCAATCCCATGCACGCAAAGGTGCGCAAATAGGCAATGAACATTTTGTTGTAGGCCTGACGCGCTCCCTCTTTGTCGATATCGAAAGAGTAGGCATCCTTCATCAGGAACTCGCGGCCGCGCATCACGCCGAACCGCGGCCGGATCTCATCCCGAAATTTCCATTGGATATGGTAAAGGTTCAGCGGTAAATCTTTGTACGACTTAATCGCGCTACGGAAAATGTCGGTCACCAGCTCTTCATTGGTCGGCCCAAACAGCAGCTCCCTGTCGTGCCGGTCCGTGATCCGCAGCATTTCCTTGCCGTAATCGTCGTAACGGTTGCTTTCCCGCCACAAATCGGCCGACTGAATGGTTGGCATCAGCAGTTCTACCGCACCGGCCCGGTTTTGCTCCTCACGGATGATCTGTTCGATGTTCTTCAGCACCGCCAGCCCAAGAGGCAGCCAAGAATAGATCCCCGCCGCAGACTGCCGGACCAACCCCGCGCGCAGCATCAAGCGGTGCGAGACGATCTGCGCCTCAGCAGGGTTCTCCTTCAGAGTCGGCAAAAAGTAGCGGGACAGTCTCATGATCGGGCATCTTTAGGAGTGAAAAACGGCACACTTCAGAATCGAACTGTGCCGTTGAACCATACACTGAAAAGAATGCCCAAGCACCTACACGTCGCAGGCTTTTCGGGATCAGCGGTTAGCTTTCGCTCTCCCGCTCGGGGGCGGGTGGCGCCGGCCGAATATGGAAACTCTCAATCAGGGTTTTCACATCGATGTCCGGCGGTTGGGCAACGCCCTTCCCGTCACCGCCCGGTTGAAGCAGTTCCGCAGCCGTATAGCCCATAAAAGCATCGTAAGTCCGGTCGATCTGGTTGCGCAGATTTTGTTGAGCCTCGTACCATTTCCGCTTTTTCCGGCCGTCTTTGCAGCTTGCCAGCTCAGAGCGCTCGGTCGCCCCCCAACGGCGCTCAATGCAGTGATACGGGTCGAACGACAGATTGAACAGTCGATCCGAGATGTCCTGGAAGGACAAGGTGACCTCTTTGCCGGAACTATTGGTGTAGGTGTACTGGCAAGCCGCCGCCTCAATTTCGTAGACCGGCAGCAGCGCACGCTTCAAGCTAGATCCTGAAAAGGCCACTCGGCTATCCCATTGATAATACAGCTCCGCAAAATAGGCGATCTGATCGCGCAGTTCTTTGAATTTTGTCTTCAAGCGGGCATCACGCGATGGCGATGAATAGATCTCCCATTCGCCATGGGTCCCATAAATGTTATCGGGCAAACGATCCGGCGCTTCCTTGCGATGGATACCTTGCCTAATCGCCGCGTTCACGGCCAGCCCGCGGTCCTGAATGTCTTGGCACAAGCCACGCATCATGGCGCGCAGTTCGAAGACCGGATCGAAGACCAAATCCCCATCGGCCATCGCGTGACGGACATACTCGTAATACTTCACCTCTTGGCCGTCATAGTTGAATGTGGCTTTCGACCAATCCTTTTCGGGATTGGGTTCGGTTCCGAAATACTGGATCGTCGAATGACCCTCGATGTTCTCGTTCTTCTCGAGCGTGATCGTGCCGGAGACAATCGCTCCGCTTTCGTCGCGTTCAGCGTTGATCACTTTCACCGGGCGCCAGTTTTTGAAGCCCGCACCTAACGCCGGCGCCGTGCGGGGGATTTGTCGCCCATAAATACTGCGCGTCAGCGTGTTGTCCGGATGCGCATCAATGTAGTAGATGCGGCCGTCTTCACCCACCTTATAGACGATGGCCACATGCCCATTGATGTCGTAGATGACCGTTCCGGCCCGAACGGACTCGCGAGAAATCTCCGGCGAATAAAAATCTGAATAGGGATACTGATTGAACTCCGGAGACGTCCGGAACATGGCCGAGGAGACCACATTGCGGATATTCTTCAGAAATGAAACGGCCTCGGTTCGCTCGCCGGCCGGCCCGATCTTCACCGTGGCACGCGAGCCGACTTTGTTGCCCGATTTTGAGAAACGCGGATCGCGGTCCGCCGCGTCGTTAAGGTAAATACCATTCACATACGTGAAAGGCAGTTCCTTTTTCCAAGCGAAGTAGCCCCGCAAAAGATAGGGAAGATCGGCGCAGTCTCCCACGAAGCGCAGCCCCTTGGGGTCTGTCGCCCGATAGGGATTCGCGGGACCCGCCAGACACGACGTTACCGTGTTGCAGTCGCTTTCCCCAATCGACCGGACGAATTCCCCATATTCTTCTTCGTCCGCGGCGGTCCAAGCGGTCTTGCTCACACGCCACTCAGCAGCAGTTGCCCCCCCAACCATGAGGAAAACGCTCAGCAAACTGCCGACTACAACCCCCTTGTTCACCCAATACCTCACAAATGAACGCGATATTTTAGACCCTTCAACCGCAGAGCGTCGCGTGGGTTAAGGGCGCTGTCAAGGCCTGCCTCCCGCTAAGAGCGGGGTTAGCCCGCAGTCCCCCAAGGCAACGCATCGCCAGCGGCCTGATCAACCATAAACATGTGTCCTTTCCGCAATAGATTGTCACTTTTTTTTCATAGGAATTAACAAAGTTGCGTGACAGGCGCGTCCATGCGCATTATTGTTTGCGGTCTAAAAAAGGGACTGCTCAAGGCAGCCAAAGTCTGGGGAGGACTAGCTCCTTTCCTGAGGGGCGGGGTACCGCGCATCAGGAAAAGACAGAGAAATGAAGACCAGGTAGGCAGAACTCAACCTCTGAGTTCTGCCTATTTCATTTCGGTAAAGCCGACAAACAGGCCAAGCTCGATCCCAACGATCAAAACAACCGTAACGCCGAAGGCAATGGCCGTGGTGAGCAAGAACTTTCGGCCGAGATTGGTCTCGACGGGCGCTCCCGGGTCGGTCCCGGGTTCCATGCTGTCATCCTCGGATTGGGAGCGCACCCAGAGCGGCAAGGTGGCGAAGAGCACGACCCACCAGACGATCAGAAAGATGCCTATTTGCGTGAAGATCGACACGTGTCGCCTCCCTATCCAGCCATTTCAACAAGTCGGACAACCGTGATCGGCTTTTTGCCGGTCAGCTCCCTCGCCCGTTTGCGCACCGCCCGGCGTACAAGTTCTTCCAACGAATGCCCTTGATGGAATTTGAGGTATCGATCTCGTTGAAACAAGAGATCAATCACCTCTTCCAATTCATGTTCCAATGGCTCATCGGCTTCAAACGGCACACCGATGGTTTCAATGACCGGGCGTGCGGCCAGCGTACCTTTCTTGCCGACCACCAGCACCACCGATATGAATCCGGAATAGCCAATGCGCTTTCTTTCCTTCAGAATTTCATCATCCGCAGGCAGAAGAATATCTCCGTCAAGATGCAAGCGACCCGACGGAACATGGTCGATGATTTCCGGCTCATCCGGTGCAAGCTTGATCATGGTACCGTTCGAGGCAACGAACACGTCCGGCACCTGCAGATCTTTTGCCAATGCACCATGGGCCTGCAAATGCCGCATCTCGCCATGAACCGGCACGGAAATTCGGGGACGGACCCACTGATACATTTGCGTCAATTCATCCCGGCACGGATGACCGGAAACATGAATATCGTTCTCTTTCTCGGTGTGAATCTCAATTCCTTGCGCAACCAAATCGTTCTGCAATGCAAAGATGCTTTTTTCGTTACCCGGAATGACGCGCGACGAAAAGATCACGCTGTCGCCTTCTTCCAACACCACATTAGGATGGCTGCCGCCCGCAATACGCGCCAAAGCTGCCCGCGGTTCGCCCTGGCTGCCCGTACACAAATAGAGCACCTTGTTCGGCGGGAGATACCCCGCCTCCCTTTCATCCACGACGGCCGGAAAATCATCCAGATACCCGGTTTCCCGAGCGGCCGCGACAATGCGATGCATCGACCGGCCCACCAACACCAAGTGACGATCTGTCCTTTGAGCGACAAATGCAGCTGTCGCGACGCGAGCCACATTAGAGGCAAAGGCAGTAATCACCACACGCCCTGTCATATGTTGGACGAGATCGACCAGATTCTGGCGCACACTGCCTTCCGACCCTGACAACCCATCGGTTAAGGCATTGGTGGAGTCGCAGATAATCGCCAGGATACCCTCGTCCCCGAGCTCCGCGAGCCGCTTTTCATCTGTCGTCTGACCAATAAGAGGTTCGTCGTCAATCTTCCAGTCACCGCTGTGTAATACCGTGCCGGTGGGTGTTCGAATGGCGAGCGCGTTTGGCTCCGGGATTGAGTGGGTTAGCGACACAAACTCGATGTCAAAGGGCCCTAATGAGAGGTGCCCCCCTAACGGCACGATGTGCAACGGAGCGTCCAGTATACCCGCTTCTTCTAACTTCCGCGTCACCAAAGCCGCGGTAAAAGGTGTTGCGTAAATTGGGCAATCCAACTCCGGCCACAGATAGGGAACCGCCCCAATGTGGTCTTCATGGCCATGGGTTAATACAAGCCCTAAAAGCCGATCGCCTTGCGACGCGATGAACTCCGGGTCCGGCGTAATAATGTCAATGCCGGGAGTCGTGTCATCCCCGAATGTGATCCCAAGATCGACCATGATCCATTGGCGGTCATGTTCCGGACCATATCCGTACAGATTGAGATTCATGCCGATCTCCCCAGCACCGCCCAGGGGAAGAAACACGAATTCCGGCTTTTCAGCCGCTTTGGTCGAAGCGTGCCGCGTCAAGAAAACCGCCGTTAAAGGTTGCCAGCATTTTTTTGATGGATTTCGCGCAGACCCCGAATGGTCAAGTCTTGGTCTACGTGTTCAATGATGTTGGTTGCGTTCTTAAACAGACTGGCAAGTCCGCCCGTCGCAATCACCGTCATCGGTTGATCGTATTCGGCTTTTATGCGGCCAACCAATCCTTCGATCAGCCCCACATACCCCCAAAACGTACCCGATTGCATGGCGGGAATGGTGCCATCTCCGATAACGCGTTGCGGTTGGGCCACTTCAATACGTGGCAGCTTGGCCGCCGCCAAATGCAAGGCCTCCAGAGAGGTATTAATGCCTGGCGCGATGACGCCCCCTTCGTAATCCCCCGCGGGACTAACCACATCGAACGTGGTCGCCGTGCCGAAGTCGATTACGATGAGCGCCCCCTTGTAGGTATTGTGAGCCGCCACCGCATTGACCAGCCTGTCCGCCCCCACATCCTGCGCATTGATCTTGATTCCGAGATTGACATTCGCATCGCCGATGACGATCGGCTCGATTTCGAAGTAATTCCTACACAGAGATCTCAGGTTAAACAGGGACTGCGGCACGACCGTCGAAATGATTGCCGAGGTCACATCCTCTTTCGCGATCCCGTTGAGCTCCATTAGGTGACTGAGCCATACAAAATGTTCGTCTGCTGTACGCGCTTCCTTCGTGGCGCTGCGCCATTGAGACTTCAGCTCGTCACCATTCAGCACGGCAAAGACCGTGTTGGTGTTTCCCGCGTCGATCGCTAACAGCATGTCATCCTTCGCGTTGGCCTGTGTTCCCAAAATAAACCTCGCCGGAATGGACCTGTGTTTGCCGGCCGTCTTCCAGTTCCAAAACAAGCGCTCCTGTCGAATCTAGATCCTTAAAGCGGCCTTTCAACAGCTTGTCTCCCAGCCGGACTTCAATATCCTGCCCGACGCCCTGCGCCGCAGCAAGCCAAGCCTGTCTGACAGGTTCAAAGCCATTATCTTCTAAGGTCTGCCGCCACCGATCGAATGCCAAAGCGAGGCGATTTAAAGCGGCCTCAGGGGCGGGCACTGAAAATCCGGCCTCCTTGAGCGAGGTCGCGGGCCAGCGCGTCGCGCTAGGATGAGACGCGAGGTTTACCCCAATGCCCACCGCCAAATAGAGGCCACTGCCATCGCTCCGTTTTCGTTGTCCGGATTCTAGTAAAATGCCGGCGATTTTCTTGCCGCGAAGCAATACATCGTTCGGCCATTTCAAGCCGACTTCGGCCGGTCCTTCTCCGACAAAAAAGCTAACCATCTCTGCCACGGCCAGCGCCGCCACGAAAGAATACCTCGCGGAAGCTTCTGCGGAGCTTTGGTCTGTCAAAAGCAGTGTACAGAGCAAATTACCGGACGGGGAGACCCATTCGCGCCCACGCCGTCCACGCCCCGCGGTCTGCCGATCGGCTCGAATCCACAATGGACCCGCTTCACCGTTTTCGCCACGCCGCGCCGCTTCCGAATTTGTGCTGTCGATCTCCTCAACATGCAAAACACGGTAGCCTTCCGGCATGCCGTTTTGCGCCATTGTCACGGTTCAACGCCTGCCGCGATCAGAACAAGGCTGCTGCGGCCTGGGTCGCAGACGCCACCAGCGCAGACGGATAAAGGAAGAACAAAGCGGTGAATGCCACTGAACCGAAAAGGATCACGCGCATTTCCCCGCTCATCGGATAGGCAAAAGCTTCCGCCGGCTCATCGAAATACATCACCTTGACGATACGAATGTAGTAGAACGCGCCGACGACACTCGACAAAACGCCTAACACCGCAAGCGTATAGAGTTCCGCTTGAATGGCCGCGAGGAACACATAAAACTTTGCGAAAAAGCCCGCCATCGGCGGAATGCCCGCTAAAGAGAACATCAAGATGAGTAACGACAAAGCCATCAAAGGCCGAGTTTGCGACAAGCCCGCCAGGTCATCAATGTCCTCCACCATGCCTTCCGTTCGGCGCATCGACAAAATGCACACAAAGGTGCCGATGTTCATCGCCAGGTAGATGGCAAGATAGATCAGCACACCCCGCACCCCGTCTTCCGTGCCGGCGGCCAATCCCACCAATGCAAATCCCATATGGCCGATCGAACTGTAGGCCATCAGCCGTTTAATGTTGGTTTGACCGATCGCCGCGAATGCACCAAGAAGCATCGACGCAATCGACACAAAGACGATGATCTGCTGCCACTCAGGTGTAAGTTCCGGAAACGGTCCGACCAACGCCCGAACGAAGAGCGCCATCGCCGCCATTTTCGGCGCGCCGGCAAAGAATGCCGTAATAGGTGTGGGCGCGCCTTCATAGACATCCGGGGTCCACATATGGAACGGCACCGCCGATACCTTGAAGGCCAAACCGGCGGTGAGGAAAACCAAACCGAAAATCAGGCCGACATTCAGCGCACCGCCATTCGCTTCGTTGGCCAACGCATAGGCAATGCCTTCGAAGGTGGTGGTGCCGCTGAAGCCGTAGATCAGCGAACAGCCGTACAGAAGCAATCCGGAAGACAACGCCCCGAGGACGAAGTATTTGAGCCCCGCTTCAGTCGACCGCAATGAATCTCGGTTGAACGAGGCCAGCACATACAGCGCCAGGCTTTGCAGTTCGAGGCCCATATACAAGGCAATCAGGTCGTTCGCGGACACCATCATGCACATGCCGAGCGTGGCAAAGACCACAAGGATCGGAAACTCGAAACGCTCGATCTTCTCCGAACGGATAAAGCCATGCGACATGACCAAGGCGACGGCGGACCCAAGCAAGATGAGAATCTTGATGAATTTGGAGAAGGCGTCCGCGACAAAGGTCGAACCGAAAACCGTTGCGCTTTCATTCGGCTGCTGAATAATGACCAAACCCGCAATCGCGAATAGCGCCACCGCCAACCAGGATACCAGCCGTGTGGATGAGTCGCCGCGAAACACGCCCAACATCAGAAGCGCCATGCCGCCAACTGCCAATATGCTCTCCGGCATGGCGACCATAATGTCCGGGATCGGGAAATTTGGACCGAGCTGCTGGGACATAAGATCTACTCGCCTTCCCCGTTGACCGTCTCTACCTCAGCCGTCTGACTGGCGGCCCGGTAGGCGGCCATGGATTTTTCATGTTCTTGAACCAAGTTCTCAACGGACACCTGTGTCACGTCGAAAAGCGGCTTGGGATAAATGCCGAAAAACAGGGTCGCGATGATCAGGGGCGCCAGCACCGCGATCTCCCGTGCATTGAGATCCTTGATCTGTTTCAGCGTGTCTTTCTCTAACTCCCCAAACACCACCTGGCGATAGAGCCACAGGGCATAGGCCGCACTCAAAATGACGCCTGTCGTTGCAAAGAAGGCAACCCAAGTATTGACTTGGTAAGCGCCCACCAAGGTGAGGAACTCGCCGACAAATCCGCTGGTCCCGGGAAGCCCCACATTCGCCATCGTGAACAACATGAAGGCGAACGCGTAGATCGGCATACGATTGACCAACCCGCCATAGGCGGAAATCTCTCGGGTGTGCATTCGATCGTAAATCACGCCCACGCAGAGGAACAGCGCGCCTGATATGAACCCGTGGCTCAACATCTGAATAATGCCGCCCTGGAGCCCTTGAATGACATAGGCCCCGGTGTCCGGGCGCGCGACAGCGGCAGAAAAGATGCCCATCGTCACGAACCCCATATGCGCCACTGACGAATAAGCGATCAGCTTCTTCATATCTTCCTGGGCCAACGCAACCAACGATGTGTAGATGATCGCGACAACGCTCAGGGTGAAGACAAGCGGTGCCAGGACTTCCGACGCGACCGGGAACATAGGCAACGAGAATCGGATGAAGCCATACCCCCCCATCTTCAAAAGAATGCCGGCTAGAATGACGGAACCTGCTGTCGGCGCTTCCACATGAGCATCCGGCAGCCAGGTGTGAACCGGCCACATAGGCATCTTCACGGCGAACGAAGCAAAGAAGGCAAGCCACAGCCAGGTCTGCATACTGGCGGGGAAATCATGGGCCATCAGCGTTGGAATATCGGTGGTGCCCGCCTGCCAATACATGGCCATCATGGCCAACAGCATGAGAACCGATCCCAGCAGCGTATAGAGGAAGAACTTGAAGGTCGCGTAGATGCGTCGCGCCCCACCCCATATTCCTATAATGAGGAACATGGGTATGAGTCCCCCCTCGAAGAACACGTAAAACAGCACGAGATCGAGCGCACAAAAGACACCGATCATCAGTGTCTCAAGCACGAGGAAGGCCATCATATACTGGCTGACCCGCTCTTGAATGGCATTCCAGCTTGCGAGGATACAGAACGGCATCAAGAACGTCGTCAGGATGACGAAGAGCATGGAGATGCCGTCAACCCCCATATGGTAACAGGGGAGTTGCAACCCGCCGTCGGTTGTGATCGTTCCGTCCTCGGAGCACTCACCGCCCGCGCCGAGCCAATCGTACTTTTCGACGAATTGAAATTCGGCCGTCGTATAGTCGAAGTTCACCCAAATGTAGAGTGAGACAAAAAACGTTGCGATAGTCGTGAATAGCGCAACGTTACGGACATTGCGCTTGGCGATCTCCGTGTCACCTGTGCCCAGGGTTGCGATCAGCAGAACGCCGACCAGTGGCAAAAAGGTGATGAGTGAAAGCCAGGGCACCGTTTCCATCAGAATGCCCTCACAGCAAAGAGTGTCGTTAGGATGGCCACACCAATCAACATGGCAAAGGCGTAGTGATAGATGTATCCGGTCTGCAACTGGATGACCCGTCGCGTGGTATCCAGCACGCGTGCCGACACACCATCCGGTCCGAAGCCATCAATCAGCCAGCCATCGCCCTGTTTCCACAACACACGGCCAAGCCATCGCGCCGGACGGACAAAGATGAAGTCGTATAGCTCGTCGAAATACCATTTGTTGTACAAGAACAAGTAGATGGGATTGCGGCGTGCGGCGATCTTTGCCGGCAAATCCGGTCGCGTAATGTAGAAATACCAAGCGATCATAAAGCCGAAGACCGTGACCACCACAGGCGCCATGATGACCCAAGCCGGAAGATCGTGGTGGTCATGTCCGCCACCATGCGCGTCATGACCATCTGCATGGGCGTCGGGTGTCGCGCCGTGGTCAACCACATCACTATGCTCGGCGGCATCGGCGGCATGTGCTTCCGAAGCATCCGCGGCACCATGCGCCTCGGCGGGCATCGGCGCAGCGTGATCATCCGCTTTGCTATGATGAGCACCATGGTCTCGGACATAAATGGACTCACCCCAGAAGCTTTCGGACTTCTTGCCGATGAAGGCGTCCTTAAAGCCGTAGCCGGCCACAATCGATCCTGCCACCAGAACCACCAACGGGATCAGCATGACCGATCCGGATTCATGGACCTTCTTTAGGACATCATTGGACGCACGGTGGGGACCATGAAACGTCATGAAGACCAAACGCCACGAATAGAAAGACGTCATCAGAGCCGCGACCACGCCCATGATGAAGGCATACATGCCGACATTCGTTCCGGCCGCATAGGCCAGCTCGATCACCGCATCCTTCGACGCGAAACCGGCGAATCCGATTTGGGTAAATGGAATTCCAACTCCGGTAAGCGCCAGCGTGCCAATCAGCATAAAGAACCATGTGAACGGCAGCATGGTTTGAAGGCCGCCCATCTTACGCATGTCCTGTTCGTCGGACATGGCGTGGATGACCGAACCGGCACAAAGAAACAACAGCGCCTTGAAGAACGCATGGGTGAACAGGTGGAACATGGCGGCGCCGTAGGCCGATACGCCAGCTGCAAAGAACATGTAGCCAAGCTGACTGCAGGTCGAATAAGCAATCACCCGCTTAATGTCGTTCTGGAAGAGACCGATCGTTGCCGCAAAGAAGGCAGTGGTCGCGCCCACCACGGTCACCACCATCAGCGCATCCGGAGCATATTCGAACATAGGCGAGGCACGGCACACCAAAAAGACACCAGCGGTCACCATGGTCGCCGCGTGGATCAAGGCGGAAACGGGCGTCGGCCCTTCCATCGCGTCCGGTAGCCAAGTGTGTAACAGGAATTGAGCCGACTTGCCCATCGCGCCCATAAACAGCAATAGGCATATGGTCGTTAGCATATGCACCTCGAAACCGAGGAACATAAACGTCTCGTCAGCTTTGCTGGGCACCGCCTGGAATACGGCGGTGAAGTCGACCGTGTCGAACACGAAATAGATGGCCATAATGCCGAGAGCGAAACCGAAGTCCCCCACTCGGTTGACCACGAACGCCTTAATGGCCGCCGCATTTGCGGATGCGCGCTTGTACCAAAAGCCAATCAACAGATAAGAGGCCAAGCCAACACCTTCCCAACCGAAGAAAAGCTGAAGGAAGTTGTTGGAGGTCACCAACATCAGCATGGCGAAGGTGAACAGCGAGAGATAGGCGAAGAACCTTGGCCGATGCGGATCATGCGACATGTAGCCGATCGAGTAGACATGAACCACCGAAGAGACGACGGTCACCACCACCAACATCACACGCGTTAACGCATCGATGCGCAACGACCAGTCCACCACAAATGTGCCGGACTCGATCCACGGCAAGACGGTAACAACTTGAGCTGACTCGCCAGATCCTTGTGCAAACGCGATACAAGACAGAATGGCCGAAATGATCAAAAAGCCCGAGGTAACGACCTCGCTGCCCCGCGGCCCGATGGCGCGCCCGAAGAACCCGGCTATGATGGCGCCCGCGAGGGGCAGGAAGACTATCGCTGAATACATGGAAGTACCGTGCCGCCCTATCCGCGCATCTGGTTAATGTCTTGAACGGCAATCGTGCCGCGATTTCTGAAATACACCACAAGGATCGCCAAACCGATGGCCGCTTCCGCCGCTGCGACCGTCAGAATGAACAGGGCGAATACCTGCCCCACCAAATCATTCAAGTGCGATGAAAACGCCACCAAATTGATATTGACCGCCAACAGCATCAGTTCGATCGACATCAGAATGATGATGACGTTCTTCTGATTGAGGAAAATGCCGAACACGCCAAGCGTAAACAGAATGGCGGCGACGGTCAGGTAATGTGCAAGTCCGATTTCAAGCATCTCGTAGCCCGCCCTACAGCCCCTGTCCCGGCTTTACGTCCACCAGCGTTACCGCTTCCTCGGCCGAACGGTTCACCTGAGCGCTTATGCTCTGTTTC
>JANQMY010000184.1 GCA_028279895.1 Alphaproteobacteria bacterium
CCCCACACCGCGGGGCCGGGATATATCGGCGGCCTGCGGTCAGCTAAAGTGGGAAAGTAAAAAGATTCGCGCGTCCGAGTTAAGACGCCGGCAAATCGAAAACGAGGCCTCGTAACCCGTGAGTATGCACGCCGAAACCACCGACCCACCGGTTCTTTTAAACCCGGACCTTGACCTTTCCGGGCTACGGGAACGGTTCGACCAAACCACGCGGGTGCAGATCAAAGATGCATTTCACCCCGATACGGCCGAACGCCTTCATCGCTGCCTCATGCAGGAGATGCCTTGGATGCTTGCCTACAATGAAGGCGACACTCCTAAATACTTGCAGCGCGACGAGATGGCGGCCATGTCGCCCCAGCAGCAAAACATGGTGATGCAGCAGATTTTTGAGAACGCGGCGCAAAACTTTCAGTTCGTCTATCTCGATTTCCCCGTTTCGGGCACCGCGAACATCGAAGGACAGCGGAAATTCTACACCCATGAGGTTCTGAAGTTTCTAAACGGCGAAGTGTTTCGTGATCTTGTGGGTAAAGTGACTGGCCTTGAGGAAGACTTTAAAGTGGATTCCCACGCCACTTGCTATCAAGCGGGGCATTTCTTGACCTCGCACAATGATGTGGTCACCAGGGACGACCCACGCCTTATCGCCTATGTCATCAACATGACCAAGAACTGGCGTGCCGACTGGGGCGCGAAGACCGAATTTTTCGATGATGAGGGAAACGTAATCGAAGCGTTCGTGCCGTCCTTCAACACGATTACCATGTTTCGCGTTCCCCAACAGCACTCGGTCAGCTTCGTGCCGCCCTTTTGCCGCGCCCAGCGCATTGCCATGACCGGATGGCTGTTCAAGCCAAAGCGCGATTAGAAGATACTAAGGACCCGTAATGAATGATCAGCCAAGCACCGCAAACCCGCCGGTCGAACTCCATCCAGGGCTCGATAGAGCGCCCATCAAGGACCGCTTTGCCGCAACCGGCCGCGCGCAGATCAAGGATATCCTGGCCGAGGAAGCCGCAGACCGGTTCTACCAATGCCTCACACAAGAGCTGCCCTGGCGGCTTGCTTATAATGAAGGAGCAAACGCGCTTGAGCTCACCCGTGAGCAGATGGCGCAAATGACACCGCAAGAACAAGCGCAGTTCCAAAACGGGATATTCGAGCGCGCGAGCCGCCAGTTTCAATACGCCTATTCCGACTACCCGGCCGCACAAACGATTTCAAACCCGGATGAGCCCAACTTCTACGTTCACGACATTCTTCGCTTTCTTAACGGAGAGACGTTTCAATCCTTCCTGAAAGACATCACCGGGCTTGAAGGCAAGCTATATGCCGACGGTCACGCCACGTGCTTTCAAGCCGGTCATTTTCTAACAATCCACGACGACCGCGATACCAACGACCGCCGGGCGGTTGCGTATGTCTTCAATATGACAAAGAACTGGCGGGTCGATTGGGGTGCGGCGCTTCAGTTTTTCGACTCAGATCTCAATATCGTCGAGTCCTTTGCGCCGGCGTACAATACCCTCAACATTTTTCGCGTGCCCCAAGGCCATGCGGTCAGTTTCGTGCCACCCTACGCTACTGGCGGGCGCTTTGGTATGACGGGCTGGTTCCACTACGCGCAAGAATAACGGCCCTACCCGAAGCCCGCTCTAGCCAGGACCGGCCCCGCGCACTAGACTTCGCCGCGCTGGAGGGTGCCGCATGGGACGTCCGATCAAACACATCACCATCGTTGGCGGGGGAACCGCCGGTTGGCTGACGGCCAGCCTGCTCAACACCTTTTTCAATGCACCGGGTAAGCCCCCGGGAATGAAAATCACACTGATCGAGTCGCCCAATATCAAGACCATCGGCGTGGGCGAAGCGACCGTTCCCGGTATGCGCCGCGCGGTCCAGGATTTCGGCATTGACGAGCGCGAGTTTATCCGCCGCTGCAATGTCACGTTTAAACTGGGCGTGGATTTCGTGAATTGGAATCACGACCAGAACGGCAATCCGGTTTCCTACATCAACCCCTTCAGCTCCGGTCTCTCCATCAAAGGCAGCAGTCCGCTCTACTACTTTCACAAGTTTGGGCGCGTTGCGACCGACGACACGCGTGCTGTTGATCCCATCGAAGCCACAACACCCATTAGAGACGCGATCGCGCTTCAGAAGGGCCCACGTAAGATTACTCAAGACAACTACGAAAAGCCCATGCCTTACGCCTATCATCTGGACGCAGGGCTGTTCGCGCAGTTTCTTTCAGAGATCAGCACGTTGCGCGGAGTTGAACACATCCGCGACGATGTCTTGAAGGTCAATCTGGATGAGCGCGGATTTGTAGAATCGCTCGATCTCAAAGAACGCGGCAAGCACCCCATCGAGTTCGTAATCGATTGCACGGGGTTCCGTGGGCTTATCATCAACGAGGCCTTGGGTGAGCCGTTTGTTCCGTATTCGAAGTATCTTCTCAACGACCGTGCGCTCGCGGTGCAAATCCCGCACAAGGACCCATCGGACCTGGTGCCCTGCACGCGCTCGACGGCACTTGGCGCGGGCTGGGTCTGGCGCGTGCCGCTGCAATCGCGCATCGGAACGGGCTACGTCTTTTCCTCGAGCCACCGCACCGACGAAGAGGCGACGGCCGAATTCCTGCGGCATCTCGGCATGACCGAGGACGAGGCCGAACCCCGGGCCATTCCCATTCGGGTCGGGCGCACCCGCCGGGCCTTTGTCAAGAACTGCCTTGCCATCGGCCTTTCGAGCGGCTTTATCGAGCCGTTGGAATCAACCGCGATCCACATGATCGACATGGCCTCGCGGTATCTGCTCGCCTACTTCCCGGACATGGATTTCAACGAAAAACTGCTTGAGGGCTACAACCGGGCCGCGGAACTGCTTTACGACGAAGTGCGCGATTTCATCGTGCTTCATTATTGCCT
The DNA here is from genome assembly GCA_028279895.1 of Alphaproteobacteria bacterium. Classification (GTDB taxonomy): domain Bacteria; phylum Pseudomonadota; class Alphaproteobacteria; order JANQMY01; family JANQMY01; genus JANQMY01. The sequence continues at coordinate 2,934 of JANQMY010000184.1, forward strand.
GAATAACCGCAGCGACGATCCCTATTGGATCACCGCGCGCGAAGATATGCCCGTGCCCGATCAACTGGCCGCCAATCTTGAAGCCTGGAAATACGTGCTTCCGTCGGAATACGACTTCGTGACCGACCGGTTTTTCACCAAGTGGAACTACGGCGTTATTTTATTCGGCAAGGGCTTTTACCCTGAGGATCATGTGTTTCCGATCGCAGCAGGGCTCGAGAAAGACGATTGGGACGCCTATATCCGCCAGTTCCGGGCGACAAAGTCTAAATTTCTGGCGCAATTGCCCGGGCATTCCGAGCTTGTTTCGACCATCCGGAGCCAGAATGTCAGGCCCACCTGGGCACCGCCGATGGCCGGGAGCCG
>JANQMY010000203.1 GCA_028279895.1 Alphaproteobacteria bacterium
CGCACCTGGCTCGAAATGATGGCCCCCGATGCGGTCGTCGCCTCCATGGCCAATGGCTTGATGAAACAACAATCGGCCCATTTGTCAGCGGCAGAACAGCAGCACATCGCCGAATACCTGGCCCGCCAACCGCTTTCGGCCCTGAAAGCACCGGCGCCACCGCCACGCTGCACCGAAACGGGCCGCGCGCTCAACGCCGCCCACCCGCCGATCACGGCCGGCTGGGGCTACGACACCAAACGGTTCGTGACCGCCGATCAAGCGGGCCTCACCGCCGCCGACGTGCAGAACTTGACCCTCAAATGGGCGTTCGCATTTCCCAATGCCATGCGCGCGCGGTCCCATCCGGTGATCGGCTTGGGCGCGGTATTTGTCGGCAGCCAGAACGGTACAGTCTACGCCTTCGACCTGGAAAGCGGTTGCCTGCACTGGACTTTCCGCGCGTCCACAGAGGTCCGCACGGGCATGGTACTGGAACCATGGGCCGAGGGCAGCGCACCCGAGGTGCCGCGACTTTTCTTCGCCGACATTTTTGCGCGCGTATATGCGGTGAACGCGCTGACCGGCGAGTTGTTGTGGATGGTCAAGGTCGACGATCACCCCAATGCCACGCTGACGGGCACACCTGCCTATCACGACGGCGCGCTCTATGTGCCGATTTCATCGCTGGAAGTCGTTTCTGCCGCCGACCCCAACTATGAATGCTGCACGTTCCGCGGCGCGGTCGCCAAGCTCGACCCGTCGGACGGCACCATGATCTGGAAGACCTATTCGATCCCCGAAGAACCTTCGGAGCAAAAGGTAACGCCGATCGGCACGCGGATTTTCGCCCCTTCCGGCGCGCCGTTCTGGAATAGTCCAGCCATCGATCCCAAGCGCAACGCCTTCTATGTCGGGTCGGGCGAAAACTACTCCTCACCCGCCAATGACCGCAGCGACGCGGTGTTCAGTTTCAATCTGGAATCCGGCGCGGAGAACTGGCACCGGCAGACCCTGCCGGGCGATGCTTGGAACGTAGCCTGCATGATGGAAGACAATCCCAACTGTCCGGAAGAAAAAGGACCGGATCTGGATTACGGCGCCAGCATGCTGCTGGTGCCGCTCGCCGATGGCACGGACATTCTGGTGGCCGGACAGAAGACCGGTATCGCCTATGGGCTTGATCCGGACACGGGCGACGTCCTGTGGGAAACCCGGGTCGGACGCGGCAGCACCCAAGGGGGTATCCACTTCGGCATGGCTGCTGAAGGGACGCGCGTCTATGTGCCCATCAACGACATGAACGACACGCGGGACGGAGCCATTTACCCGGGCCCGGCCCTGGCCGGCCTACATGCGGTCGATGCCGTGACGGGCGAGATCCTGTGGCGCAACGTGACCGAGGACGTGTGCGATGGCCGCGAATTTTGCGACCCTGGCATCTCGGCCGCAATCACCGCCATGCCCGACGTGGTTTTTGCCGGCCATATGGACGGCTGGCTGCGCGCCTATGACGGGGCCACCGGCGAGGTCATTTGGAAGGCGGATACCACCCGGGAGGTGCCGACCATCTCCGGCGAAACGGCTCGTGGCGGGTCCATGAGCGGCGGCGCCGGCCCCGCCATCGGCGACGGCCATGTGGTGATCAACTCAGGCTACGGACTATATTTTCATATGCCGGGGAACGCGCTGCTGGTGTACGGCAAGGCAACTCCCTAGCCGATAATAATTCTTTATACGGAAAACACGGAGCCCCTATCATGAAAATCGGTACTTTTGGCACCTTCATGTCCCCCACGGCCACGCCGGAGATGGTGGCCGATTTCGGCCGCCGCGCTGAAGCGGCCGGCATTCACAGCCTGTGGATCGGGGAACATGTGGTTTTGTTCGACGACATGGAATTTCCCTACCCAGGCTCGAAAGACGGGCGCATCCCGACACCGCCGGGCGGCGGTTTGCTGGACACTATCGCCACTTTCGGCTTCCTTGCGGCGGAGACCGAACGCCTGCGTTTCGGCAGCGGGATCTGTCTGATTTCTCAGCGGAATCCGGTTTATACCGCCAATGAATTCGCCACGCTGGACTGGCTGACCAAAGGCCGGATGGATTTCGGCGTCGGCGTGGGCTGGTGCAAAGAGGAAGTGATCGCCTGCGGCTATAGCTGGGAAGACCGGGGCAGCCGCAGCGACGAGTTCTTGCAACTGGTGAAAAGCTTTTGGACCGAACGTGAAACCAGTTTTGACGGGGAGCATTTCACTGTTCACCGTGCCCGGATGGACCCTAAGCCGATCCAAAAACCGCATATTCCGATCATCGTCGGCGGGCACAGCAAGGCGGGTCTGCGGCGCGCAGCCCGTTTTGGCGCCGGCTGGTATGGCTTCAATCTGGACCCGGCGACGACACGTCAGTTGCTAGCGGCGCTGGAAGATGCCCTGAAGGCGGAAGGCCGATCCCGGGACGGGTTCCGTATCGCCGTTACACCCCCCTATAAGGCGGGCGAGGACGTCATCCGGGAATTTGCCGATCTGGGGGTGGATGAGCTGGTGCTTCAACTGGGCAGCCAACAGCCGGACCGGATCGACCGCCGATTGGGCGAGCTGGAACGCATGGTCAGCCTGGTCGCTTGAATCGTGTAGATATTTATGTTACGGTGTGTAACGTAATTAAATCAGCAGGAGACGGCGATGAGTATTGATCCAGGACCTCACCTTCTCGACCACACCCGGCCCATCTTCAGCCCCACCGGCGATGCCCGCCTGAAGGCCGTCACGCCCAATTTCTACGAAGAGTTGGGACAAGACTTTCCGGATTTCGCCGGGCACATTCTGCTCCAACGGTTCGAGTTTTCGGATCCTTGGCCCACATGGGAGATCCACCCCAAAGGGCACGAGTTCGTCTATCTCCTCTCCGGCGATGTGGATTTCGTCCTGTGGGAAAACGGCCAAGAGAAAACGGTGCGTGTGAACGAACCCGGCAGCTATGTGATGGTGCCGAAGAACACCTGGCACACGGCCCGGCCGCATAAAAAAACGTCGATGCTGTTTGTGACCGCCGGCGAAGGTACGATGAATGCGGAACAACCGGCGTAAGCAACGCTAAGCGCCGGCCACGGCCGGCCATTTGTCGTGCCACGGACAGGCGAGTTCAAGCTGCCCGGCCACATGAAGCAGGAGATCTTCGCGGCCCATGGCACCGATGATTTGCACCCCCACCGGCAGGCCGTCTTCGCTCCAATAGGCGGGCACGGAAACAGCCGGTTGGCCGGTGATGCTGAACGGAACGGCGAATACGCCCGAATGGAAGGCCGCCGGGCTGGGCTCGCCCAATTGCCAAGGCAACTGCCGCAATGTGGGCGTAATCAAAATATCGAACCCATCGTCCCACCATTGGGGAATGGGCCTCACCGCGTGGCGCACCACATCGATGGCTTCTGTCCAATCCGTCGGCGTGCACCGTTTGGCATCTTCGGCTTCCGATAGGAGTTGCCGGTCCAGATCGGCCCGGCTGAGCGGCCGGCGAATGCGGTCTTCGATCCATTTCACCTGGGCCGAGCGGGACACCAGAGAAATCACTTCCAACGCCGGCGCGATGGGCCCGAATAGATTGTCGAGCGCCTTGGGATAGGATTCGGACACATAGTGCCCCAACCGTTCGAGGGCGAGGCCTGTATGTTTCACCGCTTCGATACAGGCCTTGTCCAACGCCAGGGGTAAAAACGGATCATGCATGAGCAATCCGACGCGCAACGGCCGGATCGGATCGTTCAGCCCTTTCAGATAGCTCATGCCCATACTGCCATTGGCCGTGACGTCCAAGACGCATGCCAAATCCCGCACCGTCCGTGCCAGGATAAAATCTGCCCAAAGTTCCAAATCGTCGGGAGCGCCCGCCGGACTTGCCGACGGCACGCGCCCACGCGACGGTTTCAGGGTAAGCACGCCGCAAGATGCCGCCGGGTACCGCAGCGATCCGGTTTCGTCGGAGCCATGGGCAATCGACACCATGCCTGCCGCCACCGCGGCCGCGGAGCCGCCGCTGGACCCGCCGGCTGTCCGGTCTAAATCCCAGGGATTGCGTGTGGGCCCGAATGCATCGGGCTCCGTGGTGATCCCCGACGACAGTTCCGGCACGTTGGTCTTGCCGACCACGATAAACCCGGCCCGTTCCAAGCGGGACACAAACTCGGTCGTGCAATCGGACCGGAAGCCGGCTTCTTTGAGCGCGGCCGTGCCCAAGAAATGGGGGGTGCCTTCGATCTGCTGGCCGGAATCCTTAATCAGGATCGGGACGCCGGAAAACTCGGCATCCAGCTCCAAATCAGCCGCTTGGCGGCGTGCCCGATCGAACAGATCGATCACCACCGCATTGATATCGCCGTTCAGCGCGGCAATACGGTCGAGATGATGCTCAAGCAATTCCTGCGGGCTGATCTCACCGCTGCGCAGCAGGCCCGCTTGGCCGAAAGCATCCAATTGCCATAAGGCATCGGGTATCTGGGACACAGCTATCCGTTCATGTTAGGCCGCTGTCAGCCGGCGCATTTGGCTGGCCGCGACGCTGATTTTTGCCATATTAAGCCCGCCGGCTTCCAGATCGCCAATCATCTCGCGCAGGCTTTGAACGGCCGTGCCGGCATTCTGCGCCCATTCGGTGATCGCCGCCATACCGCCGGCGCCCGACGTTTGCTGCAAAACTTGGGCTGTGAGAATGCGCTGCTGTACCGCCAAATCGTCCATCGTCCGCGCCAGGGCCAGCCGCTCCCAATGGTCATCAAGCCCGATGGTATCGGCAGAGGCTTTGAGCCGGTCGAAGCCCAAATAGGCGCCCATAGAAAAGTGCGTGCAGGCTACTTCGTCGATCGTCCGGCCGACCTGATCGGCGACCGTGATGATGTCCGGTGCCGCGGAGAGCGGTTCCAAACAGGCCACAGCGAAAGCTAGCGCTTCCGGCGCCCCCCGTTCGATCAAGCGCTGCTGGCGCGCAGTCGTGCGTTCTTTCTGGAACTCTGAGATGTGGTCGAACAGATGGTCGCGCAGTGCCGCGATGCCGGACCCGAACCGGTCGATCGTGGCTTCAATGGCAATGGGCTGCGGACAATTCTGCAAGAACCACATGGATTGCCGCCGCAGCAGCGTCTTGCAATAAAGATGCATGGTGGTTTGCAGATCTGCCGGAATGCGATTGTCGAGCGCGTTGATCTCGTCATAAAGCCGGTCGAGGCCATAGGCATTGCGCACGACCATATAGGCCCGTACCGTGTCTTCCGCCGCGGCCCCCGTTTCGTCATTCATCCGCGTAATGAACGTACTTCCGCCCGTATTCACGACAATATTGGCGAGTTCCGTCGCGATAATTTCGCGGCGCAGTTGGTGGCCCGCAATATCGCCGGCAAAGCTGGTGCGCAAGGCTGTGGGGAAATAGGCCGATAAGTCGGATTCGAATTGGGGATCGTCGGGCACGTTGCTGGCCAAGAGCGCGTCGTAAAGCGTGTTCTTTGAATACGCCATCAAAACGGACATTTCCGGCCGCGTGAGCGCAAGGCCCGAGCGCTCCAGCTCGCTCAGCGTTTCGTCGTCAGGCAGGAATTCCACTTCACGGTCCAAATGCCCCGCCCGCTCAAGCGATCGGATCAAGCGGGTCTGCACGCCCACATCCGCCGGCGCCGTGGCTTGACTGATGGTGAGCGCAAGGGTCTGGCGGTAGTTGTTTTTAAGCACCAGCGCCGACACATCGTCTTCCATCGACTCCAGCGTACGGTTGCGGGCCGTCATATCCATGGTGCCGCCGGCCACCAAGCTGTTCAGCAAAATCTTGATGTTCACCTCATGGTCGGAGCAGTCGACGCCCGCCGCATTGTCGATCGCATCGGTGTTGATGCGGCCGCCGGTCCGGGCATATTCGATGCGTCCGCGTTGGGTGACGCCCAGATTGGCGCCTTCGCCGATCACTTTTGCCCGCACTTGGCTGCCATTGACCCGCAGGGCCTCATTGGCCTTGTCGCCAACGCCCTCATTGGCTTCTTCGGACGACTTGATATAGGTGCCGATTCCGCCGAACCACAAAAGGTCGGTTTCCGCTGTGAGCAGGGCCTGAATAAGGTCGTTCGGCGTCACCCGGTCCTTGGTCAGGCCCGTGAGCGCTTTGATTTCCTCGGTCAATTCAATGGCCTTGGCGCTGCGCTTGAAAATACCGCCGCCTTTGGAAATCAGCTCTTGGTTATAGTCCTGCCAAGACGAACGGCCGAGCTCGAACAGACGTTTGCGTTCGACAAAGCCGGTGGTGGGCTCGGGATCCGGGTCGATGAAAATGTCGCGATGGTCGAAGGCCGCCAGCAACCGGATCTGTTCCGACAACAACATGCCGTTCCCAAACACATCCCCCGACATGTCGCCAACACCAATCGCCGTGAAGGGCATGGTTTGAGTGTCGGTCCCCATCTCGCGGAAGTGGCGCTTCACCGCTTCCCAGGCGCCTTTGGCGGTGATGCCCATCTTCTTGTGGTCGTAACCGTTCGATCCGCCGGAGGCAAAGGCATCGCCCAACCAGAAGCCACGGTCGACGGCAACCCCATTGGCGATATCCGAGAAGCTGGCCGTGCCCTTATCGGCTGCGACCACCAGATAGGGGTCGTCTTCGTCGTGCCGCACCACCTTTTCCGGCGGCACGATGGCGCCGTCGCCGATATTGTCGGTCACGTCCAGCAGCCCGCCAATGAACATCTTGTAGCAAGCGATGGCCTCTTCTTGCAGCACCTCTCGATCCGTGGTGTCGGGCAATTGTTTGGGCACAAACCCGCCTTTAGACCCCACCGGCACGATGACGGCGTTCTTCACCTGCTGCGCTTTGACCAGGCCGAGAATTTCCGTACGGAAGTCTTCCGGCCGGTCGGACCAGCGCAATCCGCCGCGCGCCACCTTGCCGAACCGCAAATGCACGCCTTCCACCCGGGGCGCATAGACGAAGATCTCCATAAAGGGCCGCGGCAACGGCATGTCGGTCACGGCTGCGCTTTGAATCTTGAGTGAAATATATTCTTTGGGCCGGCCGGACGCGTCGGTCTGGTAAAAATTGGTCCGCACCGTGCTTTCGATCACATTGAGGAAGGCCCGCAAAATCCGGTCTTCGTCCAAACTTTCCACCCGATCGAGCTCAGTTTGAAGCGCTTGGCGCACCGAGGCGCTGGCGGTTTCCCGGTCGGCAATATCCGGCGCGAACCGCGCCGCAAACAGGGCGGTCAGCAGCGTCGCCGCTTGGCTATGGCGTTCCAGAGTCGAAATCAGATAGCGGCGGCTGTAGGACATGCCGATCTGGCGCAAATACTGAGACACGGTGCGCAGAATGGCGATATCTCGCCAGGCAAGTCCTTCCGTAAGGCTGAGGGCATTGTAGCCGTCGCCTTCGGCCCGGCCCTGCCAAACCGACAGGAAAGTTTGCTCGAAGGTTTCCTGGATGTGTTCAAAATCGACGCCTTTGTCGCGCCGCATGGTGAAGCGGAAGGTGTGCAGCGAAATGAGCTGATCCGTCGACGGACAAATCGGATAGGACTGTTCGTCGAGCACTTTCAGTCCCATGTCCTCGAGAATCGGCAAATAATCGCTGAGTATCAGCAATGGGCCTGCATGATAAATACGCAGGCGGAAGATATCGGGTCCATCGACGGCGCGGTGATGCAGGCGGACACCGATATCGCCTTCGCCTTTCAGCGTTTCGATCTTGATAAGATCGGCCACGGCGCCGTCCGGCTCGATCGATTCCCGGTAGGCCGCGTTAAACGCGTCGCGGTATTTATCGAACAAACGGCGCGACTGGTCGGGGTCAAACAGTCCGTCGAGCGCATCGCGCAGGCGGTCCTGCCAGGAGCGGGCCGCCTCTACGATCAAAGCTTCGACGCGCGCATGGTCCGGCATGCCGTCCAGCATGGGATCGCGCGAAATATTGAAATGGATGCGGGCCAGCGGTTCGTCGGAAAACCGCGGATAGAAAGACAGCAGCCGCCCCCCATAGGTGTCGCACAAGATGTCCGCGATTTTCGTGCGCAGTTCCGTAGAATAGCGGTCACGCGGCACATAGACGATGGCGGACACGAAACGGTCGAACCGGTCGCGGCGCACAAACAATTTGGTTTGCGGCCGCTCCTCCAACCGCAGCATGCCGATCGCGGTTTGGAACAGCTCTTCCGTAGAGACCTGGAAAAGCTCGTCGCGCGGATAGGTTTCAAGCACGTTCAACAGGGCTTTGCCGCCATGGCTTGCCGGGCTGAACCCGGCCTGCAGCAACGTATTCTCGACCTTTCGGCGCAGCAACGGAATGTCGAGCGGGCTGCGATTGTAGGCGGCCGAAGTGAACAGACCGACAAACCGCCGCTCGCCGGTCACATTCCCTGATTCGTCGAACGTCTTAACGCCCACATAGTCCATATAAACCGGCCGATGGACCGTGGATTTGGCGTTTGCCTTTGCAATGATGAGCGGGAACGGCTCCAGCAAATGCTCGATGAAATCTTCGGTCAAAGCATGCGACTGATGCGTCCGATGCACCACTTGGCGGTCCATATCCCGCAACAGGCCGCGTCCGCTGCCCGGAACGGCCTGCAGATCACGCGCGCCTTTTTCGCCGACGATCCGATAGTCTCGGCAGCCAAGAAAAGTGAAATGATTGACGCGCAGCCAGGTGAGAAAATCTTTGACTTCCGCAAGATCGGACGGATCGGCCGGTAGCGCGGCGGCGTCCAGCGCGGTCATGGACTCGTCCATCGCCTCGAGCATGGCGTGCCAATCGGCCACCGCCAGCGCCACATCCTCGAACACAGCTTCGATTTGCTGAGCCAGTGAGGCCAAACGCTCGGGATCGAGAATTGGTGCCAGATGAACCTGAATGAGGGATTCCCGCTGAGCACCCTCCGCTCCGTTTTCCGCCAGGCCGATGAGCCCGCCTGCGTCGTCCCTCACGATGGGAACCACCGGGTGGATCACCTCGCGGACTTGCGCTTCGCTTTCATTGAGAAAAGCCAGCAGCGAATCCAGAAGGAACGGCATGTCGAGCCCGACCGCTTCGACGACCGTGTTGTCACAGTGACCGGCCTCGCCATCGGGCGTCACATTGTAGACGCGCACGCGCCGGTCCGCACCGGGCCGGATTTGAGCAAAGGACCAAAGCGTCGCCGCGGCGTCGCGGGCTCCTCTGTCGTTCGCGCCGGCCCCTTGCTGACCATCGTTCGTCGACTGCCGGTAGAGGTCAAAAAAAGTCTCGAAATGCTCTTGCTCGGCAGCTCCGGCTGCGGATGTTTTCGAATGCGGCTCCATGGCGTCCGTTTCTTGTGGCGCGGCGGCTTGGCTCTTTTTCATCGTATCTTCCTACGACAGGATATTCTGTCTATTGGATTTTTCCGACACATTGAGTGCAACGTGGTTTGCCAGTATTAACCCTAAACAAGAAAACTCCGTTAAACCTGTCACATTGTCTTTAGGTTTTCTTTACGCTTTTGGACCTCCGTCTTTCCGCCCGGCCGCAAACGGCCGACAGATCCTCAAAGGCGGCCTTCCCAGGTTATGACCACAGCACACCTCGAAAACCATCACACGCAGCCGTCATCATGGGCATTTTGGTATGCCCTGCCGGTCTGGGTGGCCTATGGCGCCCTCGCACCGGTCGCCGTCTATTCCTTCGTCAATTTGGTGGTTGTGTTGCTGGTATGCGCTTTGGGCGTCCATGGTTGGCGCGGCTTGAGCCGCACCGTGCGCGGCATCGCCCGTGCGGTGCCGCCTGAATTGGCCTCTGCCCTGGCCCTGTGGCTTGTGCTGACTTGTCTCTGGGCGGTACAGCCGGTCGACGCTTTGAGCACACTGGCCAAACTTGCGGTCCTGATGGTGGCGGCCATTGCCGCGTGGTCAGCGATTGAAAGCCTGACCCATCGCAACCTGCGATTGGTGCAGAAAATCATCGCCGGCGGCGCGGGACTGCTCTGCGCGATCTATGCCTTTGAAATCATCTTCGCAGCGCCGATCGCAACGGCCGTCAAAGAGATTTATATGGGCGATCTTGGCCCCGGCATCGACGACGCCACGCGCGCCATGCTGATCGAAGAAAGGGCGCATCAAAAGATCGCCCGCGGGATGGTCGCCTTGGGCGCCCTGTCTTTTCCGGTCGGCTATTTCATCTGGCGGCGGACAAAATCGCCTCTTTTTGCCGGGCTTTGGTGGGTGGGTTGCCTGATCGTGGCGTTCGCAGCCCATATGTCGTCCGTGCCGGTGGCCATGGTGGCGGCCCTGCTGCCGATGATTTGGATCTGGCGCTTTCCCCGACACGGCCTGATGCACATGGCCGGGCTTGCCTGTGCTTTCATCCTGGCGGTTCCGTTGATCGCTCAACAGATCGACCGGCCAGAGCGATTGGGCATCGAAGGCACGCAGCTCGATGTGTCCAGCCAGCATCGGATTCAGATTTATCACTATACGGCGAACCTGATCATGGAGCGCCCCTTGACCGGTTGGGGGTTTCGGGCCGCCCGAAATATGAGCGATCAAGCCCCCGCTTTTGTTGCCGCCGGCTACAGCGAGCCATTCAATGCCGCTCAAACCATTTTGCCGCTGCACCCCCATAATATGGCGCTGCAGATCTGGCTGGAAACGGGTTTTGTGGGTGTTGTGCTGCTGTCGATGCTGATTCTTATCGCCGTGGCGCGGATCTCAGCCGCACGGCTTAGCAAAACACAGCGCGTCATGATCGGGGGGACAGCCGGTTTCCTGTTCGTGATTGCCAATATCAGTTTCGGGATTTGGCAGTTTCACTGGCTGGCGCTGATGGCGCTGACGGCCGGGGCGGTGCTGGCCTTTTGCCACCGCCCACGGCCTATCGCGTGATTGTGGGCTACGGTCAGCCCGCGCTTTCGGCTTTTTCCGGCTGAATTTCTTCGCCGGTTTCCTGATCGACCACTTTCATGGAAAGGCGCACCTTGCCGCGGTCATCAAAGCCCAACAGCTTGACTTTGACCGTATCGCCTTCATTGACCACATCGGTGACCTTGGCCACCCGTTGCGGTGCCAGTTGGCTGATATGCACCAGACCGTCCCGGGGTCCGAAGAAATTCACGAAGGCGCCGAAGTCGACAACCTTAACCACCTTACCGTCGTAGATTTCGCCCACTTCGGGTTCAGCCGTCAGGCTCTTGATCCATTTGAGGGCGGCCTCGATGGACGCGCCGTCGGAGCTGGCCACCTTGACCGTGCCGTCATCATTGATGTCGATCTTGGCGCCGGTGGTTTCGACGATCTCGCGGATCACCTTGCCGCCCGAGCCGATCACATCGCGGATCTTGTCGACCGGAATCTGAATGACCTCGATACGCGGCGCATATTCGCCCAGCGAACCACGGCTTTCAGACAAGGCTTTCGCCATTTCGCCCAGAATATGGACCCGGCCGCCATGCGCCTGTTCTAAGGCCTGCTTCATGATCTCTTCGGTGATGCCGGTGATTTTGATGTCCATCTGCAGCGAGGTGACACCCTGATCGGTGCCCGCCACTTTGAAGTCCATATCGCCCAGATGGTCTTCGTCGCCCAAAATATCGGACAACACCGCAAAACGCTCACCTTCCAAGATAAGGCCCATGGCAATCCCGGCGACCGGCCGTTTCAACGGCACGCCCGCATCCATCATCGCAAGCGACGAGCCGCACACGGTGGCCATGGAGGACGAGCCATTCGATTCCGTGATTTCGGAAACGATCCGCAGCGTGTAGGGAAATTGCTCCGCATCCGGAACAACAGCCTTGAGCGCCCGCCAGGCGAGCTTACCGTGGCCGATTTCCCGGCGCCCAGCGCCCCCCAAACGGCCTGCTTCACCGACCGAGTAAGGCGGGAAATTGTAGTGGAGCATAAAGCGTTCGCGGTAAGTGCCTTCAAGGGCATCGATGAATTGCTCATCGTCGCCGGTGCCCAACGTGGTCACCACCAGGGCTTGGGTTTCGCCGCGGGTAAACAAAGCGGAGCCGTGCGTGCGCGGCAGAATGCCCACTTCGCTGACAATCGGCCGCACGGTCACCAGATCGCGCCCATCGATGCGCTTGCCGCTATCCAGGATGCTGTTGCGGACAATGTCTTTCTCGATCTCTTTGAAAACTTTGCCGAGCGTCGACCCGTCGATTGAGTCTTCTTTCTCTTCGTCTCCCAAAACCTCAACGGCCTTGTCTTTGGCCGCCGCAACTTTTTCCTGGCGAAGGGTCTTTTGAGGCTCCGTATAGGCCGTCCTCAAATCGCTTTCGATCACGTCACGCACGCGCTTCGTTTCGTCGTCATAGGAGACTTCCGTAAGCTCCCATGGTTCCTTCGCGCATTCCTCGGCCATGGAGATAATCGCGTCGATCACCGCTTGCATCTCCCGGTGGCCGAACATCACGGCGCCCAACATAATCTCTTCTGACAATTCCTTGGCTTCGGACTCCACCATCAACACGGCATCCGGCGTGCCCGCGACCACCAGGTCGAGATCGGATTCGCCCATATCGTCAACATACGGATTAAGCTTGTATTCGCCGTCGATATAGCCGACCCGGGCCGCCCCAATGGGGCCCATGAACGGAATGCCCGAAATGGTCAATGCGGCCGACGCAGCCACCATGGCGACCACATCCGGATCGTTTTCCATATCGTGGCTCAAAACCGTCAGGATGACTTGAGTTTCGTTCCGGAAACTGCCGGGGAACAGCGGACGGATCGGCCGGTCAATCAGACGCGAGACAAGGGTCTCTTTTTCGGTCGGGCGGCCTTCCCGCTTGAAGTAACCGCCGGGGATCTTGCCGGCAGCAAAGGTTTTTTCTTGGTAATTCACAGTCAGGGGGAAAAAGTCGATCCCTGGTCTGGGGGATTTTGCGGCCACCGCCGTGGCCAGCACGGTGGTTTCGCCATAGGTGGCCAAAACGGCCCCATCGGCCTGGCGGGCAAAGCGCCCGGTTTCGAGAATGAGCGGCCTTCCGCCCCAGGTGATTTCTTTCTTACAGATATCAAACATCTATCGTTCCTTACACGACCAGCCGCACGGTGCGGTCATCTGGTCTCTTGGCGGACAGCCCCATTGCTGCCGCTCGGTTTGGCGTGAAAGCGCCCACGCCACGGCGTTTGGCAACACGACCGTGCTGCCCTTCCTAACCGAGACCCCAGGCACGCCAAACGGACGACCGCGCCGTCCCGCCCGATCGTGCCTATAGGTCTTGGTGCAATCATTGGTATTAGCGCCGGATGCCAAGCCTTTTGATGAGGTCTTGATAACGTTGCTCATCCTTTGCTTTGAGATAGTCCAACAAACGACGGCGCTTGCTCACGAGCTTAAGAAGCCCACGGCGGGAGTGATTGTCCTTCGCGTGGGTTTTGAAGTGATCCGTCAAATTGTTGATCCGTTCCGACAGGATCGCCACCTGCACTTCGGGCGAACCGGTATCGTCGGTCTTTTTGGCAAATTCGCCAATCAGTTCTTTTTTTCGATCAGGCGTAATCGACATCGGTTCTCCTTATTCATTTGGGAGATTAAACACGCGGACGGGCCGGATTTCGCTTTGCCGCTGATGGCAAAGGGCCACTGGCCGCCCTGGGCCCGACATGCAGAGAACAAGACCATCGGTCCTCGAAACTGAGGGGTCACCGTTCCATACACGCGGGTGAATTGCCTGCCCGTTTCTCAAACGGGCTGCCTCTTCGTCGGTCACGGCCACAGCCGGGATGTCGTCCAGCGGGGTCTCAACCGGCAGCAAGAGGCCTTCGGCGGCGGCACTATGGCTCAAAGCATCCAGTTTTTCCAGCGTTATTGCATTTTC
>JANQMY010000226.1 GCA_028279895.1 Alphaproteobacteria bacterium
TGCGCCGGACATTGAGCTCTCCGGCGGCATATTGATCAAAGTCGCTTTTGAGTTTCTTGAGGCCCTCTTCGTAGAGTTCCGTCAGCCGATCTAAGGCCACATCTGCACTTTCGCATGCGATCAGGTCGTCGGCGGGAATGTCTTTGAGCTGAATGTCGGAGAGTAATTTCTTATCCAATGCCTGGCCTTTCACCATCTAATCGCCATAGGGCAGCCACACGTTTTTCACTTGGGTTGCCTCCTCGAGAAAACGTCGCCCTTCGCCCATCGTCGCCGATGCCCAATCGCGTGCTTGTCCGTTATTGACCCAGGTGCGTTTGAGATTGTCGGCGGAAAGGTCTTCGACCGTGGCGCTGCCGTCGGACGAGCCATGATACCATATGGCATCCACCTGATCGTGCTTCGCCAGCGTGTCGGTCAGAGTGTCGCGCGCGCCCGTTACAATATTTATAACGCCACCTGGAACATCAGACGTTTCGAGGATTTGGTAGAACTCCGCGGCCACGATCGGATACCGCTCAGACGGCACAACGACACAGCGGTTTCCCATGGCGATCACCGGGGCGACAAGCGAGACAAACGACAGCAGGGGCGCCGTGTCCGGGCATACAAGCCCCATCACGCCAATGGGTTCATGTACCGCCAGCGTGATGTTGCGCATGGGCGGGGTGTGAACTTGTCCGTCAAATTTGTCCGCCCACGCCCCATAGCTGAACAGACGCGCAACCGACGCCGAAACCTCGGCTTCCGCCTTGCGTCGTGTGACACCGGTCAGGCGTTTTAGAAGGTCGGCGAACTCCTTAGCGCGAGCGTCTAGGTTTTCGGCGATGAAATAGAGGATCTGCGCGCGGTTATGCGCTGTTGCCTTGGCCCAGGAGGATGCTTTGTACGCGGCCTCCACCGCGTCGCGGATGTCTTTTCGGTTCCCGTCCCCCACACGACCGGCAGCCTGGCCCGTATGGTCGACGCAAATCAGCGTGTTCCCGCCGTCGGGACGGGTTTGTTTGCCGCCTATGTAGTTCTTGTAGGTGCGGTCGACGCCACCTACCGAGCCGCCCTTTCCCTCTGGCGGTTTCGGCGGGGCGACGACGGCGCTCTCGTTTGTAAGCCATTCGTTTTTGGTTTTGAGGTATTCGCGCATGCCCTCGGCGCCGCCTTCGCGGCCGAACCCGGACTCACGATACCCGCCGAACCCACAGGCCGCATCGAACTGGTTGGTGGAATTGATCCAGACCACGCCGGCATTGATATCGCCGGCGATGCTCAGCGCCCGGTTGATGTTCTCGGACCATATGCTGGCGGCGAGCCCATAGCGCGTATTGTTGGCCAGTGCGACCGCTTCGTCCAATGTGCGGAAAGACATAGCGGTTAACACAGGGCCGAAGATTTCGTCGCGGACCGCAACATTGCTGGGCGACACGTTGGTCAGAAGGGTGGGCGGCAGGAAGCACCCCTGATCCGGACACGGAATATCGGGCTGCCAAAGCTCGGCGCCTTCAGCCAGCGATTGTCTCAACAGAGTGTCGATACTGCTTTTTTGAATGGGATCGACCAGAGCGCCCATGTCGATGGCTTTATCCAGGGGGTCTCCAATGCGGAAGTGTGACAGGCGCGCCTTGATTTTCTCGACCGTTTTATCGGCGATGCTTTCTTCCACCAGCAAGCGCGATCCCGCGCAGCATACTTCGCCTTGATTGAACCAGATGGCGTCCACCAAGCCCTCGATAGCGCCGTCCACATCGGCATCTTCGAAAATGAGAAAAGGAGATTTCCCGCCGAGCTCAAGGGAGAGTTTTTTGCCCGTGCCTGCCGTCGCGCGGCGAATGTTGCGCCCCACCTCTGTGGAGCCGGTAAAGGCGATCTTGGAGATGTCCGGATGGTTGACGATCAATTCACCTGTTTCGCCCGCACCGGTGACGATGTTGACCACGCCCGCCGGCAAGCCGGCTTCCTGGCACAGTTCGGCAAAACAAAGCGCGGAAAGGCTGGTGTACTCCGCAGGTTTGAGCACCACCGTGTTGCCGGCCGCCAAGGCGGGTGCGATTTTCCAGGCCAGCATCAGCAAAGGGAAGTTCCATGGAATGACCTGGCCGACAACACCCAGCGGCTCCCGATCGGGAAACTCCTGGGCTTGAAGCTGCGCCCAACCCGCATGGTGGTAGAAGTGGCGGGCGACAAGCGGAATGTCGATGTCGCGCGTTTCGCGGATCGGCTTGCCATTGTCCAATGTCTCGAGCACCGCGAGAAAGCGGCTGTTCTTCTGAATCAGACGCGCCAAAGCGTAAAGATGTTTGGCGCGCTGGTGTCCCGAAAGTTTCGCCCAAGCAGGCCAGGCATCGCGCGCGGCCGCTACGGCAGCGTCCACCTCATTATTTGTCCCGACACTGATGGTCGCGAGCGGCTCCCCGGTTGCGGGGTTTTTGCTTTCCATCGCGCGGGGACCGTCGAGGGGCGGCGTCCAAGCACCGCCGATAAACATGCCGAACCTGCGGTCATGACGGTCCAGCCAATTAGACACATAGTCGGCTTGTTCCGGCGCCGGGCCGTATGACATGTCTTCGAATATTTCGGCAACGTTGGGCATGCGGTTATCCCATGGGGTGGCGGTTGGCCGCTGAATAGCGCCCGGTGACGAAATGTTCAAGTTGGCGCTCTATATCGCCCAACAGGCTCGAGGCGCCGAACCTGAACAAGTCCGGTTGAAGCCAGCGGTCGCCGAGTTCTTCCTTCATGAGGATCAGATATTGCAGAGCGAGTTTGGCGGATGAAATGCCGCCCGCAGGTTTGAACCCCACCAGATTGCCGGTGCGTTCGTAATAGTCGCGGATGGTCCGTATCATGACAAGACTCACGGGCAGGGTGGCATTGATGTTTTCCATGCCGGTCGATGTTTTGACGAAGTCGGCCCCCGCCATCATCGAGACCATAGAGGCTTTGGCAACCTTCGAGATCGATCCTAATTGGCCGGTCGCCAGAATAGCCTTCAAATGGGCGTCGCCACAGGCCTCACGAAAGGCTTTTACTTCGTCGTACAGTGCGCCCCAGTTCGCGTTCAGCACGTGGCGCCGGGAGATGACGATGTCGATTTCGGTGGCGCCGGCTTCCACCGATCGTCTGATTTCATCAAGGCGCGTCTCGAAGGGCGACAGGCCCGCGGGAAATCCGGTCGACACCGCGGCGATGGGGATGGAGGTGCCACGCAACGTTTCGACAGCGGGCGCGATCATCTCGTGATAGACGCACACGGCGCCCGTTGTAATACCCAGCTTGCCCGCCCCCAACGCATCCAGTATGTCGGGGCGGACGGGTTGTTTGGCTTTCGCGCACAGCCGATGAACACGGCCGGGTGTGTCGTCGCCGGACAAAGTGGTGAGGTCGATGCACGTAACGGCCTTCAAAAGCCATGCAGCCTGCCATTCCTTCTTCACCGTACGCCGCCCTGCCAACGAGGTTACCCGGCGTTCTACCGCCGATAGGTTGACGCGGATGTCGTCAATCCAGTCGCCGTGAAGGGCGGTACCTTCATTGCGCTCAGGGTGACGGGCACGGGTGGTACGTTCTGTCCCCGGAAGATTTGTTACGACGTTTTGGCTCATATGGCCTTTGCCTTCTTGTATCGACGGTCTCACAAAAACGATTTGCCGGCGGACAAAGCGTCGTGCCCCAAATGGGCGGCGAGCGATTGCCCGATATCCGCGAACGTTTCCCGCTTGCCGATGAATTGGCCGGCAACCTGCGGCCCGAATGCCAATACCGGTACAAATTCTCTTGTGTGGTCAGACCCG